>JBAQSX010000183.1:0-80539 GCA_049296695.1 Methylococcaceae bacterium | reverse complement strand
AATATATAATATATAATATATAATATATAATATATAATATATAATATATTAAGGTAAAAATGTTGTAAAATATATGCACAATTAGTATCAGATTAAAACACATTGCAGTCTTATTAATGAACCCTCTCTAATTTAATTATGTCCGAATTGTATATTGGTCTTATGTCTGGCACTAGCCTTGATGGTATTGATGCCGCATTGGTTGACTTTTCTCATCATGAAATAAAACTAGTCGCAACGCATTACTTGCCCTTTAGTGATACGCTCAAACAGGCTCTGCAACAACTTAGCGCGGTAAATCAAGCAATTTTATTGCCACACTATGGTGCTATGGATACGCACTTAGGTTTATTGTTTGCACAAGTGGTGAATGAATTATTAATTAAAGCTGATATACCTGCTAAAAGCGTTAAAGCCATTGGTAGTCACGGACAAACTATTTATCACGACCCTAATAATCGCTATCCATTTTCTTTGCAAATTGGCGATGCTAATGTGATTGCTGAGCGCACAGGTATTACTACTATTGCTGATTTTCGGCGGCGTGATATTGCCGCAGGTGGGCAAGGCGCACCCTTAGTACCTGCATTTCATCAAGCGGTTTTTAGTGACGCGCAAGAAGACCGTTGTATTGTAAACATCGGTGGCATTGCTAATGTTACGATATTAACTGCCAATAATGCTCAGTCTGTGATTGGTTTTGATACGGGTATGGGGAATACTTTGATGGATTTGTGGAGTTGGCAACACCGCCTACTCAGTTATGATGCGCATGGTGCGTGGGCTAGAATGGGGACAATTGACAAGGCATTAGTTCAATATTGGCTACAAGATGCTTATTTCTCTGAGTTACCGCCTAAAAGTACGGGTAAAGAATATTTTTCTTTGGCATGGCTGGCAAATAAAACTAATTTAACGACCTATAAACCTGAAGATATTCAGGCAAGCTTAAGCGCACTAACGGCAATCAGTATTGCCAATGCGATTAAACAACACGCGCCTAATACCCAGCGGGTTCTTATTTGTGGTGGTGGCGTGCATAATGATTATTTATTGGAATTATTAGCGGGGCAATTAAACTGCCCTATAAATTCTACTGAATACTATGGCGTACAGCCTGATTATGTTGAAGCTGTGGCATTTGCGTGGTTGGCACGGCAAACCCTATGTCATTTAACAGGTAATTTGCCTGAGGTGACGGGTGCGAATCAAGCCGTTATTTTAGGCGGAATTTATCAAGCTTAAATTAAATAGAGGCATTAATAAAATACCTCTATTAACTTTCATTTAGTTAATTCATCGATTTTTTCTTGTTGCCCTGCGGCATCTACTTTAGCATCGGCTTGTAATTGTTTTGCCTTATCTAAAGTTTCCAATTGTGTTTTTAATATCTCAGGCTTAGTAACGGTTGTAGTTTGGTTTTCTGGTGCTTTTTCACTACAGCCTGTATTTATAAAAATAAATACCAACAGCACTAAAAACTTCATCATTACTCTAATCCTTTCATTTCAGATGATTTAGTATAATCCACGCCCACGCTGACAATAAAACTGGTCGCCTCTTCAATATTCATCGTTGAAGCAATGGTTTTATTTTTATCAACAATTACCGTAAAACCTGAGGTTGGATTGGGTGAAGTGGGAATAAATAATACGCATTTATTCTCATAACGATTAGTCACATAAGCAGGTACCCAAATACCTTCTTTGGGGTATTCGACATAAACCACTTCTTTAGCGATTTTTTGATCGCGTGATAAAAACATATCCAATACTTTCTTAGATACCCGATAAATAGTATTTAAAAAAGGGATTTTTTCAATAATAACATCAAACACTTTAATAATGAAAGAACCGCCTTGTTTAACAATGGTTTGACCTATCCATATAAATAATGCCGCACTGATAATAAAAACCAGTGAGGTATATAAATAACTATCGGCAAAACCATAGACTATTTGAAACAAATTAGAGACCATTGATTCTACAAAGATAATAATTTGTAAAATAATCACAATGGGAATTACCGCAAAAATACCGATAAGAAAATCGTTTAAGAGTTTTTTAAATGTTTTCATTGTGTTGTTCCTCCTCACTTGAATTAAATGCAAAACCACTGGCAAAAAAAAGCGGCTGTCACGCTTTGTTGACGACCGCTTTTTTGATTGAGTGGCGTATTATTAATCAATAATTGATACATTGGCGCATTGCCTCTTTATAACTTTTATTAACAAGATTGCTCACATCAATTATCGCTTTAAATAATGAAACATCACTATCAGAGCTACGCAATAGTTTTTAACTATTTTTATAAATAAACACCTAATATGAAATGATTAAGTGTTATTTGAGCCTAGCGGTAGCCTAACTAGGCTTTCTTTATAAAACTCGTACTATAAAAACATAAGGCTATGGTTACGCTATGCTAATCTGATAGAGCCTTATTGCTTGATATAGTATTCAGTTTTGCAGTGTACACTAAAAGGAAACACTTTATTTGAAAATTGACCAATGTTAAAACCGCTTAAAAACCAAATTCAGATTCATCAAAATCTTCAAATTGTTCCTTTAATTGCTTTTTTTCCCAATAGATTTCAATTTTTCTGCGCGCATCACGTTTTATAGTTTCTTCTTCGAGACTATCGGGCAATGCCACATAGTCACCACCTTCAAAGATGTCATCATCATCACCATCAGTTTCAACTGCTTGGGTGACTACCGTCTTAGTCACTGATTTAGGAGTTGTTTTAGTCATTGTTAAACTCGCCATAAAAAATTATTTCTTTTAATCCTATCATAGTCGCTCATAAAGCAAATAAATATTATCGTTACAAGTTGAGTTTTAAAGCAAGTTGAAATTGTATCTTGCTTATTTGTTAGCGCAATTTAGCTTTCACTGGTATCTTGAGTGCCACATTATGGGAACACTTGGTTAAAAAGCAAGTGCGTGTTGTATTAGTCGCCAATACCGCTTTGTTGTTAGAATAGTCGCCTTATAAAACTACGCTTAAACAATCATGAATACTCTATTTGCAAACAAAAGTTCTGCTAGCACTATTATTGCCTTAGCTATCACCTTAGTAGGCGTTCTATTTCAAGCCCAATTAATTAAAACTATTGGTTTTTTTGCCCTATCAGGCGCGGTGACTAATTGGCTTGCGGTTTATATGTTATTTGAAAAAGTACCGTTTTTATATGGCTCTGGGGTAATTCCCGAACGCTTTGAAGAATTTAAAGCCTCAATTAAACAATTGATGATGGAGCAGTTTTTTACCATTAACAATATTGAACAATTTATTGAAACTGAAGAACAGCAAGGTAGTAGCTTATTGAATATCACACCTTTATTGGAGGCGGTGGATTACGATAAGTTTTATCAAGGTTTAGTATCATCGATTATGGAATCGTCTTTTGGCGGTATGTTATTAATGATGGGTGGTGTTGAAGCATTAGCCCCTTTAAAAGAGCCATTTATTGAAAAAATGCGTAGTAGTTTAATTGATATGGTCAATGCCGATACTTTTAAATCTGCACTGCAACAAGGTTTAAATGCCCATAAAATTAGCGAAGATATTGTCAGTAAAATTGAAATTGTGATTGATAAACGTTTAAGTGAATTAACCCCGCAATTAGTTAAAGAAATGGTACAAGCCATTATTCGTGAACATTTAGGTTGGTTAGTGGTTTGGGGCGGCGTTTTTGGTGGCGTTATGGGACTTATTTTTGAAGGTTTTGCTTAATGAATACCGTTAATTTAGCCTTTGAAGAATTGGGTAATACTACTAAACCGCCTTTAATTATTTTACATGGTTTTTTTGCTTCTTCGCGTAATTGGCGACAAATAGCCCAAAAACTCGCTCAGGATTTTCATGTTTATGTGCCTGATTGCAGAAATCATGGCGCGTCACCACATGATGAAATCATGGATTATGCAGCAATGGCACAAGATTTATTGGTATTTATCAATCAGCATCATTTAGAACAAGTTAATTTATTAGGTCATAGCATGGGCGGTAAAACTGCCATGTGGTTCGCGCTTAATTATCCCAATAAAATGGATAAACTAATTATTGCCGATATTGCGCCTATTAGTTATGTGCATAGTTTTGATAATCTATTAGATAATTTAAAAACTTTGCCTGTTGATGAAATCAATAGTCGCAAACAAGCCGATGATTATTTAGCCCCTTTAATTACTGAACTGAGTTATCGGCAGTTTTTATTGCAGAATTTAATATTAATTGAAGGGCGTTATAGTTGGCGTATTGATTTGGATATTTTCAAACAAACCGCCAGCAATATTGTTGCTTTTCCTGATACTGCGTATTTAACGCCTTATTTGGGAAAAACATTGTTTCTTAAAGGTGGCGATTCGACTTATGTCAAAGAAGCGTCTTATGCTTTATTTCCTAACGCACAATTTACTGCCATTGCAGGTGCTGGACATTGGCTACATGTGCAACAACCTGCGGCTTTTGTTGAACAAGTGTGCAAGTTTTTAAACGCTTAACGCTTTTTTATGGCATTATTCCTGCTAAATACAGAGCCGCGAGTGTTTTTAATTACAAACAACAAATAAATTGCTTTATTAATCATAGGTTTTTTAAAATTTGTGATTAGATGTGTGCGACAAAAAAGCGGTGTCAAACTTAAGGATTGTCTGCTACATAACAATTAAGCTTGAGCGTTTAATTCTTAACCTTGCCTTAAGAAAGCTTTTTTGCTAAAATTTATGAGTTTTTGAGTGCGGAGTTATACGATGACAGCGGAAAAAATATCGACTGTCAGTAAAATTCTCAGTTACCAAATACTATTGGTTATCATGGTGGCTGTTATTTTTGTGTTATTACAAGGATGGCAGGAGGCAAAATCATCGGCTTTAGGTGGAATGGCGGCATTTATTCCTAATTTGTATTTAGCATTAAAAATACAAAAAAATAAAAGTTCTGATGCGAGAAAAATACTAAATAATTTTTATACAGGTGAAGCAGTTAAATTAATTGTAACGCTTGCTTTATTTATGCTTATTTTTCAAATGCAAAGTATCATGATTATGCCCTTATTAATTGGTTATATCAGCGCACTATCGATTTTTTGGTTTGCGTTATTATTGCGCTAACATTTATTATTTAAAGAGAGGAACAATGGCTACTGAAACTCATGCCGCTGAAGGTGCAACAGGCTATATTATTCACCATTTAACCCCGCTACATGTCGGTTCGGGTTTTTGGACATTGCATCTTGATACGCTGTTTTTTTCAGCCGTTTTAGGTGGTTTATTTGTTTGGTTTTTCAAAACCGCCGCTGAAAAAGCAACCGCAGGTGTTCCTAGCTTGGCGCAAAATTTTGTAGAAATGTTAATTGAATTTGTTGACCAACAAGTCAAAGACAGTTTTCATGGTCATAATAAATTAATTGCACCTTTGGCATTAACCATATTCTGCTGGGTATTTCTGTGGAATTTTATGGATTTATTTCCCGTGGATATTTTTCCATTAATTGGTTCGCTAATGGGTATGGATTATTTGCGCGTTGTACCGAGTACCGATTTAAATGCCACTTTTGCTTTATCGATGACGGTATTTTGCTTAATTATTTTCTATAACTTGAAAATAAAAGGCCCTATTAATTTTTCTAAAGAATTATTATTTCACCCCTTTGACCATTGGGCATTAATGCCTTTTAATCTTTTGCTCAATTTTGTGGAATATTTAGCAAAACCCATTTCATTAGCATTACGGTTATTTGGTAACTTATATGCGGGTGAATTAATTTTTATTTTGATTGCCTTATTGCCTTGGTATATTCAACCAATATTGAGTTTCCCTTGGGCAGTGTTTCATATTTTAATTATTACCCTTCAGGCGTTCATATTCATGGTATTAACCATTGTTTATTTGAGCATGGCGCACGAAGACCATTAATTCAACAGTTTTATAATTTAATACACGTTTGGAGGTTTCATGGAAATTGCAAGATTAATTGCTGACGTACAAGGTATGACAGCTATCGCAGTAGGTTTAGTGCTAGGTTTAGGCGCGTTAGGAACTGCTATCGGTTTTGGTTTATTAGGTGGCAAATTCTTAGAAGGCGCGGCGCGTCAACCTGAAATGGTTCCTATGTTACAAGTTAAAATGTTCATCGTTGCAGGTCTTTTGGACGCGGTAACCATGATTGGTGTTGGTTTGGCATTATTCTTTACTTTCGCCAATCCGTTCTTGTCTGCAGTACAAGCGGCGGCAGCAGGTTAGTTTGCTGTCTTAACTTTTAATAGCAACAAGAGGAACGCATCGTGAGTATCAATGCTACTCTGATTGGACAAATGATTACTTTTGCACTTCTGGTATGGTTTACCATGAAGTACATCTGGCCGCCTTTATTTGATTCTTTAGAACAACGCAAAAAGAAAATTGTGGAAGGCTTAGCAGCCGCTGAAAAAGGTCAAGAAGAAATTATCCGCGCTGAAAAAATAGCAATCAGTGAGATAAAAGCGGCAAAAGAACAATCAGCCGAAATTGTCAACTTAGCACAAAAACGCGCTAACGAGATTGTTGAAGAATCAAAAGAAAATGCTAAAAAAGAAGGCGAACGCTTGATTTTGGCAGCTAAAGCGCAAATTGAACAAGAAATTCAACAAGCTAAAGAAGGCTTGCGTCAAGAAGTGGCAACATTGGCTCTTCGCGCCGCTGAACAAATTCTGGGTGCTGAAATTGATGCTAACAAGCATCAAGCCATTATTAGCAACGTCTCTAATCAATTGGGTTAAGCATAATGAGCGACACGCAAACATTAGCACGACCTTACGCGGCGGCAGTCTTTAAAAGAGCCCAAGAAACCGATAGCACTGAGCAATGGTCAAAAGACCTCGCTTTTTTGGCTACTGTTCTCAGTAGTGACGCGCTCGATAGCATTATTGATAATCCCAAAATAGGTAAACAAACTGTTTTGGCGTTGTTGTTGGATATTTGCCAAGGGCAAGTCAGCGCAGAAAGTGAAAACTTGCTGAAATTATTAGCGCATAACGGAAAACTTACTTTAGTAACGACTATCGCTACGCTTTTTGAAGCTTACAAGGCAAATGCGGAAGGTTATGTTGATGTTGATGTGTCGACTGCCTATCCTTTCTCTTCAGAGGCTCAACAAGATTTTGCAACCACGCTGGAAAAAACGCTAGGCAGAAAAGTCAATTTGTCTATTAACGTAGACGAGTCATTAATTGGCGGCGTTTTGGTACGCGCAGGCGACCGAGTTATTGACGGTTCTATTAGAGGCCAGCTTCAACAGATGCGTAAGGCTCTACAGTAAAGTGAGAAACAGCACATGCAATTAAACCCATCTGAAATAAGTGATCTGATTAAAAAGAAGATCGAAACCTTCGACTTAAGTGCCGAAGCGCATACTGAAGGCACTGTAGTCAGTGTAACTGACGGTATTGTAAGAATTCATGGTCTATCTGAGGCGATGCAAGGTGAAATGTTAGAATTCCCTGGCAATACTTTTGGTATGGCTTTAAACCTTGAAAGAGATTCTGTGGGCGCGGTGGTATTAGGCGCGTATCAGCATATCTCTGAAGGTGACACCGTAAAATGCACAGGCAGAATTTTAGAAGTGCCTGTCGGTGAAGCTTTATTGGGTCGTGTAGTTGACGCATTAGGTAATCCTATTGACGGTAAAGGCGCGATTGATACCAATGAAAGCTCACCGATTGAAAAAATCGCTCCGGGTGTTATTGCCCGTCAATCGGTTGACCAACCTGTACAATTAGGTTTGAAATCTATTGACGCGATGATTCCTGTGGGTCGTGGTCAACGTGAGTTGATTATCGGCGATCGTCAAACAGGTAAAACTGCCATTGCCGTTGACGCGATTATCAATCAAAAAGGCACTGGCATTAAATGTATTTATGTGGCAATCGGACAAAAACGTTCATCTATTGCTAACGTAGTACGCAAATTAGAAGAACACGGCGCGATGGATCACACCATTATCGTAGTCGCTTCTGCTTCTGAATCAGCGGCTCTGCAATTCATCGCACCTTATACAGGTTGCGCGATGGGTGAATTCTTTAGAGACCGTGGCGAAGACGCATTGATTATTTATGACGATTTGACCAAACAAGCATGGGCTTACCGTCAAGTGTCATTATTATTACGTCGTCCACCCGGTCGTGAAGCGTACCCAGGGGACGTGTTCTATTTGCATTCACGCCTATTAGAAAGAGCCTCACGCATTAACGCCGATGAAGTTGAAAAACTCACAGGTGGCAGAGTAAAAGGTAAAACAGGTTCGTTGACTGCTTTGCCGATTATTGAAACCCAAGGCGGTGACGTATCAGCATTCGTTCCCACTAACGTAATTTCGATTACTGACGGACAGATTTTCTTAGAAAGTAACTTGTTCAACTCAGGTATTCGTCCAGCGGTGAACGCAGGTTTGTCAGTATCACGCGTAGGTGGCGCGGCACAGACTAAAATCATCAAAAAGTTAGGCGGTGGTATTCGTTTAGACTTAGCGCAATACCGCGAATTAGCGGCTTTTGCTCAGTTTGCCTCAGACTTAGACGAAGCAACGCGTAAACAAATCGAACGCGGTCAACGCGTTACCGAGTTGATGAAACAAAATCAATACTCACCGATGTCAGTGGCTCAAATGGCAGTGTCTTTATTTGCTGCTAACGAAGGTTTCCTTGACAGCATTGAAGTGAATAAAGTGCTTGATTTTGAAGCGGCACTGCAAGCGTACATGAAATCAGAGCAATCTGAACTCATGAACACGATTAATACGACAGGCGATTTTAATAACGATATTAGTAGCGGTATTAGAACGGCTATTGAGACCTTCGTTAAAACGCATACTTGGTGAGGCCTTATTATGGCTGTTGGTAAAGAGATACGCACCAAAATCGGCAGTATTAAAAATACGCAAAAAATTACCCGCGCCATGGAAATGGTTGCGGCCAGTAAAATGCGTAAAACCAAAGACCGAATGCAGGCGACACGTCCCTATTCTAAAAAAATAGGTCGTATCATTAAGCACTTAGCTCATGCTAACCCAGAATACAAACATCCTTTTTTAGTGCAACGTGACGTTAAACGGATAGGTGTTATTGTCATTAGTTCTGATAGAGGCTTGTGTGGTGGTTTAAATTCTAATTTATTTAGAAAAACCCTCACCCAACTCTCACAATGGGACAAGGCTTCTATTGAAGTGGATGTTTGTGCGATTGGCGGTAAAGCCTCTGGTTTTTTCAGCAATTTAAAAGTCAACTTAGTCGGTCAAGTGACCAAACTCAGTGACGCGCCGCATTTACACGATATTATCGGTGTTATCAAAATCATGTTAGACGCTTACGCACAAGGCAAAATTGATGCTTTGTATGTGGCAAGCAATGAATTTGTTAATACCATGACACAACGTCCTACGGTTGAACAATTATTGCCTGTAGTAGCGGGTGAATTGGATGAAAGCTTAAGCGGTCATTGGGATTATATTTATGAACCCGATGCACAAGAAGTGTTAGAGCATTTGTTGACTCGCTATGTTGAATCCATCGTCTATCAAGGCTTGGTTGAAAATAATGCCTGTGAACAAGCAGCGCGAATGGTGGCAATGAAGAGCGCGTCAGATAATGCTGGCAACCTCATCAAAGAATTGCAACTGGTCTATAACAAAGCCAGACAAGCCGCTATCACGCAAGAAATTTCAGAAATTGTTGCTGGTGCTGCAGCCGTTTAAGCAAAACGAATCAAACAAAAGGGGACACTAAATGAGTTCGGGTAAAATCGTTCAGATTATTGGCGCGGTCGTTGACGTGGAGTTTTCACGCGAAGACTTGCCAAAAGTCTATGATGCCTTAATCGTAGAAGGCAAAGACTTAGTATTAGAAGTACAACAACAATTAGGTGATGGTGTTGTTAGAACCATTGCTATGGGTTCTACCGATGGTTTGAGCAGAGGCTTAGTGGTTAATAACACTAACGCGCCTATCTCAGTACCCGTAGGTCAAGAAACCTTAGGTCGTATTATGAACGTCTTGGGTCAACCCATTGACGAAAAAGGCCCTATCGGCGAAAAAGTACAATGGGGTATTCACCGCGAAGCTCCCAGCTATGCTGAACAAGCCGCCGCTAATGAATTATTAGAAACAGGCATTAAAGTTATCGACTTGGTCTGCCCTTTCACTAAGGGTGGTAAAGTGGGTTTGTTTGGTGGCGCGGGTGTGGGTAAAACCGTCAACATGATGGAACTTATCCGTAACATCGCTATTGAACACAGTGGTTATTCAGTATTTGCGGGCGTGGGTGAACGGACTCGTGAAGGTAACGATTTCTATCACGAAATGACAGATTCAAACGTTATCGATAAAGTATCGTTAGTTTATGGTCAGATGAATGAGCCACCTGGAAACCGTTTGCGCGTTGCGTTGACAGGTTTGACGATGGCGGAGTATTTCCGTGACGAAGGTCGTGACGTGTTATTTTTCGTGGATAACATTTACCGTTATACCTTAGCGGGTACTGAAGTATCGGCGTTATTGGGTCGTATGCCGTCTGCGGTAGGTTATCAGCCTACATTGGCTGAAGAAATGGGCGTTCTACAAGAACGGATTACTTCAACCAAAACAGGTTCTATCACCTCAATTCAAGCGGTTTATGTACCAGCCGATGACTTGACTGACCCATCACCTGCGACTACTTTTGCTCACTTAGACGCGACCGTGGTATTGTCACGTCAAATTGCAGAATTGGGTATCTATCCAGCGATTGACCCATTAGATTCAACCAGCCGTCAGTTAGACCCATTAGTTATTGGTCAAGAACATTATGACGTAGCGCGTAAAGTACAAGGTACTTTGCAACGTTATAAAGAATTGCGCGACATTATTGCGATTTTAGGCATGGATGAATTATCAGAAGAGGATAAATTAATCGTGGCTAGAGCGCGTAAAATGCAACGTTTCTTATCACAACCATTCTTCGTGGCTGAAGTATTTACAGGTTCACCCGGTAAATACGTTTCACTGGCTGACACTATCGCTGGCTTTAAAGGCATTATTAGCGGTGAATACGATCATATTCCAGAACAAGCGTTCTATATGGTCGGTACAATCGATGAAGTGTTAGAAAAAGCCAAAGCCATGAAAGCGGCGTAACTTTTAGGTAAAAACAATGACCATGTCAGTTCATGTAGACATCGTAAGTGCGGAAAACGAAATATTTTCTGGTTTAGCCGAAATGGTGTTCGCACCTGCGGAAATGGGTGAGGTGGGTATTTCACCACGTCACGCACCCTTAATCACTAAGTTAAAACCGGGTGAAGTGCGTGTTAAAACTGAAGGCAAGGAAGAGCATCCTTTCTATATCTCAGGTGGTATTTTAGAAGTACAACCGCACTTGGTCACCATTCTGGCAGATACTGCAATCAGAGCCAAAGATATTGACGAAGCGGCGGCACTCGCGGCAAAAGCGAAAGCCGAAGAAGCCTTGGCTGATAAATCAGGTAAACTTGATTATGCTCAAGCGCAAGCGCAGTTAATTCAAGCGATGATGCAATTGCAAGTCTTAGATAGATTAAGAAAACGCAGTAATTAAACTTCGGTTTTTCAATCAATAAAAAGCCCGGTAATATTGATTATTATCGGGCTTTTTTATTTGCTATTTAATATTTTCAAACCGCTGGTAATTGAATAATAAACCCCGCGCCAATATTGCGTTTGGTATCCACCCAAATTGCGCCACCGTGTTCTTCAATAATCTTTTTAACAATTGCCAATCCTAAACCTGTGCCTTTAGCTTTAGTCGTCACATAAGGTTCAAAAATACGCTCTAATTGCTCTTCTTTAATACCCGCGCCATTATCATATAGGGCAATTTCAATAAAATTAGTATTATTCTTTTGTATTCTATGCAGAGTAATATCAATAATACCCTCAATCTCTATTGCCTCAATCGCATTTTTAATTAAATTATGTAATACCTGACGCATACTAATGGGGTCGGCTTGAATCATTAAATCATCACTTTCATAATGCGTATTAAATTGAATGGTGCGTCTTGCGGTATATAAGGCTAATACTTCTTGAATTAAATTAGGCAAATTAATTGCGCTAGTTTGTTTTTTAGACGATTTTGCATATTCAGAAAAATCATCCACCATTTCTTTCATGGCTTCCACTTGTTGCACAATGGTTTGCGTTGAGCGTTGCAACATGGCGGCATCATTTTCGGCAAGTTTATCGGCAAGTTTGTGTTGCAATCGCTCAGCAGATAATTGAATAGGCGTGAGCGGATTTTTAATTTCATGCGCTAACCGCCGCGCCACTTCTCCCCAAGCGGCATTTTTTTGGGCTTGAATTAAGTCGGTAACATCATCAAACACAATCACCGCGCCAGCACGACTAGATTTGGCAGTAAACAGCGGCGTTCCTCTGCATAAGAGTTCTTGTCGTCCGTTTGCACCTAAAAAGGCTAAGCGTTGTTGCCAGATAGTATCGGCTTGCTCTAATAAACGCTGAATCGCTTTTAATGGCTCTGCAAGTTCGCAATAATGTTCTGCGAGTTCTAACAGGGTTTGTCCAATAAATTGGTCTGTTTCAATATGAAAAATTTTATAAGCGGCTTGATTGGCAGTGCGAATGCGATGGTCGGCATCAAAACTAATCACCCCAGCGGTAAGATTTGCCAGAATAGTTTCTAAATAAGCGCGTTGATTTTCCACTTCCACGCCTGCGAGCCTTGTTTCATCTCGCGCCCGTGCAATGCGTTGGGTCATTTCGTTAAACGATTCCACTAAAAAACCTAAATCGTCTTGGGCAATCACAGGCAATTGTTGGTCGTAATGCCCCGAAGCCACCGCTTGTGTGCCTTTCACCAAAGCTTTCACAGGCGCGACAATATTGCGAATGCTAATAAACGCAATCCAAATCGCCGCGAGTAAGCTCATCAATAACACCAGCGATAACACTAACGAAAAACTCAGCCGCAATGAGTGGCGCAAATAATTCATTTCTTGATAACGCACGAAAGCAAATTCCACAAAATCGGCTAAATCAGTCATGCGTACAGGCACAGGATATAGGGCTTGCAGATAGCGGGGTTGCGCGGTTTTTTCGCTAACAATCACCCGCACCATTAACTCATCATTGCGTAAAGGAGTCAGTGCGGCGTAGTGTCCGTTTTGTCTGAGTTGTAGCCAGATATGTTCATCGGGCAAGCTGGGTAAAATATCGCTAGGATTACTACTGCTGGAGGCAATAATCCGACCTTGATGTGAAAACAAAGTCATTTCAGCGGCTTCAGCGGTATTGCGTAACACTTCTAAATCAGCGGCGGCGGTACTATCGGTTGTAGTGCTGAGACTTTCACTGAGTTGCTCGGTTTGTTTAGTGTGCCAGCGCAAACGTTGGTCTAGCGAGGTTTGACTGAGTTCGAGCGCGTCTTCCATTGCCCTGTCAATTTCAACATTAAACCAGCTATCAATGCCTTGATGTAAAAACTGCATCGAAAAATAAAACACAATCGCGGCTGGGGCTAAAGCCAATAACACAAACAGCGACACCATGCGCGTGGTGAGTTTTGAACCTGCTTCGCGTTTTTTTAATTGCCGCGTTAAGGTGACAATATTGGCTCCAACTAAAGCCAGTAATACCACTGAACCTAAGCCATTAATTACCAATAACCACGAATATAATTCACTTAATTCTGAGGAGGCTTGCGTGGCAGAACTCATTAATTGCAATGATAATAAAATCAAAGCAAACAGCACTAACACAGTGAGATTAATCGGGGGTTTTATTCGCTGAGTTGCCATTGTGTCCAGTCGCTGGAAAGATACCATTGAGTATCAAGATAAGTAGTTTGTCGCAGGGGTAGCGGTAATGCGTTACGGTCAAAATTGATTTTAAGTGCAATAAAACTAGGTCTATTAGCGGCCACTTTTTCAATGGCAATTAAGGGTATATGACGCAAGGTTGCCATTAAATCTAATGCCGCAGGTAAAGTGGAAAAATTAGCCACTTCGCCTGTAGTTTCATTATTAACCCGATACATATTTAATAAAACGTGATATTGCAAACGATAACGCAAGTCAAATTCACGCAAGGTTTTATGCCACAATAAAGATAAAGGTCGCGCTTGTTGGATTTTTATTTGCACTTGCCAAAATAATGGCACACCATTTTGCAAAGCATCTTTAACTTCAGCACTTAACGCATAATTTAAATCAGCCGATAAGGTGTATTGCTTATTTTCAATAGTGGTACTAATCGTTTTAATTTGCGCGGTTTGCTGATTAGCAATGGCTAGATTAGAAAATAGGCTTAATAAAATAATTAAAAAATAGCTACATAATTTATTAAGGTGATAAAGACGTTGCGGTGCAACGTCTCTACTGCTTTTAATAAATAATATGAATATCGATGAGTTATTCATTAATCCCTAAAATTATCAAACTGCAAAGGTTGTTCTAATTTAGCTTCGCGAATCATAGCAATAGTGGCTTGCAAATCATCACGGTTTTTACCTGTCACGCGCACTTTTTCACCTTGAATCGCGGCTTGAACTTTAAGTTTCTTTTCTTTAATTAAAGCGACAATTTTTTTAGCTAAAACGCTGTCAATCCCTTGTTTTAAAGTAATTTCTTGACGCATTAAACGACCACTACCTTTAGCCTCACCCGTTTCAATACAACTAATATCAATGCCGCGCCGACTGAGTTTAGTGCATAAAATGCTAAACATTTGTTGCAATTGAAAAGTCGATTCGGACTCCATAACAATTTTATTGTCGTTTAAATTTAAATTAAAACTTGATTGTGTGCCTTTAAAATCAAAGCGGGTATCCACTTCTTTACTGGCTTGGTCAACGGCATTAGTGGCTTCGTGCGAATCAAATTCAGAAATAATGTCAAAAGAGGGCATAGAATTAATAGCTTAGTTTGTTAAAAATGTGTAATTGTACAATAGCATCACATGCTTGAAGACACAAAGCTGTTAAAACAGATTGATTAAAAAATATTGCTAAAAATATAGTCACAATGGCGCTTATGCAGTAGACTATAAGGTCTCACGGGGGCGACCTGGCTTCGACGTGGGTAGCGAAACCTAGAGTGCATGTCGAGGACTGTATACCTCGTAAATCCTACAGAAACTAAGTATTCGCAAACGACGAAAACTACTCAATGGCTCTCGCCGCTTAACAACGGCCTCCATTCCTCTGACCATCTGTGCTTATGCGGGTGGAGTTTAGCTTGCTAGACGTTCAGAGGTCATTTACATAAGATCGCGCTGAAATCTGTCTGGTGTGGACGCGCTAAAACTTTACAGAATCGCAAGTGCATTCCCCCGCTCAACGGGAAATCATGAGCTAAATCTAACGTTGAGATAAGCATGTAGACCTTGTGGCGGAGTGCTTACGGACGCGGGTTCGATTAATAAAATAGTTGCCATAAGTAGTGATACTTATGTGAAAAGGGTGTTCAAACGGTGAAAGCTAAGCATAACAATGTATGCCAACGCCGTCGGGTGAAGGGGAAACCCGTAAGCTCGCTAGAGACTTATAGAGTTCTAAGTGATAAGTTCATAAGAATCACTAGGATGGGAGAATTTTTGCTTTTTTGCAGATATAAATATCTTCCATAAACACACCCCTCTGGTTAAAAATAGTTGCAGTGACTATATTTGCCAGATGAAGGAATAGTCCAGTCCATTACGAAAGTAGTGGGGTTACTGTCCCGCCGCCTCCACCAGATTAAAACGTAATAACAATAAAAAACCCGCAAGTCGCAAGACTTGGCGGGTTTTTTTGTATTCAAAAATAACTCGCATAGTTTTTTCAATTAGACTTGTTGCAACAAAACTAATAAATAATCAAGACATGGGGACAACTTTAAATCATAATCTCTTTCATAGCTTTAAAAGCTTTGATATTAATACAGGTGAGGCAGTTATATTTCAAGGAGGTAATCATTTAAAAAATGTCATTAGTCGAGTGACGGGCGGCGAGGTTTCTCGTATTAATGGAACATTAATATCTAGTATTAAAAATGCTAATTTTTATTTTATTAATCCTGCGGGTATCTTTTTTGGAGGAGGCGCAAAAATTGATGTGCCAGCAACGTTTCATGTAAGCACTGTTAATTATAATGAAGAGCAAGGCAATGGTTTAATGTTTCCTGATGCTACAAAAGACAGTTCTTTAACGATTGCGCAACAAAATGATTTTTTAAATAATTTGAGTGGCGATATTAGAGTTGATCATGTAGATTTAAATCTTGAACATCAAAATGAATTATCTTTAACATCTAGGCATGACGTGGTTATTGATAGCGGTAGTATTAATAATTATCATAGCAATGTTACTATCCTTGCCAAAGAACTCTTGATAAATACAAATAACCAACCTATAAACAATGGCAATTGTTATAACAGAATTATTTATCCTAATAATGAACCCATTCTTACAATTTCTTTTACTTCAAGCGGTGGTGTGGGAATAGGTGTGGGTACAGATTATGCAGGTAATATTAGAATTAATGCTAGTTCTTTAACATTATCTGATTATGCCGATGTTGTTAGCACTACTTTAGTGGAAGGCAATGAGAGCAATTCAGCTCGTATTATGATAAATAAAAAATCTTTAATAAAACACAACTCATTGGCTGTTAATTTCACTTACAAAACCGACAAGGTAAATAATATTAATGATAATGGAGACTCACTAATATTTGAAGGTGTGAAAATTCAAACAGAGTAATTTAAATAATGCCTAATCAGCGATAAAGTTGTGAACCTAAATCGATAGTTGTTTAGGCTTAAATTGTATAAAACTCTACACTTTGGCAACGGGATGTAGACGGCGCAATAACAGCTCTTATTGCTTTTAAATTTTAGCAAAATAAAGCTCACGCTGTTAAAATTACCCCAACAGTAAATGTGTTAAATCGCGAGCAATGAAAACTTAAGCGATAGCTCAAAATAACACATTGAATGTTTGGCAAGTGAGTAAAATAGACAGTGGATGGTTTGCTTTAAGTTAAGTGGTACAGCGATACCATTAACGACAGAAAATCAGTGGCTTATGTCTTTTAGTCAAAGCAACGCTTACGGCGCGAGGCTTTAAAATATTTTAATAATTAATAAGTTATATTTGGTGGGATTATTTATGTTTAAAAAAATTCTTAATGCGTTAATTGACCAACCGCTATTAACTAGCTTGTTTGTCACTGATTTTGGCATTCTGTTATTTCACAGACCGCCTTTTGTGTTTTCGTTGTTAATGCTGGGCGCGTTAATGGCGATGTGTATGTATTTTGGACAAAAATTGTCTTTGTTCAAAGATTAATCCGTTTTGCCACGCAGCTTGCCGCTAATGTCGCAAATCACCTCAGGGCAAACCCCTCGTTTTTTCCGTCGTTTAGCGGCAATGCTTTATGACTTTTTATTGCTAATCGCGGTGCTGTTTTTAGCAACCGCTCTACTGCTCCCTTTTAATGCGGGGCAAGCTTTTACCCATCAACAGGTGTTTTATCCTGTCTACTTACTGATTGTTAGCTTTATTTTTTATGGCTGGTTTTGGACGCATGGCGGACAAACCTTAGGATTACGCGCATGGAAATTAAAAGTATTAACCATCAATCAACAACCGATTAGCTGGCGTTTGGCTTTATTGCGTTTCTGTACTGCTCTTATTTCATGGAGTTTCTTTGGGTTGGGATTTTTGTGGATGTTAATCGACAAAGATAAACGTGCTTGGCACGACCGCTTATCGAAAACGGCTGTGTTTTTTGATAGCAGTGTGCAAATTAAGCGGTAAGTTTAAAACTCCATTCATTCCAATCCTTGTGCTTTGAGTAACACCATGAATAACCCTTTATTAGAAGAAACCCCGCTACCGCAATTTTCCAACATCAAACCTGAGCATATAGAAGCTGCTATTGAGCAGTTATTAAACGAAGCACGCGCTGTTGTTGAAGACCGCTTGCAAACTAAAAAAAATTATACTTGGGCGGGGCTTGTTGAACCTATCACCAATGCTGAAGATAGACTGCACAAAGCATGGTCAGCGGTGAGTCATCTCAATTCAGTGATGAATAATGAACAATTACGCTTAGCTTATAATGCTTGTTTGCCTAAGCTGAGTGATTACAGCACCGAAATGGGACAAAACCGCCGTTTGTATCATGCTTATCGGATGATACTCAAAGGCTCTGAATTTTCTTCACTCGATACCGCGCAACAAAAAATCTTGCGCAACACCTTACGCGATTTTCGTTTATCTGGCATTGACTTAGAAAAAGATAAAAAACAACGCTATAAAGAAATCGCACAAGAACTCTCCAGCTTAACCAGCAAATACGCTGAAAACGTCCTCGATGCTACCAATGCTTGGACAAAACTAGTCAACAATAAACGCGATTTAGCAGGTTTACCCGAAACAGCTCTAGCGCAAGCCAAACAAGCCGCTGAAAGCAAAGGTGAAGAGGGTTATTTATTAACCTTGCAATTTCCTTGCTATTACGCGGTACTCACTTATGCCGATGACAGGCATTTGCGCCACGAACTTTACGAAGCCTACAGCACTAAAGCCTCAGAATTAGGCGGCGGACATTGGGATAATAGCTTGATTATGGAGCAGATTTTGACCTTGCGTCATGAAAAAGCTCAGATTTTAGGTTTTGATAATTATGCCGAATACTCGCTTGCCACCAAAATGGCAGGAAAACCCCAAGATGTTATCGACTTTTTGACCGATTTAGCTGATAAATCATGGCGACAAGCGCGTAATGATTTAATTGAACTCAATGAATATGCTAAACAATTCCACGACATTATTGATGTGCATCCGTGGGATCTTAATTATTATTCTGAGAAAATGCGCCAGCATCATTACCAATTATCTGAAGAAGCCGTTAAGGCTTATTTTCCTGTGGATAAAGTTTTATCGGGCTTATTTGCCATTGTTGAAAAACTCTACGGCATGAAAATTAATGAACTAAGCGACTTTGACCGCTGGCACGAACAAGTGCGTTTTTTTGAAATTCACGACAGCACAGGACAATTACGCGGACAATTTTATGTTGACCTTTATGCGCGAGCCGATAAACGTGGCGGCGCGTGGATGGATGATTGCGTGGGTCGCAAGAAATTTAATGGCGTAGTGCAAACGCCTGTGGCGTATTTAATTTGTAATTTCACCGCGCCGACAGCTGAATTACCTGCCTTATTGACTCATGATGAAGTCATTACTTTATTTCATGAATTTGGACATTGTTCACAGCACTTATTTACCCAAGTTAATCACCTAGGCGTGTCGGGTATTAATGGCGTGGAATGGGATGCAGTGGAATTGCCCAGCCAATTTATGGAAAACTGGTGTTGGGACGCGCAAGCATTAGGTTTAATTTCAGGGCATTATCAAACAGGTGAATCTTTGCCAGTTGAATTATTAAATAATATGCAAAAGGCCAAAAATTTCCAAGCAGGTATGGGTATGGTGCGCCAATTAGAATTTAGTTTATTTGATTTCCGTCTACACCAAGAATATGACCCTAAAAAAGTCGGTTATATTTATGAGATTTTAAATAAAGTCCGCTCTCAAGTGGCAGTGATAAAACCACCTGCTTTTAATCGTTTTGCCCACAGTTTCACCCATATTTTTGCAGGCGGTTATGCCGCTGGTTATTACAGTTATAAATGGGCTGAGGTATTATCAAGCGATGCTTTTTCTTTATTTGAAGAAAAGGGTATTTTTGATGAAGCGACAGGAAAATCGTTTTTAACAAATATCTTAGAGCAAGGCGGTAGTAAAAACGCAATGGATTTATTTATTCAATTCCGTGGACGCAAACCTGAAATTGATGCCCTATTGCGACATAATGGTATTAGTCAGTAATTAAAAATAATGAAATCGTAGGGGCAAATTACTATTTGCCCTTTGATAACAAGCATTTGTTATTAAGGGCAAATAATAATTTGCCCCTACATTAATCAACTCTGCACAATTTTAGATAGTAATTAAATGCTTTTGAAAAAAGCTGTAACTTAATAGTTTCATTACTATCAAGCTAATTTATCAAGACTATTTGATAAATCATTCCTCAATAACTTTGTTTTAAAACGGCATTAATTGAATGCGTCGCCTGAAATTGAGTAATCATACTATCAGCAGGGGTTTGTCTTTGTTGTAACATGAGTTTTAAAGGCTGTAATAATTGCGCATCTTCATCAATCCCAAGCGCGGTTTCAGCCGCTGTTATTATTTGCTTAGCTTTTAAAGCGATTGCCTCATCATCAAAGCCTACTTTTGCAACATGTTGATATAATTGAGCATCAGCAATACTTGCCCGTTCATTCAAAGTTTTATCTACTAATAAGCCTTTTAATAAAGCCAATAATCCCGCGTAAATCACAAAATTATCGCAACTATCAAATGCTTTAAATTCAAGGCGACCTATTTCAGAGGGAATTCTGGCTAAATTAACAAACGGCGGCATATTATTAGTAGACAGCCAAGTATCTTTATCAACATAAAGACGCACCGTAGGTCTTTGCGCGGCTCGAAAAAAACTACGCACCGAACGTCCTTGCCATAATTGCCCCTGATAAAACGGTGAGCTAAAACTAAAAGGAATAATATAAGGACTATAGGCAATTAATTTATAAGACAAGTCAAGCAAGGTTTCAAATGATAAACCCTGTTGTCCTATATTTAAATCAGGACCATAGGTGAGCATAGCCAAATGCTCCATTTGATAGCCATTATCGTCTTGCCGAAGTTCTAATTCATAAGCATTAAGCGGCGGCTGATAACTATAATGAGTTTGATAAGGATTAAAACTAATTAATACAGGGGTTAAACCATGATTTTTAGTAATACTACGCAATAAGGAAAAACTCTGTTTTAATTCTTTAATGGTTTTCCAAATACTAGTGTGAATAGTTGTCCTAATTTCTATGCCTTTAGGGTCAAAATGGACAAAGTCACCCTCATTATTAAACCTTTCAATACCTTCAAGATACCAGCGTTTTTCGCGGATTTTGGCATCACCTATATAAAGACTTGAATAATCATCGGAGTAAAACGGTAATTGATTAATAATTTTATTTAATTCTGCAAAACTAGTCACTGACCAATCAACAAAATGATTATCTTTATTTAAAAAAGCCACTTCGTGTTCTATACCAAAAGTAAACATGATGTATTAATTCCGTATGGTAAGGTGCTATTTTTTTGTAGATGAAAAACGATAACTTCTTTAAGCGTGCAATTACTTATTTTAATGATTCTATTGTCTGAATCAGGATTCACAAGATTTATCCTGAAAATCTTATAATCTCGAAAATCCTGATTCAGACACAGCAAGCTAAGTTTATTATCTACAAAGGTTTTTCTCATAAAAAAACCTGTCAAATTTTAAATCTGACAGGTTTTTATGATTCTCAATAAAGTAATACGATTAGCTTAATAAAGCATAATATTCTTTAAAGTGTTTTAATCTATCGGCTAAACCAATCGTACCACCATTAACGCGTTTAGTGACGGCAGTCACTGCCGCTTCATTTGAACCCGCATCGCATAATTTCCATAAGCCATTGCTATCAAAGAAAAATGCCGCAGAGGCTAAAGGATATTTGCTGGCAACTAAATCAGGATTGGCGACAGTATCTTCACCGATGAATTTAGCAAAATTGGTGTAGTTAGATTTACCTGTTAATTGGATATAACCACGACCGCGATATTTAAAACCATCACCGCTGGCCTCATCACCATTGCCCATTCTGCTGGCATAAACGCGTGAAGCAATTTTTTCAGGTTGACGTGCATAAGCGGCTGCTTTTGAGGCATCAAAATATTTGCCAAAAATCTTTTGCAAACCGTCAGCTGAATAATTTAAGTTTTCACTGATAAATTTAAAACCACCACTTTCATGTCCGCATTGCGCTAAGAAATGCGCTAAACGCAAGGTATTGGTGATGTTAAATTTAGCCGCTGTGTCAGGGATTTGCGCGATTACCGCATCTGGAATATGACCTTGCAAAGCTGATAATTTAAAGTCGCTAGGTGGAATTGCCACAGGCGCGGCACTTGCCGCAGCCGCTGGAGCCGCGCCATCGGCAAATAATTTTGCCCAGCTTTTATCGCCCACAATACCGTCCGCGCCTAAGCCATTAGCCGCTTGCCATTCTTTAACTTTAGCCTCAGTGCCAGCACCAAAAATACCGTCTGCACCTAAACCTAATTTAGCTTGCAATTTTTTGACATCTTCGCCAGTAGAACCTTTTTTTAATAACATAAAACACCTATTGTTTTCAAAGTCATATTGATGAGCTTAAGTATTAGCAATTGATTAGTAATTACTTTATGGTTTTAATTAGCCTGTATTTACAAGACTTGCAATACTCACTGTGTTGTACAATCATTTATTGCACGGCGCAAAATCTACTATATTGAACTGCTAATTACTACACTTTATTAAAAGAATTCTTGAAGTATTAATCATTATCAAAGCTATTCTCATGGTTTTATTGATGAAAACCGTTAGAATAATCATTCGTTAATTTTTACTAAGGTGTTCACGATGAAAAAAATTGCTTATTTATTGTTAGTTTTGCTTGGTTTGTTTGGCAGTACAGCGGTGTTGGCTAAAACACCACCGATGCCCGAAACACGTCACGCGCTAGAGATTTCTATCGGTGGCACGGGCGTGGGTGTCGATGCTGTGGCTTATAAAACCTTACGTCAGCTTATCGGCAAAGCGGTTGCCAATAATGTTATCGATAAATTTATTGTTTTGGGTTACGGACGCGAAGGCGGGTTTTCAGCCTGTGTGGAAGACCGTCCCAGCACACAACCGCCGAGCAAAACCTTTGAACGATTTGTAAAGCAGATAAGCGCACTCGCGTACAATCCGAATACAACTTTTTACAGCGTGACGCGTTTAACCACTTGTCCACCTTTAATTGCCAAACCCACTACGGTATTAGTTGCTAAATCTGACGGCGGTTTGCAATGTGAAAATAATAGCGGTATTTCAGTGGCCGATATGCAAACGCAATTGGGCGATATTACTGTTTATTCTGCGGATAAAGAAAGTGATGGTTTAATTCATCCCGCCTTATGCGGTATTGACGCGGGTAATTTTAATGTTTATGAAATCGCAGAAACTGATTTAGATAAAGCCATTGCTTTAGGTTTTATTGAATGGATTAAACCGATTAATCCTTAAATATTTTAATTAGTGCTAAAACGACTGCCAGTCTTTTAAAAGACTGGCAGTCGTGTTGTTAATAAACATTAACATAAAACTAAATTACTATAATTAATAGTGCAGTTAATATCAAACAATCGGAGTTCAAACCTAGCTTTGAACTCCAACTAAAATAGCGTTTTGTTAAAACCTACTCTTTTGAGACACTAGCTTATAATTAAGGATAAATATTATTTTCCTTTACAAAATTATTAAATATGACTTATGAAATTTGCCATTCAAATTAATAGCAGTCCCTATCAAAATAATACTGCTTATTGCGGCTATCAATTTATTTGCGAGGCACTCGCGCAAGGACATGACATTATCCGCGTGTTCTTTTATCATGAAGGGGTTTATCATGCCTTTCATTATAATTCTCCCGCTGATGATGAATTAAATCAAACTCGGCTTTGGTCACAATTAGCTAAAACTCATAATATTGATTTAGTGGTCTGTATTTCAGCCGCGCAACGCCGTGGTTTATTAAGTCATGAAGAAGCCAGTCAACAAGGCAAAAAAGATAATGATGTCGCTGAGGGTTTTCGATTGGCGGGTTTAGGACAATGGTTAGAAGCGACTTTAATGGCTGAGCGTTTTTTGGTATTTGGCTAATGAAAACTTATTTATTTGTATTACGCAAAGCCGCGCATAGTGGCGCGTGGCTTCAAGAAATGTTAGATATGTTATTAACTACAGCGGCTTTTGACCAAAAAGTCAGTGTATTATTACTCGATGATGCGGTATTTCATTTAAAACAAAATCAACAGGCGCAACTGCAACAATTAAAAGATACGGCGGCGTTATTGTCAGTATTACCGCTTTATGAAATTACTGATATTTATAGTGAAACTGAATCTTTGCAAGACCGTGGTTTAAAAACAGAGGATTTATTTTTGCCTGTGCAGTTATTAAACCGTGAGCAAATCGGTGCATTTATGCAAGGCTTTGATATACTAATTGCCGCTTGAATTATTCATAAGCATTATTATTATCATAACCAGCGGCACAATTTTCAAAACGGGTATATTCACCCAAAAATGTTAAACGTACAGTACCCAGTGGGCCATTACGTTGTTTACCAATAATTAATTCCGCTGTACCTTTATCGGCACTATTGGGGTTATAAACCTCATCTCGATAAATAAATAATATTAAATCCGCATCTTGTTCTATCGCGCCACTAGAACGTAAATCCGACATAATAGGACGTTTATTGGGACGTTGTTCTAAATTACGATTTAATTGTGATAGCGCAATTACAGGCACATTTAATTCTTTTGCCAAGGCTTTTAAACCACGTGATATATCACTGATTCTATCGACTTCATTATCACTACTACTAGGCGACTGCATTAATTGCAAATAATCGACCACAATTAAACCTAATTGCCCTTGTTCACGTGCTAATCGCCGCGCTCTTGCTCTGACTTCAATCGGTGACAAAGCTGGGGTGTCATCGATAAATAATTTAGCTTCGGCTAATAAATTAATGGCAGACGTGAGTCTGGGCCAATCTTCTTCGCCTAATTTACCCGTTCTGACTTTATGTTGGTCAATACGTCCTAGTGAGGACATCATCCGCATAGTTAATGAATCGGCGGGCATTTCCATACTAAATATAGCCACGGGTAATTTACTGCCAATGGCTACGTTTTCGGCTATATTCATCGATACTGCGGTATTATGAACTACGGTCATATCGTCTAATAAAAATAAACGATTACCATCACAAACAAAACCATAATAATCATCAATCTTATCGTATTCGATTTTAATAGCTGTTTGTTGCCATGTTCTATTACTTGTCCAAGCATCGGCTTTTTTTCGCGTTATTTTCACAGGAATTTCATCGATATTACCTGAAAAACGCACACGATAAACTGTAGTTTCTTGTAATGGTTTGCTAATTAATGAGGTTCTAAATCCTAAACTATCACATAAGAATTTAATTTGTTTTGCTAATTCAAAATTGTTTTCACTTATTTGATAAACTTTAGATTGTTTAAAATAGTGTCCATTGCCATCAATTAATCCTGCTAATAACTGTAGGCGATTTTCACGAGAATTAATTAAAAATGAGTGCGGAATATGTTTATTATTTAATAGATTTAAGGCTTGTAAAATTGCATTATCTTGATGATTGCTTATTGAATCATTGCTACTCGCTAACCATAATCCTAAAGAATAAGGACATAAGGGTAAATCTTGCTCAGTAAATTCAACGGCAACTTTATAACCTTTATAATTCGATTTAAATTTAGTTGAACGGCTAAGATAATCGCTTAAATCAATATTTAAGACTTCACCGTTTTTATGTTTGCCTTCATTACGACTACGCTTTAAAGATAAAATATGCGATTCATTGACCCGATAGGCATTAGCTTTATTTTGTTTAACCCAATACATGGCTTCACGTCCACGCGCTAAGGATAAAACCGTGCGCGGCGTAGAATCATCACCCATGAGTAAATCACCCACTTGAATATCTTCAACCGCTTTCACTTCGCCCGAATACAGTAAAATGCGCGTGCCTTTGCCAAAACATTTTCCCATCGACGGTCTACCCGCAATAATAATTAAATCAGCAGGTTGCAGACCAGAAGTGTATTCATCAAGGTCAGTAAAACCCGTGCTTGCCCCCGTAATGGGATTATCGGCTTCATAGAGTTCTTCGATTTTATGCAAAGTGCGCCCAAGTAAGGTTTTAATGCCTGTAAAACCACCTTGTCCTTTGCGGCGTTGCTCTGCGATATGAAATACTTGTTGCTCGGCGCTTTCTAGCAACGCGGCAGTGTCACGCCCTTGGGGTTGAAAGGCTGAATTAGAAATTTCTGTACCGACATGAATGAGTTGGCGCAATACTGCCTTATCACGCACGATGCCTGCATAGGTGACAATATTGGCGGCACTGGGAGTATCGTTGGCAAGGGTGATTAAATACGATAATCCGCCAGCGTTTTCTAATTCGCCAGCGGATTTGAGTTTGTCGGAAAGGGTGACGATGTCGAAGGGAATCTGCTCATCGGCCATTTTGCTAATGGTTTTAAAGATGAGTTGATGTCCTCTGCGATAAAAATCCTCCGCGCTCACTTGATCGGCAACGCCATCCCACGCCTGATTATCAATAATCAAGCCACCCAAAACCGCTTGCTCAGCTTGCAAGGATTGCGGCGGTAACTTTAAATTATCACGCACTGAATCGCGTTGCTCGTAAGGATAGATGTTCGACATTGGGCTTGGAATAGACCGCGCTGGCTTTGCCATAGCAGTGATTTTAAATGACAAGATAGGCGTTAGGATTAGAGTTGTTCATCTCATGACTGCCAGTCTTTAAAGGACTGGCAGTCATATTGTCAATAGCAACACTACTATTTTTTCAGTGATTCAGTCCACGCTCTCATGCGTTCTACAATACTATCAAACAAAGAGAAGGCAACTTCAACGCTATAACCCATAATTAGCGAAATCATCACTAAATTAACGTTAAAACTCGCCATAGCCTCTGCTGAAGACGTTGACATAAATATACCGCTAATAACACCTAATAATCCCCCCAAACACAAGCGCATTGATAATTTGCCATTGGCACTGGGTAGATAACTATTAGTATGTAATTTCTCTAAAGTATTACGCACAATAAATGCGGTCGCGCCTAAAACACCTAAAATTAACGGCAGAATATATTGCGATAAAATCATTAACGCCGATGAGGTGTATTGTTTTTGGAAACTAACACATGAGACTACCACTTTACGCGTACTCACGGTTTTCTGATCCATAAAATCAGCGCAATTGGCTTTAGCATTTTCATTATCACTAAACCATAATAGCGGATGGGTTAAATCAATTAAAAACTCAGCAGATGAATCAACTTGATATTCTAAAAACTGTAATTGTTCATTAGCCAATTCCAATTCTTTATCAATTAGACTTTCATTAACAATCAGTGCTTTTTGTTTATTTAACTCATCGGCATGTCTATTGACATCATTTAAAGCATCGGATAATAAACCGCTATAGCCTTGAACTAAGACATACAATATCACTGAAAATAATAAATACTGAAAAACCAGTTTTAATTCTCTATGGCATTTTTCTACCGCAGGTGATAAACCCGACGGTGCTTTTTGCCAAAACTTTAAAGAATTCATTACTTGTTTAGAAACCCCGCCGCCCATTTCATCATTAAGCTGGTCGGCAATAATTAAACTCATATTAGTAGCAGGTTTAATTAATTGAGTTAAATCGTTATAACTTGACCATAATACGATTTCATCCTCATCGGTAAAATCATAACTATCTTTTCTCAATACAGGGACGATTTTTTCTAATAATTCCTGATTAATACTAATATCAGGATTTTTAATAGCATAGGACATCATCCGTTGGGTGATTTCTTTAATCTGATTAATAATCTGCGTGCTTTCTCTGTCGTGGTCGTTATCGGTATCAGTGGTGCTGGTATTGTTATAACTAGCGGTCGCGTTGGTATCGGTAGCGGCAGTATTTTTTTCAGGATTGCTAGGGGCTGTATATCTGGCTCGTTTAGTATCTTCAGTCATGAGTTTATCCTCTTATGATGATGTTTATAAGATTTAAGCGTTTGCGTGTTCGCGCTTATACAAAATAGACGAATACACCGATAAAGCAATAAATACCGCGCCGATTAATCCCGTGACCACTTCAGGAATATGATGGCTCATACTGGCTAACATAATGGCTGCTAGTGAACCAATGGCGTAATGTGCGCCGTGTTCTAAAAACACATATTCATCTAATGTGCCTTGACGCACTAAATAAACCGTTAAACTCCGCACAAACATTGCACCAATTGCTAAGCCCAACATAATAATGACCACGTCTTGGGTAATGGCAAACGCACCAATAACCCCGTCAAACGAAAATGAAGCGTCTAAGACTTCTAAATATAAAAAGCTCATCACACTGCCTTTTTTGATGGCTGAGCTTACTTCTTCGCCTTCTTCTTCATCTTCAAATAAAGCCGCCGCGCTATCAACCACGACAAATAAAATCACCCCAGCAACGCCTGAAATTAAAGCAGAGAGTCTTGCTTCTTGAGGCAAGTAAGCTTGGATGATAAGCAGTGTTGATAGCGATAAAATCACTTCAATGGATTCTAATTTGCCAAAGCTAGCCAGTTTTTTTTCAACTACGCCCAGCCAATGCAATTCACGGTCGTTATCAAATAAAAAGCCAAAAAACACCATTAATAAGAACATACCACCAAAAGCGGCAATTTGAATGTGCGAGTCATCAAGGTGTTGGGCATAAGTGGCTGGCTCATGCAATGCCATATTGGCTACGCCGACAAAATCAATGCCTGTCGCTACTGCTACAATGGTGACAGGAAATAATAAACGCATCCCAAAAACGGCAATTAATATCCCCCACGTCAAAAAATACTGCTGCCAACGCTCATCCATGCGTTTTAGAATTGAAGCGTTCACCACAGCGTTATCGAATGATAAGCTAACTTCGAGAACACCTAAAATAAGGGCGATAAATGCGCCAATTGAACCGCCCCAATAAAATGCAATAGCAAGACATACAAGGGTGATAATGGCGGAAAGACGAAAATGTTGCATAAGATAGTCCAGAAAAAGGGTTTAAACTGGCGCAAACTATAGCATGAAATGTAATCAGTACCTTGTGGGCATGGCAAAGCTATAGCTGTAATCAAAATAGCGGGCAATAAACGGCGCGTATCAATTTGCTTGATGTAATTTAGCAATGATGAAATTTTAATTTAAGCCGTTAAACTTAAATAATAATTAGTCCAATAATGATTGGAAGGAGGCGAAACTAGAGTACTTTAAGAAATAAAACTAAACGAGGATTTAACAGGAGTGGGGTGAACGACGGGGCTCGAACCCGCGACAACCGGAATCACAATCCGGGACTCTACCAACTGAGCTACGATCACCATAATATGGCGGTTTAACGTGGGATACTTGAGAGATGGCGCGCTTGGCAGGACTCGAACCTGCGACCCCCAGCTTAGAAGGCTGGTGCTCTATCCAGTTGAGCTACAAGCGCAAGGTGGTCGGGGTGGAGGGATTCGAACCCCCGACATCCTGCTCCCAAAGCAGGCGCGCTACCAGACTGCGCTACACCCCGATGTCTCTACGGCTTGTTGACTCTAAAATTTAAGTCATCTGCGAAGAGCTGTCTATGATAACGAGGAGTTTAGCTGTCGTCAACTTTTTTTAGTAAGTTTTCTTAATTTTTTTAGCCACACTAATGGATTTTTACTGGCTTGTCTTCAGGCGGTGCGGGAAGTAACAGTGTTATTGCGTAGGTGAAGAGCTTGGCTTGCTAAGAAACTGGTATTTTCATGATGTTAAAAAAGCACGATAAACACGGCGGCGTTTGCCAGAGGAATCACGCGGAATTTGGGTTACTAATTCAATTTCAATCTGCATTTTGCCAAGATACTGTGTTATCACTTCAACAATATGTTGCCGCTCTTGGTCGTCAAAATGCGCCGCTGGTACAATCCACACTTTTACCTTTGTTGGTGTTTCTTGCACAATACGATGATCTAGTATTGCATCGCGACCGTGTGCTAAATCAGTCGCTATCGCACCGGGTGATACCCAATGACCCGACATGGCTATCAAAAAATCGTGAACTCTGCCTTCTATGGTCTTCAAACGCGGTGTAGTGCGGCCACAAGGACACGGGCTTGAATCCAGCGATGCCACATCAAATAAACGATAACGAATAAAAGGCATTGTCCAGCGGGTCAACGAGGTCACAATCACCTCGCCTACCTCGCCCGATTCTGCGGCTTGATTGGGTTGGTTAAGTTTAGCGATTTGTACAATATTGCGATCCATTGGAATATGCAAACCATCGTGATATTCACATTCATAAGCTATCCAATTCGTTTCCATCGCGCCGTATAAATTAAATATGTCACCATTAAAACTTTCACGAATCATTGCTTTTAAAAATGGCGTGAGGGTTTGTCCAAAAGGAAAAATATTACGCACTGATTGATTAACAATATTGTGTTGCCGTAAATCACGCGCTAATAAGGCAATCGCTTCCACTGAACCTAATAAGACGGTGGGTTGAAATTCTAAAAAACGTGCGCGCACTTCATCGGCTGGCATTAGGGTGGGAATAAAAACATTAGGCACAAATTGATGTTTAAAATCCAAATGCGGTGCGGCCATACAAAATAACCGATCACTTGTATTAATCCGCCACATCCACGCCGCCCAGAATACACCGCGCCGCGTTAAGTTTTCAAACGGCGTTGCGTATAAATCCATTGCTTTTCCCAATGAACCACTGGTAGTGACCTGTATTAAATTAGTCAAATTACGGCGGCTATCAATATAATTGTTTGCACCCGCGTTAATAAAATCTTCTTTACTGATAGCAGGTAAATGCCATAATTCATCAATAGACTGTAAATTTTTAATTAAATCTACATGCTGATGATAATATTGACTATATAAGGGAACATAATCAATAGCTCGCTGTAAAAGCAATTTTAATTTTTTTAATTGTAATGCTTGTAATTGCTCGCTAGGAAGAAAAGTTGATTGCTTTATATCTTCTAAAGTGGCTAAAAAAACTTTGTTATTTTTCATAAATTTCATACAAAAATAGATTTAATTTTAAAAAAAATAACAATCAAGTTTTTATAAAACATAATATGCTATCTTTTAAACTTTTCTTAATAGCATATCTAATAAAACAGTTGGCAATAAACGTTTAAGAATTGCAAATAAATGCGCGGGAAAAGTAACATAATAATGGGCTTTGGCGCGTTTTGCCTCCAGTGCGTGAATGACTTTTTCACTGACCGCTTGAGCAGGTAGGGTAAAACGCACCGCCGCTCCTTCGGTTTGCAAACGATTTTCCATCGCCTGATAGGCCGTTTTATGAAAACTAGCCGAAGTGTCGATATTATTTTTATATAAAGCCAGCGCGTTTTTTCTAAAATCACTCAATATAGGACCGGGTTCTATTAAAGAAATTTGAATCCCTGTGCCGTGTAATTCTAAACGTAAAGTATCGGCTAAACCTTCCAACGCATATTTACTGGCGTTATACGCGCCACGATAACGCATAGCCACTATACCTAAAATAGAACTATTATAAATAATGCGTCCATATCCTTGATTACGCATGACAGGAATTAATAGATTAGTTAATTCATGCGTGCCAAATAAATTGGTTTCAAATTGAAAACGCAATGCCTCACGACTTAAATCTTCCACTGCCCCCGGCTGACCAAAAGCGGCATTATTAAATAAAGCATCGCATCGTCCTTGAGTTATTTCTAATAATTTATCAACGGCATTGCGAATGCTAACACTATTATTTAAATCTAATTGCAAAGCCGTGAAACCATCTAATTGCAATCGTGCTACGTCATCGGCTTTACGCGCACTGACAATTACTTCATGACCACGTTCTTTTAAAAGCAACGCGGTGGTATAACCAATACCCGAAGAGCAACCTGTAATTAAAATTGTTTTCCTTGCCATTATATCCATTATTAATTACCCAATTCCTGTTCGCTAAAATGAAAGGTTTTTCCACTACTACAATTAACGGTAAACATTAATACATCTTTATGACTACGGCCATCTAATTCATCATTTTCTACCCGATCACATTGTTTAGACTCTAAAGCTTTATTAGCCGCTAAGCGTCTCAATCGTTCAATATCAGGTAATCGATCTGAATAATCTTTGACTAAATCAGGTAAATTATCAGGTGAATAAGGTGGAATGGCAAAAGCGGAAAATTGCTGGGGATTATTTTTAACTAAAAACTGATTTTTCGCGCTTTCATCTAAAGCATGTTGTTTCCATTGCGCTTGTAATTTTTCGGCTTGCTGTTGTTGTTGGGCTTGTTTTTTTAATTCAATTAATTGTCGCTCTTGTTCTAAATCAGGTTTATTTTTTTGTGCATCAAGATCGATATGACTGCCTGTACTTAAATTGATTTCAATATTGCTATAACCCACAGGACAAGTTGACGCACTATAGACGGTATTACCTGCGGCATTAGTACATTTATAAACTTCGGCAATAGCAGGAAAGGTAATAAAATTGAGTACAATAAAACAACGAATAAGCTTCATTTCATAGCATCCTAATAAACAAGCGGGGCAGTTTGAATTAATCGTTGTTGGTCATTTTCTAATACTAAACACGTTAATATACCCGATGCAAACGCACCCGTATCAATACCAATACGATGAGCAAATAATACAGGTGAGTCGGTAATAGTATGACCATGTACAATGATTTTTTCATAAGGTTTGTTGTAATAGAGAAATTCATCTCGAATCCACAACATTTCTTCGGGTCTTTGTTTAGCCAGTGAATAAAACGGATTAATACCCGCATGAACAAAAAAATATTCCCCAATAGTGTAATACAAGCGGGTTTCACTAAAAAAACGATAATGGCTTGCTGGTAAATTGTCACGCAATTGCCGTTGCAAGTTCAAAAAATCATCAACTTTGCTAGGTATTTTAGTGAGATGCACATTATAACTCGCCAACGTGGCTAAACCACCATAAGCCAGCCAAGAGCGTGCGACAGATTCTTCTTGTAAAAAATCAAGTAAGGTTTGTTCATGATTACCGCGTAAATAAATATATTCAACCTTTGCTAATTTATCATTCAGAATAAAATCGATAACTTCTTTAGAAAAACGACCTCTATCGATAAAATCGCCCAGATAAATAATAATGATTCGTCCGCTAAAGTTTTCAGCATCTTCTTTGATACGCGTCATCAATGTTTGCAGTAAATCATAACAACCATGCACATCACCAATGCAATAAACCCGCGTATTTTCAGGTAACAAGGGTTTAATTCTTTGTTTTTTACTGCCCCATAATTTAGTAATAAATTTTTTCAACGACACATAACCTCTTATAAAACACAAGCTTTACTATAGCTTTTTTTCTTCTGTTAAGACAACCGTCTGTTTTGAGTAAGAGAGTCAAAACAAGCTATGTTATGATGTTTTTTTTGCTCATTATAAAATTCAAGTTATGCAACAACCCATGTTAAACATTGCCATTCGCGCCGCTCGTAGCGCGGGTGATTTAATTCTGCGTTCAGCAGACAGTATCGGTCAATTACGCATTGACCAAAAAGGTAAAAATGATTATGCCAGCGAAGTGGACAGAGCCGCTGAGCGCGAAATTATTAATATCATTCGCACCGCTTATCCCGATCACGCTATTCTTGCTGAAGAAAGCGGTTCTCATGAAGGTAATGATTATGTTTGGGTGATTGATCCGTTGGATGGCACGACTAACTTTTTACATGGCTTTCCCCAATATTGCGTCTCTATTGCCTTGAAAATAAAAGGTAAATTAGAAGTTGCAGTTGTGTATGACCCCTTGCGTGATGAATTGTTCACTGCTAAACGTGGCGGCGGCGCGATGCTCAATAATCGTCGTTTGCGCGTCACCCAACCCAATAGTTTAAAAGGCGCGTTGCTCGGTACGGGCTTTCCGTTTAAAACTGACATCCATCTTGATGCTTATGTGGGCATGTTTCGCGCTTTAACGACTGAATGCGCAGGTATTCGCCGTGCGGGCGCGGCGGCTTTAGATTTGGCCTATATTGCCGCTGGTCGCTTAGATGGTTTTTGGGAAATTGGTATTATGGAATGGGACATGGCGGCGGGCATTTTATTAATTAAAGAAGCAGGCGGTGTAGTGACTGATTTTTCTTTTAATGATAATTATCTTGAATCGGGCAATGTGATTGCTGGCAGTCCTAAAATGCACCAATTAATGTATGCGTTAATTCAACCACATGTGACTGATAGATTGAAATAGTAAACTTGTTGTGACAACAAAGTTAATTATAATATTGAACAATCGAGTACAAATCTAGGTTTGTACTCCAATCATTAGTTGCCAATCAATAATAAACTATCGCCCAACAAACGGAATTTTTGAGACGGTGACTTCAATATCGCTTCTATCAATACTGGCTAGTTTTACTTTTAACCAAGTGGCACGGGCTTCTTTGTCTTTGTGCGGGCCTACGATTATTTTTTCTATTGGTAAAGTTGATGCTGTAGGAAATATTGTAGGATTGGAAGGATTAAATAATTCAATATAAGGAATTTGCTCGCCATTATTACAACGAAACTTTCTTTTAAGAATATTAACTTTTCTTTCAAGAATAGTAATAGGTGGACATAAACGAGCAACAATTCTAAATTCTCTTTCTTCTTTAAAGCCACAGTTTTTATATTTTGTCGCTAAATCTACAAAATAATCAGTATTGTCTAATTCTGTTTTTGACAATGAATTGTGATAACTGTCCAATTCAAAATCATCGCTGTAAATAACTTCTTTAAGTTTTATTGGAATAATCTTTGTGTTATTTATCAATTCTTCTAATTTATCTTTATTAAAAATAAGAGCATATCCTCCATTACCACCGTATGCTCTCCACTGACTTAATAATCCATTTTCATTAATATAGCTATCATTTTTACTATGCTGTTCACAAAATGATGCAATATAAAATTCTTGTCCTTCAACAAATTTTACAAAATTATGTGTAATTTCATTTGCTGTGTTTTTATTAATTATAGAATTAATATGTAATATAGTTTCATCATTATTAATTTTTTGATTGTGGGAAAGCATATTTTTATAAAATTCAAATATCTTTTCTTTTACACTGACCATTTCAGAATAATCATTTAAGAACTTATAATGCGTCGCCCATAAACAATTGCTTTCAAGAATACCGATTAAACCTTCTTGCGTGGTGTAATGGTATAAATCATTATTTTCTACTGTTTTATTTTCTGTCATAAAGTAATACCTAATCGTGTTAATTAAAAAACAGGAGTACAAACCTAGGTTTGTACATTTATCGCATTATTAGTTTAGCAAACTATAAGACCTGACAGGTTTTAAAAACCTGTCAGGTCTTTTTTTATGTTGGATTATTTAAAGTACAAAGCTAGCTTTGTACTCCGCTTAACTTATAAACAACCCTTCATTGCCTCGCCAATATCAGTGGGCGAACTGACCACTTCAATACCAGCCGCTTTTAAAGCGGCAATTTTACCCTCAGCCGTGCCTTTGCCACCTGTAACAATCGCGCCAGCATGACCCATACGCTTACCCGCAGGTGCGGTTTGCCCTGCAATATAGGCAACCACAGGTTTAGTGACATGGGCTTTAATATAATCAGCGGCATCTTCTTCTTCATGACCGCCAATTTCACCAACCATAACAATGCCTTTGGTTTGCTCATCGGCTTGAAAACGGCTGAGTACATCAACAAAGTTCATGCCGTGAATCGGGTCGCCACCAATGCCCACGCAAGTGCTTTGTCCTAAACCTTGCGCGGTGGTTTGATGCACTGATTCATAAGTCAACGTGCCAGAGCGCGACACAATGCCAATGCTTCCCGCTAAATGAATCTTGGCGGGCATAATGCCGATTTTGCATTGGTCAGGGGTAATAATGCCGGGGCAATTAGGGCCTATCAGTAACGCGCCAGAGTTTTTCATGGCGGCTTTCACGCGGAGCATTTGCAAAGTCGGTATGCCTTCGGTAATGCAGACGATGAGTTCAATGCCAGCATCAACCGCTTCTAAAATGGCATCGGCGGCATAAAACGGTGGCACATAGATAACGCTAGCGGTCGCGCCAGTTGAATCGACCGCATCTTGTACGGTGTTAAACACAGGTAAGCCCAAATGCTCAGAACCGCCGCGTTCAGGGGTGACACCACCGACTAACTTTGTGCCGTAATCTAAGGCTTGTTGCGAGTGGAATGTGCCTTGTTTGCCTGTAAAACCTTGGCAAATCACTTTGGTGTTGTTATCAATTAAGATGCTCATGCTACAGCCTCCGCTAATGCCACAGCCTGCTCGGCGGCGTGGGCTAAATTATCTGACGCGATAATGTTCAAGCCAGTACCTGTCAGTAAAGCTCTACCTTCTTCTACGTTAGTGCCTTCTAGGCGTACCACGACTGGCACACTGACATGGATTTGTTTGATTGCCTCCAAAATACCTTGGGCAATCACATCACAACGCACAATCCCGCCAAAAATATTCACCAATACTGCTTTAACGCTAGAATCTGAAAGAATTAACTTAAAGGCTTCGCAGACTTTTTCCACATTGGTGCCGCCGCCTACGTCCAAAAAGTTAGCAGGTTGCCCACCTTTGAGTTTGACTAAATCCATAGTCGCCATTGCTAAACCTGCGCCATTGACCATACAACCGATATTACCTTCTAAGGTGATGTAATTTAAACCAAAACGTTGCGCTTCGTTTTCTTTGTCGTCTTCTTGCGCGGGGTCTTTCATGGCTAAAATGTCGGGATGCAAACCTAAGGCGTTGTCATCAAAGTTAATCTTGGCATCGAGCGGTAATAAATCGCCGTCTGCGGTTTCAATTAACGGATTGATTTCAATTTGGCTGGCATCTTTGCTTAAAAATAACTCCACCATGCCGTGCATTAAAGCTTGCAGTTGCTTGTGTTGCGTGCCTTTTAAACCTAAACAATAGGCAACTTTACGACAGGCGTAAGCTTGCAAACCTGCGGCTGGGTCAATTGAAACCGTGAGGATTTTTTCAGGGGTTTCATGCGCGACGGTTTCAATGTCCATACCACCAGACGCTGAGGCGATAAACATTAAACGTTCAGTGGCTCTGTCTAAAATCAAACTTAAATACAGTTCACGCGCAATGGGATAAGTCTTTTCAATCAATACGCTATGAATGGGCAAGCCTTGTGCGTCGGTTTGTTGAGTCACTAAGCGTTTGCCTAATAATTCGCTGGTAATCGCGCTCACGTCTGCAACCGATTTGACTAATTTAACGCCGCCGACTTTACCTCTGCCACCTGCGTGAACTTGGGCTTTTACTACCCACGCATCGCCACCTAAATCTTGCGCGGCTTGCGCTGCATCTTCGGGGCTAGATGCCATAATGCCAGCTGGAATGGGAATGCCTACTTGAGCAAACAAGTGTTTTGCTTGGTATTCATGAATATTCATTAGTTCTCCTAGGTTTTATAGTAATGCAGTTATGATGACAACATCGGCGGTTATTCTAGCGAAGGCAACTGGGCTTGTATGCTTTTATTGCCAGCTCAAGTTACGCAAAAATAATAAAAATGTAGGGGCAAAATATTTTTTGCCCCTTGACAACAATAGTTTGTTATTGAGGGCAAATGTTATTTGCCCCTACATTTACAACATCTGCGTAACTTCAGTTACCAGTAAAAACACAGGCAAGCTGAGCCATTAAATATTAGACTCAACTTTTATCGTCAGCCAGCAAGGCGGAACAATTCTTATGCCAATAACAGATTCTATTGAAAGTATTGCCCCCTGTCCTTTTTCCAAGGGCTATCGTATTCCTGTGCGCCAAGCGTGGCGGAGTTTATCGATATTTTTGTTATATCGATTTGTATTAGCGAGTTTATTTATTTCGGTATTCTATGCACATTTTGAACCATCATTACTTAATATAAACAATAAGTTACTATTCTTTTATAGTAGCCATTTGTATTTATTATTATCGATAGTAGCCGCCTTATGTGTGCCTTGGCGAGTGTTGGGCTATGCGGTGCAAGCGCATTGGTTGGTGTTTAGCGATATGGTGATGTTGATTTTATTAATGCACGCCTGTGGCGGGATTAGTAGCGGTGTGGGCGTATTATTAGCGGTGTCAATTGCCGCTGGTGGCTTATTAATAGGCGGTCGTTGCGCGATGAGTTTTGCCGCGCTGGCAAGTTTGGGGGTTTTAGGGGAACAAATATTTGCTGATTATAACCACAGCTTTGCCTTAGCCTCTTATACCCAAGCGGGAATGCTGGGTTCATCGTTTTTTATTATTTCTTTACTGTCTTATATTTTGGCAAAACGCAGTGAACAAATTGCCCAATTAGCCGATGAACAAAAACAAACCATTAGCAATCTTGAAGAAATTAATCAATACATTATCAAACACTTACAATCAGGCATTGTGATTGTGAATGAACAACAACAAGTCTTAATGCTCAACGAGGCGGCGTTACGCTTAGCTCACTTAAATGCTACACCTAAAGAAATTAATGCGATTGGCAATGGGCTTGCCGATGCGTTTGCCGCATGGCTTGTCGATAGCGCGGCTAATTTTGTGTCCTTGAGCCTGCCTAATTCAGCCGAACTGCGCTGTCATTTTTCCCCCCTGCCCACCAGACATGACTTTTTTTATTTGCTGATGTTTGAAGATATTGCTCTTTATAATCAACGTGTTCAGCAAAGTAAATTAGCCTCATTAGGTAGACTGACTGCCAGTATTGCGCATGAAATTCGCAATCCCTTAGGGGCAATTAGTCATGCAGGACAGTTACTGGCAGAAAGCCCTGAATTATCAGCACAAGACCAACGGTTATTGGATATTATTCACAGCCATACACGGCGGGTAAATCATATAATTGAAGATATTTTACAATTATCACGGCGTACTGATTCGCGTCGTGAACAAATTGACTTGAATCAATGGCTAGAAAAATATGTCGCCAGTTTTATTGCTGAACAAAACCTCGATAATGAGCCGTTTAAATTAATTTTAAATCCCTATACCTTAATGGCTTTTGTCGATGCTAGTCATCTTAAACAAATTATGGATAATCTTTGCCAAAATGCCTTGAAATATGGACAGCCCCAGTTAGGTAAAATTATTCTGCAAAGCCGATTATTAGCACAAACCCCCTGTATTGAAGTCATCGATCATGGCGAGGGGATTAATCGACAGCAACGCGAGCATTTATTTGAACCCTTCTTTACAACTTCCAGCACAGGCACAGGCTTAGGACTCTATATTTCCAAAGAACTCGCTGAACTCAACCAAGCAAAATTGAGCTATCATGTCACTTCTGAAGATCAAACCTGTTTTCGCTTGTGCTTATTAAACGCTGAACATACCCTAATAGAACTATGAAAAAACCACTGGTACTGATTGTCGATGATGAAGCCGATATTCGAGAATTGTTAGAAATCACTTTGCAACGCATGGCAATACCTACGCTCAGCGCGGCAACGCTTGAACAAGCTAAGCAATTATTACAACAAAGAACTTTTGATTTATGTCTGACCGATATGCGTTTGCCAGATGGTGACGGTTTAGATCTATTGAGTAGTATTCAAGCCATGCCCAATCCTATGCCTGTGGTGGTCATTACCGCGCATGGCAATATGGACACGGCAATCACTGCGATGAAACGGGGTGCGTTTGATTTTTTAGCAAAGCCCGTAAATTTAAATGCCTTGCGCCAGATTATTACCAGTGCTTTAAAAATTTCAGGTACGCCTTTAATTGTTAAAGATAGACGCACCCGTCATATTCTGTTGGGCGAATCGCCTGTAATGCGCACTATTCGCTCAAAAATCAACAAATTAGCTCTCAGCCAAGCTCCTGTGTATATCAGTGGTGAATCGGGTTCGGGTAAAGAATTGGTAGCGCGGTTAATTCATCAACAAGGCAATCGTGCTGATAAGCCTTTTGTGGCTATCAATTGTGGCGCGATACCTTTGGAGCTGATGGAAAGCGAATTTTTCGGACACAAAAAAGGCAGTTTTACTGGCGCGGTAGTTGATAAAAAAGGCTTGTTTCAAGCCGCAGATGGCGGCACTTTATTTTTAGATGAAATTGCCGATTTGCCGCCTTCTTTGCAAGTGAAATTATTACGCGCCATTCAAGAAAAGAAAATCCGTCCTGTTGGCGAAGCAATTGAAATCCCCATTGATGTGCGTATTCTCAGTGCCACTCATAAAAATCTGGCTGATATGGTGCAGGCGGGTAGTTTTCGTCAAGATTTGTATTACCGTATTAATGTCATTGAGCTTTATGTGCCGCCCTTACGCGAACGCATTAGTGACATACCCCAGCTTGCCGATCATATTTTAAGCAGACTGACCGAAAATGATAAACGCATTAGACCTAAATTATCGGTTAGTGCATTAAATATCCTACAGCAATATCATTTCCCCGGTAATGTGCGCGAATTAGAAAATATCTTAGAACGCGCTTTGGCTTTATATGAAGGTAATAATATTGAACCCGAAGATTTAAATCTACAACTCAGTAATCACGGTTCATTAGAAGACCATTTAGAAGCGATTGAACGCAAAGCCATCGCGATTGCTTTAAAAGAAAATAAAGGCAATAAAACCGCCGCCGCTAAACAATTAGGTTTATCATTTCGTTCTTTTCGGTATCGTTTAAAAAAATTAAATCTCAATAATTAAAAGTGAATAATTATTTATTGGGGCAAAGAATGAGGGCAAATAATAATTCGCCCTTTATTACGCTGTACTTTTATCTTTAAAATAATCTAAATCCTTTATGCAATTTGAATTACTCAATACTGATGGTTATGCGCGGCGTGGACGCTTAAATTTTGCGCGTGGTGTAGTAGAAACACCGATATTTATGCCTGTTGGTACTTATGGCACAGTCAAAGCCTTAACGCCTGAAGAATTAACCAGCTTAGGGGCGCAAATTATTTTAGGTAATACCTTTCATTTAATGCTCAGACCCACAACGCCTGTGATTAAAGCGCATGGTGATTTACATGATTTTATGCACTGGCAAAAACCGATATTAACTGATTCGGGCGGCTTTCAAGTCTTTAGCTTAGGCGCGTTGCGTAAAATCACCGAACAAGGCGTAACGTTTAAATCACCCATTAATGGCAGTCGCATTTTTATGGGCCCTGAAGAATCGATGCAAGTACAACGCGATTTAGGCTCAGATATTGTGATGATATTTGATGAATGCACCCCTTATCCTGCCACTTTTCAACAAGCCGCCGATTCGATGCGCCTGTCATTGCGTTGGGCTGAGCGTAGTAAAACCGCGCATGGTGATAATCCATCAGCGTTATTTGGTATTGTCCAAGGCGGTATGTATGAGGCGTTGCGCCAAGAATCTATCGATGGCTTAGTCGATATAGGCTTTGATGGTTATGCCATTGGTGGTTTATCGGTCGGTGAGCCTAAAGAAGAAATGATGGCAACCTTAGACGCAATTCACAGCAAAATGCCCAGCGAAAAACCGCGCTATTTAATGGGCGTGGGAACGCCTGAGGATTTAGTGGAAGCAGTCGCACGCGGCATTGATATGTTTGATTGCGTCATGCCTACGCGTAACGCTAGAAATGGACATTTATTTACCCGTTTTGGGGTGATTAAAATCCGTAATAGCCAATATGAATTTGATAATCGACCTTTAGATGAAACCTGCGCTTGTTATACTTGTCAGCATTATTCAAGAGCTTATTTGCGGCATTTAGATAAATGTAAAGAAATGTTAGGTTCACGTTTAAATACCATTCATAATCTGCATTATTATTTAAGTTTAATGGCAGATATAAGAGCCGCAATAGAAGTGAATCAATTTGAACAATTCCGCAAAGATTTTTATCGCTTGCGTAATCCTGAACTTATTTAAAGGTTAATATAATGGCACACGTTTTAATTATTCATGAAGTCGCTGATTATCAAGCATGGAAAATTATTTTTGATGAGGCGGCAGATATTAGAAAACAAGCAGGTGAGATTAGCTATCAATTATTAAAATATGAAACTAATGCTAATAATATTGTGCATTTTTCACGTTGGAATTCATTAGAGAATGCACGGCGTTTTTTTGAATCGGATAAACTAATTGCCATTCGAGAAAAAGCAGGGGTGAAATCCCCAGAATTTATTTATTTACATGAATTAGAAAATGCGGTTTTATAATTAAGTCTATTAAACTCAGTAGAGGATACTATTATGTTAGCGTGGTCAGAACGGTTTGCGACACACATAGAATTAGTTGATACGCAACACAAGCGATTATTTGATTTGTTGAATCTATTAGCCGATAGTTTTCAAAAAGACGGGCCTAGCGATGCTTTGGTCGATGATGCTTTGCAACAATTAGTCGCTTATGCTGACAAACATTTCAGTGAAGAAGAAGAATTAATGAATGCGCATAAACTCGATGCACGGCATGTTTCGCTTCATAAAATGGAACACCATTCTTTTATGTATGATGTGGAACGACTATGGACACATTTGACTACAGAAGAAGAATTAATGGATGTCACCGAAAAATTGGTGAGTTTTATTACTTCGTGGTTGACCTATCATATTTTGGGAATGGATCAAATTATGGCGGCGCAAATTTTTGCTGTTGAAGAAGGTATGACACCCGAGCAAGCCTATGATAATCGGCACACAGTGCATTATGATGCGGTAGTGACAAGGATGATGTTGAATTCAGTGTTAGAACTGTGGCATAACTCTATGACGCGTTGCCATAAGTTAGAAGACAAAGTCGCCATTTTGCAAGAACAGCTAAACGCATTGCAAGAACAGTGATAAAGACGACTCGAAGACTGCGATTAGGTTGAATGCCGCAGTCTTCACCAAAGCACTAGAGGCTAATCGAAACCTAAGGGAGTGATTTCTACAGCGGCAAGTCCATTGAGACCAATCTCTTTAGCTGCTGCATAAGATAAATCCATGGCTCTTTTGCCATGAAAACCACCTCTATCGTTAATACGCACTACCACACTACGATGATTCTTAAGATTAGTGACCCGCGCATAAGAACGTAAAGGCAAAGTGCGATGCGCGGCGGTTAGCGCGTACATATCATAAAGTTCACCGCTACTCGTAGGATGACCGTGAAATTTATTACCATACCACGATGCTATAGTGGCTCTGCCACCTATTTCATGATGCGCGTGGTGACTTTGTGCTACATGTTTGCTTTTATGCACCTCATGATGCGCTAAAACATGAGAGTGTTTAGTTTTTGGTGTTGTTGCCGCGTGTTTGTGAGCAGCAATAGTGTGTGCTTTACTCGCTTCAGCGGTGGCAACGTGGCTGCATATAGCAACAAAAGAAACTGCTAGTATGAGTTGTTTCATAAAATGACCTATTGGTTTGAGGCAACAACCTAAGTCATGGCGGCTGTTGCGGCTATAAGCGATGTGAACACCCAAGTGTTAGTGCATCGCCGTACGTTGTTTTTTCATTTCTTAAAGTAAGACATTTTACTTTAGTGTTAAAAAACAATGAGATTTCAACCTAGAGGCGATTGTAGCCCAGCTTTTCTTAAGCCCAGCTTAAATTAAGCCCACCTATCAGATACATTTTCTTGCCATCACACTGAGTAATCCTTGCAAAAACTAAGTGATTAGTAACGCCACCCCCCGATAAAACTAGACTCAGTAGCTAGGACAAAAACAAAACAAGCAGTTAAAAAAAATTACGTCTTGCACTAAAAAATACCGCCGCTTCGTCTAAAAGTCGGCAAGCACTGCCCTATAAAAATGCAAAAAAACTAAAAAATGAATAATGCCAATAATTAAGACTCGCTTAAAAATACTGATTGTTTTGCAATAAAAGCATTATTGCGGTTTTCACTTCATTAAAAACCGTAAGCCAATCTTTTGCATTGCTTTGTCTAAATAAACGCGCTGTTGGATACCAAGGCGAATCATTGCGATTTAATAACCACCGCCAATCAGGAGCGAAAGGTAATAATATCCACACAGGTTTTGACAAACTGCCCGCTAAATGCGCGACTGCACTATCAATACTAATCACTAAATCTAAATGTTGAATAATTACCGCAGTATCAGCAAAATCATTAATCATAATTGAGCAGTCAGTGATATTGCTATAATTTTTAAATTCAGCTAATTGCTCAGTTTCTTTGCCTATTTGCAAACTATAAAAATGACAAGCGGTTAAATCAAATAATAGTTTAAAGTGTTGCAATTCAATAGAACGGAGTAGATTATTACTATGGGTTTTACGCCCTGACCACACAAAGCCGATATTGAGTTTATTTTTATGTAAAGGTAAATCTGAAAACCAGTCTTTATTCACGCTTAAATAAGGAACATGATTAGGAATGCTATTGAGTTGAGTATTAAATAAACGTGGCAGACTCATTAAAGCAATATGCACATCAAATTCAGGTAACGCCTGTTTATAATCAAGCATAAACTCTAAGGCAATAATACTGCTAAATAAACTCCTTAATTCTTTAGGACATCTTAGATATAGTTTTTTAGCCTTTAATAAAGCAAGATAGCGGATAAATTGAATAGCATCACCAAAACCTTGCTCGCAACTCACTAATAATACTTTATCAACTAATGACTGCCCTTGCCATTGCGTTTCTTTGGGGAAAATGTGTCTACGCTTAATATGTTCATCAATTATTTGATAACGGCATTCATAATTTAACCAACCTTGGCTATAATCACCTTTCAGTAACTGCATTAATGCCATATTCCAATAACTATTTTTATAATTAGCATTAATGGCAATGGCTTTTTGATAATAAAAAATCGCCTCATCTACCTTGTTTTGTTGTTCTAATACTGTGCCTAAATTATAATAAGCTTTGACATATTCAGGATTTAAGTCAATAGCTTGCTGATAATACTGCTCGGCTTTAGTTAAATTAGCTTGTTTTTGTAAAACAGTGGCTAAATTATAATAAGCAATAGCTTCTTTAGGGTTTAACTCAATGGCTTTTTGATAATAAGTAATAGCTTGTTCTAAATTATTCTTCTTTTGAAATGCGCTACCAAGCTGATTATATACACTCAAATGCTTAGGATTTAATAATACTACTTCTTGATAACAAGCAATTGCCCTATCTAATTCGCGTTGCTTTAAAAAAATATTACCTAAATGATAATAACTGAGTTCATGCTTAGGATTTAATGCTAGTATTTTTTGATAACAAACAATTGCCTCATTAAATTTTTCTTGCAGTTGCAATGCAGTTGCTAAGCTATTAAGAATCGCAAAATGATTAGGGCTTAATAACAGGGCTTGCTGATAATAAGCAATAGCACTATCAACTTGACCTTGTGATTGCAAAGCCACCCCTAAATTATTATAGGCATCGATATGATTAGGATTTAAAGCAATGGCTTTTTGATAACACCCAATAGCCTCATCGACTTGTTGCAACTGTTGTAAAGCTGTTCCTAAATTATAATAAGCATGCGTATAATCTGGCTTAACGGCGACAGCTTTTTTTAAATAATACAAGCCTGTTTGCTTGTCACCTAATTGATAAATACTCAAACCTAAATAGTGCAGTGCCACGGCATTATTGGGTTCATTATCGAGTATTTGTTCATAAAGCGTTTGTGCTTGTGCAAAGCGTTTTTGTTGATAATGTTTAAAAGCTAAATCGATATTTATTTGATGGGTATTATTAGCAATAAGTCGTTGATGTTGATTAATGCTTTCTTGTAAAGCTATTTTAAGTTTATCAATAACTTCTGACCAATCACCACTAGTGCTTTGTCTAAATAAACGCGCACTGGGATACCACGGTGAATCATCACGATTCAATAACCACCGCCAATCAGGCGCGAAAGGTAATAATATCCACACAGGCTTTGCCAAACTGCCCGCTAAATGCGCGACTGCACTATCAATACTAATAATTAAATCCAATTGCTCTACAATAACTGCACTATCAGCAAAATCTTTAATTAATAGTTGGCAATCATCAATATTGGTATTGTTTGCTAATTGCAAACTTTCGGGTAATAATTGCAAACTATAAAAATGACATTGTTTTAACTCAAACAACGGCATTAATAACTCTAAAGCAATAGAGCGATTATGATTGTTTTTATGTTTTTTATTACCCGACCACGCAAAACCTATATTGAATTTATTTTTATCTATAGCTAGGTTTTTAAAATTAATGGCATTAACGCGTAAATAGGGAACACTGGCGGGAATGCTTTCTAAACGGGTATTAAATAGCCGTGGCAAACTCATTAAACCAATATGCACATCAAAATGAGGTAGGTTTTGTGTAGGACTATCAATAATTGCTTTAGGGTCAATAATGCTACTAAATAAACGCGTTAATAGCGGTGAACATTTTAAAATAATGTTTTCATTTTTAAGTAAGTGTAAATAGCGTATAAATTGAATCGCATCACCCAAGCCTTGCTCACAAATAATCAATAAAATTCTCCCCTTAAGGGGTTCACCTTGCCACTGAGTTTCTAAAGGCAATAACTGTCTATATTTAATATGTTCTTCAATGACCTCATAACGAGATTCATAATTTTGCCACCCTCGCGCATAATCAGCTTGCAGTAATTGTAAAAAAGCCATATTCCATTGCGCGTTTTTATTATCAGGATTTAAGGTCATTGCTTTTTGGCAATAATAAACAGCTTGCTCTAGTTTATTTTGCTGTTGCAAAGCCACACTATAATTATAATAAGCATCAGCATAATCGGGTTTTAAGACAATGGCTTGTTTATAATAGCTAATTGCTTGAGTTAATTTATTTTGCTGTTGCAAAATGACAGCTAAGTTATTATAGCTTTGGGCATGATTAGGATTTGATTCTAGTAGCTGTTGATAACAATTAATAGCTTCATCTAGTTTTTGTTGATGTTGCAATAAGGTGGCTAAATTATAATAAGCATTAAGATGTTTAGGATTTAACGCCACTACTTGCCGATAATAGCCTATTGCCTCATCTAATTTACTATGCTTTTGTAATAAAAAAGCCAGATTATAGAGAACCACTTGATAATGTGGATTAATTTGCAAGGCTTTTTGATAATAAATTATCGCTTGGGCATCGTTATGTTGCCATTTATACACTTCGGCTAAATTATTATAAGCTTCAACATAATTTGGATTTAAAATTAAAGCTTTTTCTATTAAGGCAATACCTGTATTGCTATCACCTTGCTGACAAAGAAATAAGCCTAAAAACTGTATAATAATGAAATTTTCAGGCTCTTTAAAAAGTATTTGTTCATAGACATCTTTTGCCAATGACAATTGCCCTGTTTGATGATAGCCAATACCTAAATCAATAAGTGCGCTTATGGTATTGTTAGGATTGGCAATTGTTTTTTCTAAGATAGCATCGTTATTGGTATTAATAGTTTTTTGTGACATTTTGTTTATGCCTTATCGGGTTTTAAAATAATGGTAGCAATAAATTGATTGCCTAACTATAAGACAATGAATTTACCGCCACAATTATTTTTTATTATCTACTGTATTAGTAGGCTATTTTAAATAGGATGTATATCAATAATGCGTCTATTTTTAACAAAACTATTTTGAAACTCTTAGTAGAGTCTTGTACACTGCACGCTTATATATTTACCAATTTTTAGTGATTGAAATGAAACAAAGCGGCTCTGAATATGAATTTGATGTAGTTATTGTCGGCGGCGGTATGGTCGGGGCGGCGGTGGCTTGTGGTTTGGGTGATAGTTCTCTGCGCGTTGCCGTGCTAGAAAGCAGTCAGCCACAAGCATTTGCGCACGAGCAACCCCATGATTTGCGGGTTTCGGCATTAAGTATTGCCTCAAAAAATATTTTAGAAACCGTGGGCGCGTGGCAAGGTGTGCTTAATCGCCGTTTGTGTCCGTTTCGGCGGATGCGCGTTTGGGAAACTGCGGGTGATACTGAGTTTTGCAGTGATGATATTAATTACCCTGAACTTGGCTATATTGTTGAAAATCGCATCACTCAATTAGCTTTACTCGAACGCTTAGCCGATTTTGCCAATATCAGTCTAATTTGTCCGATTACTATCGATAAAATCGATTATCGCATTGGTCAAGACACTAGCCTTAGTTTGAGTGATGGGCGGGTTTTAAAGGCGAAACTAGTCGTTGCCGCCGATGGGGCGCAATCCCGCGTCAGACAAAGCGTAGGGCTAGGTGTGACTAGTTGGGATTATGGACAACACGCGCTCGTGATTTATATTGAAACTGAGCTAAGTCAACAAGATATTACTTGGCAACGTTTTGTGCCTAGCGGCCCGCAAGCGTTTTTACCGCTGACAGGGAATTACGGTTCTATTGTTTGGTATAACTCGCCCGATGAAGTCAAACGCTTAAGCAGTCTGCCTTTTGATGACTTAAAACACGAGTTAATGAGTGCTTTTCCTGAGTGTTTAGGACAAGTTGTTGCGGTTTTAGGCACAGCGACTTTTCCTTTAAAACGCCAACATGCCCAGCATTATGTTAAAGCAGGGGTGGCTTTAGTCGGTGATGCCGCGCATACCATCAATCCACTGGCAGGACAGGGGGTTAATATCGGTTTATTAGATGCCGCCGCCTTAGCTGAGGTGATTTTAGAAGCCGTGCAACAAGGACAATCTATTGCCGATATGCAGGTATTGAAACGTTATGAAAAAATGCGCCGCCATGAAAATCTAAAAATGATGACGCTCATGGATGTGTTTTATCAAGTGTTTAGCAATGATGTTTTACCGATTAAATTTTTACGCAATTTAGGTTTAGGTTTAGCAGAACGCGTTGCCCCTGCTAAATTAGAAGTGATGCGTAATGCGATGGGTTTAAAAGGTAATTTACCCAAATTAGCGCGTGGGCAGGTTATTTTGTAATACCCAATAGCTCTTTTACTTGGAGTTCAAACCTAGGTTTGAACTCCGAAAGCTTTGATATTAATTAGCCATCATTATTTATGCAAAACCCCATGGTCTTGTACCGCTTGCGGGGTTAAATGCCAAATATCACGATTATATTCAGCAATGGTTCTATCAGTGGAAAACTTACCACTATTAGCGCAATTTAAAATACTCATTTTTGTCCAATGTTCTTTATCACGATAAGCATCTTCTACCCGTTTTTGAGTATCAACATAACTGCGAAAATCAGCGATAGTCATCCACGGGTCATGGGGTGATTTAATTGAAGCAATTAACTCATCAAAAATATGCGCTTCAAATTGATTAAAATGTCCCGATTCTAATAAATGCAATACTTGTTTTAAATCTTCATCCTGCTCAATAATGGCTTGCGGATTATAATGGGGACGTTTTTGCGCAATTTGTTCTTCAGTTAAACCAAATAAAAAGAAATTCTCCTCGCCCACTTCTTCTAATATCTCAATATTAGCCCCATCTAAAGTGCCAATAGTAATCGCGCCATTCATCATTAATTTCATATTCCCCGTACCTGAGGCTTCTTTACCCGCTGTGGATATTTGCTCAGATAAATCAGCACCCGGACAAATTTTTTCCATTGCCGATACCCGATAATCCGCTAAGAAAAACAGCGTTAATTTATCATTAACCTGCGCATCATCATTAATCACTTTAGCAACATTATTAATTAACTTAATAATTCTTTTTGCCATGCGATAACCCGGCGCGGCTTTACCACCAATTAACACACAACGATTCACCCAGTTTTGCGTATGCCCTGTTTTAATACGATGGTATAAATAAATCACATGCAACACATTGAGTAACTGGCGTTTATATTCATGAATGCGTTTTACCTGCACATCAAATAAAGCATTGACATCCAATTCAATATCATGGTGTTGTTTTTTAAAATCAATTAAACGTTGTTTTGCGGCTTGTTTAATATCACGCCAGCGTTTTCTAAAGGCGGCATTTTCAGCATAGGGAATTAATTTCTTTAATTGTGATAAATCCGTTATCCAAGCATCACCAATAGTTTCAGTAATTAAATGCGCTAATTGCGGATTACAAGCCGCCAACCAACGGCGCGGCGTTACGCCATTGGTTTTATTATTAAACTTGTGCGGGCTTAATTGATAAAAATCATTAAATAAACCCTGTTGCAATAATTGTGAATGTAATTGCGCCACGCCATTAACTGAAAAACTGCCCACTATGGCTAAATACGCCATACGCACATGTTGAACATCGCCTTCTTCAATAATAGACATGCGCCGCAAACGTTCATTATCACCGGGCCAATGCCGTGAAACCTCTGCCATAAAACGGGCATTAATTTCAAAAATAATCTCCATTAAACGCGGTAATAAATGACGCATTAATGGCACAGACCATTTTTCCAAGGCTTCGGGTAATAAAGTATGATTAGTATAAGCCATTACTTTATTAGTAATTGCCCACGCGTCTTCCCATGATAAGTGATAATTATCCAATAATAAGCGCATTAATTCAGCCACGGCAATACTGGGATGGGTATCATTTAATTGAAAACAATTCTTTTCAGCAAATTGTGAGAAATCATTATCGTGCCGTGCTACCCAATGGGTTAATACATCTTGCAGGCTCGCTGAGGCTAAAAAGTATTGTTGGCGTAAACGTAATTCTTTACCCTGTTCATTATTATCATTGGGGTATAGAACCATAGTAATGTTTTCAGCGGCTATTTTAGTGGCAACCGCTTCAGCATAATCACCTGCATTAAATTCGTCTAAATTAAATTCTTCAGTAGCAACTGCTTTCCATAAACGCAAAGAATTAACGGTATTATTACGATAACCCGGTATGGGCGTATCAAACGGCACGGCTAAAACATCACTAGTGGCGACCCATTTAAAACGTTGTTTGCCGTATTTATCAATATAGCTTTCAGTATGGCCACCGAATTTAACACGATGTGAGTATTCAATACGCGCTATTTCCCAAACATTACCGTGTCTGAGCCAATGATCGGGTTTTTCAACCTGCTCACCATTAATAATATTTTGGGTAAACATACCGTATTCATAACGCAGACCATAAGCTAATACGGGTAATTGTAAAGTCGCGCAACTATCAATAAAACAGGCGGCTAATCGACCTAAACCGCCATTACCCAAACCCGCGTCTAATTCACTATCAATTAATTCTTCTATTTCAATGCCTAAATCGTGCATAGCCTCATCGACTTTATCATCAATACCTAAGTTTAATAAGGCATTATTTAAAGTGCGCCCCATTAAAAATTCCATTGATAAATAAAATAAACGACGGCTTTCGTTTTGTTTATAAGTATTATGGGTATTTTTCCAACGCTCCATTAATCTATCGCGTATTACCAGTGATAAAGCCTCACCCGCATAATAAGGTGATCTGCAACTTTGATCTCTGCCTAATAAATGCACATAGTATTGTTTAAAATCTTCGATAAAATCTTTTTTCTTCATGCCTTGTTGAGGAATTTTAATAATCGAAGGCTTGGGATGACTGAGAATAAATTTTCGAGTGGGCATAATGGACTATAAGTAAAGGTTAAAGAATAAACCACACATTATAAAAGACTATGATGACATTATTATGGCGGCAATTAAAATATTAGCGTGTTACGTTAATCACTAAAGCTATTGATGAAGTTTTCATAACGATGCGTTGTTAAATGTAGGGGCGACATATTCGCCTTTTTACAACGGTTTGTTATTAATGGTAAATTACGATTTGTTATCAAGGGCAAATAGGATTTGCCCCTACAGTGATAAATTCTGCGTAACTTCAAATATTATTAACTGTTTTTAAAAACTCTGTCGTTCAAACAATACGCGCTTACAATTAACTACTCTATTTTTTTCAAAACTTAACACAAAAATCCCCGCACCATGAATAAGTCTGATATATTCAAGCATTCTTTATTCATTGCTTTTGCATCTTTATCATGACTCCTTTCCAACGTGTTGGCATCATTGGCAAACCTAGTGATGCCAGTATCAGCGCGACCCTAGCGGTGTTACACCGCTATTTAAGCCAATATCACTACACCGTATTAGTTGCCAGCGACAGTCTACAATTTATTAATAATACAGGCGTTAATGCTTGTCCTATTGAGCAATTAGGCAGATGTTGTGATGTCGTCATTGCTGTAGGTGGTGATGGCACTTTTTTAGCCGCCGCTCGCGCAATAGTAGCTGATAATATTCCTTTAATTGGTATTAATTTAGGTCGATTAGGCTTTTTAGTGGATATTTCACCTAATGATTTGCCCCAAAAACTGCACGAGATATTACAAGGTGATTATAATGAAGAAAGGCGGCATTTATTACGCGCTAAAATAATACGCAATAATCAAATTATTCATGAAGAAACTGCGGTCAATGAAGTGGTGGTGCATCGTTGGGTGACACCGAGTATGATTGAAATTATTACTAAAATTAATGGCGTGTTTTTAAATGCGCAACGCTCTGACGGTTTAATTATTTCAACGCCCACAGGTTCAACGGCTTATTCTTTATCTGCGGGTGGGCCTATTTTACATCCTGCTTTGCAAGCTTTAGTATTAGTGCCGTTAAATCCACATACCTTATCGAATCGTCCTATTGTTATTGATGATTCAGCAGAAATTGAAATTAGTTTTTGTCAAACCAAACAAATTAATGCTTTAGTGACTTGCGACCATATTGAAATCCCCGATGTATTAATTAGCGATAAAATTTTAATTAAAAAAGAACCGATTCCAATTAGGATTTTACATCCTAAACAGCATGATTTCTTTTCTATTTTGCGTAATAAATTACATTGGAGCGGGGGATAGATATTAGCTTTTTCATTAATCTTTAATATAAGACGTTGCAGTGCAACGTCTCTACGCTAATCTTTTTTACTTATTACTTTTAAAAACTCAGATGGATTTAATTATTTTATTAAAAGCCTTTATCTTAGGTATTGTTGAAGGCTTAACCGAATTTTTACCAATTTCTAGCACAGGTCATTTAGTGTTAGCCGAAGATTTATTACATTTTAATGATATGCGCGGTAAATTATTTGCCGTAGTGGTGCAAATGGGTTCAATTTTAGCGGTATGCTGGGAATATCGCGCTAAATTAATTACTACTTTTATTGAATTACCCACACAAGCCAATGCGAGAAAATTCGCTTTAAATATCGCTATTGCCTTTTTACCTTTAGCCAGTATTGGATTTTTATTCGGTCATGCTATTAAAGACGCTTTATTTAAACCCGTGCCTGTAGCCTTAGCCTTTATTATTGGTGGCATTATTATTATTTGGGCAGAAAAGCGCGAACATAGTATGACCATTACCGATGTAGACCAATTAACGCCATTAGACGCGTTAAAATTAGGTTGCGCTCAAGCTTTAGCGTTAATTCCGGGGACATCACGTTCAGGCGCGACAATTATTGGTGGTTTATTATTTGGACTATCACGCAAAGCGACTATTGAGTTTTCATTTTTTCTAGCCATTCCGACTTTATTAATGGCTAGCCTGTATGATATTTATAAACACCGTGAATTATTAGAATTTGCCAGTGAAGCCCCGTATTTTTTAATGGGCATTATTACCGCTTTCTTTAGCGCGATTCTAGCGATAAAAGCCTTATTGCGTTACATCAGTCATAATGATTTCATAATATTTGCGTGGTATCGTATCATTTTTGGCGTGGTTGTATTAGTTACCGCTTATAGCGGTTTAGTGCAATGGACGGTTGAGTAATTTAATTATTAGCAGTACACTTGAACAAAATCAAATAATCGATTTTTAATTGATTGTTAAAGAATAGTCTGATAACTTTGCAAAGTTATTGACTTTGGTAATTACGAATTAATTTTTTGATTGTTCGTAATTTTTAATCGTTACTTTGTGTAACATAGTGTGAAAATTAATTTTTGGAGTTAAACATGAATAATTATGTCGGAACTATCGTTCTTTTTGGAGGTAATTATGCCCCTGAAAATTGGCTTTTTTGTGATGGCAGTTTATTGAACATTCAACAATATCCAGTATTAAGCTCAATAATTGGCACTATCTATGGTGGTGATGGGCAACAGACATTTGCATTACCCAATTTGCCCGCAGTTAGTAGTATTGATGGTGAAGGTCAATCTCGATATATTATTTGTTTTTATGGTGAATACCCGCAACGTCCTTAATTGTTATAAATAATAATTTTTGTGAACTATTAAGGTGAGCGCGTTTAAAGGTATATTTAAACGCACCACCTTAATTTAAAAAATACAATTATCTTGGTTTTTAGTGAATTAAAATTTTTAGTTTTAAATTTTATACAATAATTAGGTGTGTTTTAAAAAATAGTAAAGCTAATTTATTATCTGTTATTCATCTGCTTTGCTTAAGGTAATTATCGTGCGCTTTTTAATTGTATTAATTTTATTAGTGATTACCTTATTAGAAATAGGCCCAATTCCAATATCGGGCTTATTTTTAATATGGGTGGTTTCATTTCGTCCACAATGGTTTTATGAATTAGTCTGCAAAATCTATCACAAGCAACCTTAAACGCTTACACAAACCATAAACACCATGACGCACAGGGCATAGTCGATTAAAATGCCTGTATTTCACCACGCGCTTTAAGCGCGTCTTTCTACGCAAATCACTATTCTCATGACCAAATATATTTTTATTACAGGCGGCGTGGTGTCGTCACTAGGCAAAGGCATTGCCGCTTCTTCACTTGCCGCGATTTTGGAAGCGCGGGGCTTAAAAGTCACCATGACCAAGCTCGACCCCTATATTAACCTCGACCCCGGCACCATGAGTCCGTTTCAACACGGCGAGGTCTTTGTCACCGAAGACGGCGCGGAAACCGATTTAGATTTAGGGCATTACGAACGGTTTTTAAAAACCACCATGACCCGCAAAAATAATTTCACCACAGGGCAAGTCTACGACAGCGTGTTGCGCCGTGAACGTAAAGGCGATTATTTAGGCGCGACCGTGCAGGTGATTCCGCATATTACCGATGAAATTAAACGCCGTGTTTATGCCAGCGCGGAAGGCATGGACGTTGCCTTAATTGAAGTCGGTGGCACAGTGGGCGATATTGAATCTTTGCCATTTTTAGAAGCGATTCGGCAAATGCGTTTTGAATTAGGAAGCGACCGCTCTTTATTTATTCATTTAACTTTAGTGCCTTATATTCGCTCCGCAGGTGAAATTAAAACCAAACCCACGCAACACTCAGTTAAAGAATTACGCACCATCGGTATTCAACCCGATATTTTAATTTGTCGTTCAGAACAACCCGTGCCAGTGAGTGAACGCCGCAAAATTGCCTTATTTACTAACGTGGAAGAACGTGCGGTGATTTGCGCGGTAGATGCCGATACTATTTATCGCATTCCGTTAATGTTACACGAGCAAGGCTTAGATGAAATCGTCGTGCATCGTTTGCGTTTAGACGTGCCACCTGCGGATTTAAGCGAATGGAAAGCGGTGATTCACGCGCTAACTAATCCTGAGCATGAAGTCACTATTGCCATTGTCGGCAAATATGTTGACCACCTAGACGCGTATAAGTCTTTGAATGAGGCGTTAATTCATGCAGGTATTCGCACTCGCATTAAAGTCAATATTCAATACATTGACTCTGAATTAATTGAAGAAGAAGGCACAGCGCGTTTAAAAAATCTCGATGCCATTTTAGTCCCCGGTGGTTTTGGTGAGCGCGGCGTAGAAGGCAAAATCGCCACCGCCCGTTACGCTAGAGAAAACAACATCCCCTATTTAGGCATTTGCTTAGGAATGCAAGCGGCAGTGATTGAATTTGCCAGAGACGTGGCAGGTTTAGAAGGCGCGCACAGCACCGAATTTTTACCCACCTCACCGCACCCTGTGATTGGTTTAATTACCGAATGGATGAGCGAGTGCGGACAAGTGCAAACCCGCGATGAAAACAGCGATTTGGGCGGTTCAATGCGCTTAGGTACACAACAATGCCGTTTGCAACACGATACCTTAGCTTATAGCTTGTATCAAAAAGACGTAATTACCGAACGTCATCGCCACCGTTATGAATTTAATAACCATTATTTTGAGCGTTTGGAATCCGCTGGTATGCGTTTTTCAGGCAAGTCCATTGATGGGCGTTTAGTGGAAGTGGTTGAAATTCCTGAGCATCCGTGGTTTTTGGCGTGTCAATTTCACCCTGAATTTACTTCAACCCCACGCAAAGGTCATCCGCTGTTTTCAGGCTTTGTCTTAGCCGCGCATCAATTTAGACGTTAAAAGTTGTGTGGGCTATTAATGAGTTAGTAATAGCCCATTCGTTTTATTTAATAACTTAATAGGATAATAATGATGAACTGGCAAGAAGTGTGTGAGCATCCTAGTTTAAAAGATTTGCCTTTCAAAATAGAATTAGATGAATTAGGTAAAATTATTATGAGTCCAGTTAAGTTATATCATTCTATATTACAAGGCGAAATAGAATTTTTATTACGTTCTTTATTAAGTGGTGGCAAAGCCTTACCTGAATGCGCTATTAAAACCAGTAAAGGTACAAAAGTTGCCGATGTAGCGTGGGCATCAACCGAGTTATTAAATAAAATTAAAATGGAAACCGAGGCTTCTATTGCCCCTGAAATTTGCGTTGAAATTATGTCGAGTAGTAATTCTAAAAAAGAAATGCTAGAAAAAAGACAGTTATATTTTAAAGCAGGTGCAAAAGAAGTTTGGCTTTGCAATGAAAATGGTAATTTAAGTTTTTTTAATAGTGATGGGCAGTTGGAGCAGTCTTTATTAGTGGCTAATTTTCCTAAGTTAATTGAAATATAATAGGCTATTGTGATGTTAAGAAAAATTATCACCCCGCAAACCCAAGATTATACTTTGCGAATTCCTGCTGAATACTTAAATACTCAAATAGAAATTTTAGTATTGCCTTTTGATAATAAAGAAGATGATAGTGATACTGATTTAAGCGGTGATAGTATTAAAAAAACAGCGGGTATTTTAGCAGGTCAAACTATTGACCCGTTGCTGTGGCAAAAACAAATAAGAGATGAGTGGAATTAAAACAGGAGTCAAATAGCTTTAGCTATTTGCTAGCTAAAGTAAATATTTTTCAGCAATAACCATTATAAATTTATGACCGACAAACGTTTTAAAGTTGCTTTATCATTTGCAGGTGAACGGCGCGATTATATAGCGCAAGTCGCTGAGTTATTAGCGAGTGAATTAGGTAAAGATAAAGTATTTTATGACGCTTGGTATAAAGCCGAATTAGCGCGACCTAATTTAGATGTTTATTTGCAAACTATTTATCATCAACAATCACATTTAATTGTACCGTTTGTTTGTATTGATTATGAGCGTAAAAAATGGTGTGGTTTAGAATGGCGGGTGATGCGTGAATTAATTAAAGAACGCCAAGACGACGATATTATGCCTTTGCGTTTTGATGATACCCATATTATGGGTTTATTTAGTATTGATGGTTATATTGATTTACGCGAACACAGCCCACAAGAAACCGCTGAATTTATTTTACAACGTTTAAAATTCAATGGTCATAATGTAACTACGCAAATTAAACCAATTGAAAAAACTGAACCTAAAATAATTATAGAAAACAATCCAATTATTACACCTATTATTAAACCTTACCAAGATTGGCAAACGATTGGTAAATATAAAGTAAAAGATGGACGCGCTATTGATACTGAAACCAATTTAATGTGGTTACGGTTTTCTTATGGACAACAATGGCAAAATAATACCGCTGAAGGTGAAGTAAAAAAGTTAATTGGCAAACAGCGTTTGAAGTAGCTAAAGAATTTAATAAAAATGGTGGTTATGCTAATTATACCGATTGGCGATTACCAACTATTGATGAATTAAAAACCTTAATTGATAAGGAGAAAGGAATAGAAGATAATTATATTGATGCCGAGGTTTTTCCTAATAATCCACCTTATTTTTGGTCTGCCACGCCTGTTGCTAATAGTAGTGGCAATGCGTGGCTTGTTAGTTTCTATGTTGGTAGCGATGGTTGGAACGATGAGAGTTTCAGTAGCTTTGTCCGATTAGTTCGTGCGGGACAGTGATTTTGCTTTTTGCTTTATTAAACATCAGAATCAGGATTTTCAATATTTTAGGATTAACAAGATATTATCCTGATAATCTTCTAATCCTGTAAATCCTGATTCAGACAGTAATTACAATCAAAAACAGGACTAACCCATGTGGGACGAACGATATAACACCGAAGATTATGTTTATGGCACAACACCCAATAATTTTCTGCAAGAAAACATAAACAAACTACCCAAAGGCAGAATACTCAGTTTAGCCGAAGGTGAAGGACGTAACGCTGTTTTTTTAGCAAAACAAGGTTATAACGTCACCGCAGTGGATTCATCAATAATCGGTTTAAATAAAGCCCAACAATTAGCACAAGCCAATAATGTCACCATTAATTGTATTCATGCCGACTTAGCCGAATTTACTATGATTGAAAACCAATGGGACGCAATTATCTCTATATTCTGCCCCTTGCCTTCACATATTAGAAAAGAACTGTATAAAAAAGTGACCCAAGGTTTAAATCGTGGCGGCGTATTTTTATTAGAAGCCTATACACCCAAACAAGTCAACTATGAAACAGGCGGCGGTAAAAATCCCGACACCATGCAAACAAAAAAAAGCCTAAGCGATGAATTAGCGCAATTAGATTTTTTACATTTAATTGAATTAGAGCGCGATATAAAAGAAGGTATTTATCACACAGGCATAGGCGCGGTAGTTCAAGCTATTGCGATAAAAAAATAATTTAAAATTCAAGCGACATTAAAATAATGCAAATTACTTTTACTTTAAACGATGATATTGCCTTGCAATTGCAAGCCTTGCCCAATATTGACGAATTTGTCAATCAAGCCATTAAAAACGCTTTGCAATATCAAAACCCAACACCCACACCGCCATCTAAATGGGCATTATTTGCACAAGAAATAAAAAATAATCCCCAGTTACAATTAGGCGATTATGCTCAGCAATTTAAAAATGATTTAATTGAATTTAAAGAAGACTTTAGTTTTGCCAGTGATAATCTATAAAACATGAAATATCTATTTGATAGCAATACCCTATCTGATTTGTACAATGTTAATTCAGCGCAACATCATTCTATTAGTAAAAAACTAAGTCAATTAAGCAATAGTGATGAATTAGCCATTTCTATAGTAACCCTTTACGAATTAGAATATGCCTACCATAATGCACCCGACACTAAAAAAATGATTATCAGAAATGATATTAATCATCTAAAACAAAATTTTATTATATTACCTTTATCGGCAAAGAGTGCTGAAGTTTTTGGTTTGCTAAAAAAGAAATTTAAAGACCTCGCGCTAATAAGCAAAGAAAATATTAAAAAACACAATATTGATATTATGTTAGCCAGCGTTGCTATTTGTGAACCCTGCGTTTTAATTAGTGCCGATAAAATATATAGCAGTTTACAAACATTGACTAATGGACTTTATGTAGAAGATTGGACATAGTTTAATTTTTACATAACAATCATTAAAATTATTTACCATTAACCAGAGAAAACACACATGAAATTATGTAACTTTGAAGTCGGCTTAGACCAGCCTTTATTTTTAATTGCTGGCACTTGTGTGATTGAAAGCGAACAACTCGCTTTAGATACTGCGGGTTATTTAAAAGAATTAACCACCGAATTAAATATTCCGTTTATTTATAAATCATCATTTGATAAAGCCAATCGCTCTTCATTAGAAAGTTTTAGAGGTTTGGGTTTTGAGCGTGGTTTAGAAATACTTGCAAAAGTAAAAAGTCAAATTGGCGTACCCGTATTAACTGACGTTCACGAAGATACCCCATTAAATGAAGTGGCAAGCGTTGTAGACGTAATGCAAACCCCCGCGTTTTTATGCCGTCAAACCAATTTTATTCAAGCCGTGGCTTCGCAAGGTATTCCCGTTAATATTAAAAAAGGACAATTTCTCGCGCCTTGGGATATGGTTAATGTCGCTAAAAAAGCCAAAGCCACAGGTAATGAAAATATTATGGTGTGCGAGCGCGGTGTATCCTTTGGTTATAATAATTTAGTATCAGATATGCGTTCACTGGCGGCAATGCGAGATACTAATTGTCCAGTAGTATTTGATGCCACGCATTCAGTACAATTACCCGGTGGACAAGGTAACTGTTCAGGCGGTCAACGCGAATTTGTGCCAGTATTAGCGCGTGCCGCTGTGGCTGTGGGTATTGCGGGTTTATTTATGGAAACGCATCCTAATCCCGCCGAAGCATTAAGTGATGGTCCTAATTCATGGCCTTTGCATAGAATGCGTGAATTATTAGAAACTTTATTAATTATTGATAAAGCAGTAAAAGCCCAGCCTTTTATTGAAACTACGCTGTAATTGCTAATAATAAGGTGGGCATTTTGCTCACCTTATTAATAAATAGGTTAATGCCATGACTAAAATTACTCAATTATCCCAATTAGATTTAACCGCTGATTATAATTACGCCGATTATTTAACATGGCAATTTAATGAAACCGTAGAACTCATTAAAGGCAGGGTTGCTTTAATGTGTCCTGCGCCTAATGTTAAACATCAACGTTTGTCGATTAATTTAAGCAGTCGTTTATTTTTTTATTTTAAAAATAAACCCTGTCAGGCATTTTCAGCACCGTTTGATGTGCGTTTATATGACCGTAAAAAATCAATATTGGCTAATAAAGAAATTACTAGCGTAGTTCAGCCTGATATTTGTGTAATTTGTGATGAAAATAAATTAGATGAACAAGGTTGCAATGGTGCGCCTGATTGGATTATTGAAATACTTTCAAAAGGTAATTCTAAAAAAGAAGTGATTACTAAACACAGTCTTTACGCGCAAAGTGGTGTCATTGAGTATTGGGTAGTTTATCCTTATGAAGAGGTTATCCAGCAATTTGTGTTAAATGAAGCGAGTGCAGACTATCAATTAATAGCTAGTTACGCCGATGATGGTTTAATTAGCTCACATTTATTTCCTGATTTAAGTATTGATTTAGCCGATTTATTTAAAGACAGTTAATTTTAACAATTTATATCTAAGAGATAAAAATGTCTAATCCAGCGCGTATCAAATCTATTACCGTAAAAAGATTGTTTAATCAATTTGACCATCATATTGATTTTAATCAAGAAGAACGCATTACTATTCTACATGGCATTAATGGCGTTGGAAAAACAACTATTCTGCGGATGATTAATAATTTATTTAACGCTAGAATTTACAATTTTAATGAAATACCATTTACTACATTTACTGTTGAATTGTCGAATGGTAATCAAATAAAAGTTGAAAAAAAACAATATAAAAATAAAAATACAATAAAACTTTTCTTTAATAAAGAAAGTATTGATTATCAAATTTTTGATAAAAAAGAATTTCTTGAATTTATTAAAAAACTTAATTGGATTAAAAAAATTAATAATGGTGTATTTTACGATACTAAATCAGAAGATGTCTTATCAACAGAAGATTTGATAGTGCGATACAAAAATATATTTTTAGGAAAATCCACTAAAGATTCCAATGCCGAATCAATAGTAAATAATAGATTATTAACTAAATTTATTGAAACATCTCGACTTTTTGGAGTTGAAAGTCTTGATGATTTACAGAAAAATAAAGAGTTTAGTTATACTGTTGGTTTTGAAGCTTATGAAATGAAACAACGATTTAAAAATATTATGACAGAGTATGCTAAAAAAACACAAGAACTAGAACAAACTTTCCCATTTAGATTATTAAAAGCATCTGAACACTATACATACGAACAATTAAAAGAACGTATTGAAATATTGCAAAATAAAAGAAATAAATTTAAAAAGTTAGGTTTATTGCCGACAACAGACACTGCTTTATTAGATGCAGGTTCTATTGATAGTTTAGAAGAACATCATGCCGCTGTAATGAACCTCTATGTTAAAGATGGCGAAGAAAAATTAAATATTTTTGAGCCTTTAGCTGATAAAATTGAATTATTATTAAAAATAATTAATTCTAAATTTCAAGGTAAAGAATTACGGATTGATGAAAAAAGAGGTTTAATTATTATTGGTAAAGATGGTGAAATTGATTTAACTTTACTTTCTTCAGGTGAACAACACGAATTAGTTATGTTTTATGATTTAATTTTTAAAGTTGAACCTAATACTTTGGTGATGATTGATGAACCTGAATTATCACTTCATGTTACATGGCAAAACAAATTTATTAATGAACTTAAACAAATTGTTGAACATTCAGAATTTGACGTATTAATAGCAACGCATTCTTCGACTATTATAGGTAAAAATTCGCATTTAATGGTTCGCTTAGGTGTTAATTAATGAAGACACATCCTGTACTTGATATAGATGAACTTGATGCGGCTTTAGAATTGTTCCGAGATAATCCTGAAAATAAAGATTGTAGCTTTTTATTTGTTGAAGGCGAAAGTGATGAAAAATTTTGGTGTGGTCAAACATTGGATGATAAATGTTGTGTGGTCTTTCGCGTATCAATTGATTACAATAGAAAAAATGGAAAACTAGATGTCATTGAAAATATTAACTCTTTAAATCAAAGTCAAATTAATATAAATGGTTATCTAGGAATTATTGATGATGATTTTGATAGTTTATTTAATATAGTGCGACCAAGTAATATTTGTGCAACAGAAACTCATGATTTAGAAATGCTTTTATTAAGTAATCAAACGGTATTTAAGAAAATTTTAGCTGAATATGGCAATAAAAAACTTATTGCTACCTTTGAAAAAGATAACAATCAATCGGTGCAGAATTATTTAATTAACCTAGTTTTAGCATTTGCACAAATTGAATATGTAAGACAATATTTATTTCCTAGTTTAGAGGGTTTAAAAGATTTACATAAAAATGAGACAATTTTACTTCGTAATAAATGGCAATTAAATAAAGATAATTTACATTCAGTTGTAAAAAGCAAAGGCTTAGATATTAATTTGCTTGAAGCACAACAATTAATGAATAATACAGCTAACATTAATCCGTGGCTATTATGTAATGGTCACGTTATGATAGAAGTTTTAGCTATTGGCTTTCAATATGGCATATTAGCCAATAATAAAAATGCCACAGCTGAAAGAATATCGAGTTATTTACGCGGGGCGATAGATAAAACCGACCTGTATCAAACACAACTTTGCCAATCCATTTTTACTTGGCAAAAAAATAATCCACCTTATCAAGTATTACTATAATTTTTTAACCTTAAAGCAATAATCTTGCTTTTCTTTTAACCTTTGGAGTCATAAAACAGTATGAGTAAAATTGTCGATATTAAAGCCCGCGAAATTTTAGATTCACGCGGTAATCCTACCTTAGAAGCCGATGTGATTTTAGAATCAGGTATTATTGGCACAGCGGCCGTTCCTTCAGGCGCGTCAACAGGTGAGCGCGAAGCCATTGAATTACGCGATGGTGATAAAAACCGTTATTTAGGCAAAGGTGTATTAACTGCCATTAATAACGTGAATACTGAAATTAAAGCCGCATTAATTGGTTTTGATGCAAATGCTCAAGAAGCGATTGATAATGCCATGATTGCCTTAGACGGCACGGATAATAAAGCCCGTTTAGGCGCGAATGCGATTTTGTCAGTTTCATTAGCAGTCGCTCATGCGGCGGCAAAAGAAGCGGGCGTTCCTCTATATCGTCATTTAAATAAAAGCGGTAAATTTATATTACCCGTTCCCATGATGAATATTATTAACGGTGGTTCACACGCGGATAATAGCGTGGATTTACAAGAGTTCATGATATTACCAGTCGGCGCACCCACTTTTAGAGAAGCCATTCGTTATGGCGCGGAAGTATTCCATAATTTAGCCAAAGTATTAAAAGCCAAAGGTTTGGCAACTACTGTGGGTGATGAAGGCGGTTTTGCTCCTAATTTATCTTCAAATGAAGAAGCGATTGAAGTGATATTAGAAGCGATTGAAAAAGCGGGTTATAAAGCAGGCGTGGATATTTTCTTAGGCATGGACGCGGCGGCATCTGAGTATTATGAAAACGGTAACTATGTATTATCAGCTGAAAATAGAAGTTTCACTTCAATTGAAATGAACGACTTTTTAGCGGCGTGGGTTGAGAAATATCCGATTATTTCAATTGAAGATGGTTTAGACCAAAATGATTGGGCAGGTTGGAAAGACCAAACTGAAAAATTGGGTAATAAAATTCAATTAGTCGGTGATGATTTATTTGTAACCAATCCTAAAATTCTCAAGGAAGGTATTGAAAAAGGCATTGCTAATTCAATTTTAATTAAGGTGAATCAAATCGGTACATTAACTGAAACCTTAGCGGCAATTGAAATGGCGCACGCGGCGGGTTATAGCGCGGTTATGTCACACCGTTCAGGCGAAACCGAAGATACTACCATTGCTGATTTAGCGGTTGCCACTGGTACAGGTCAAATTAAAACAGGTTCTTTGAGCCGTTCTGACCGTGTTGCTAAATATAATCGCTTATTGAAAATCGAAGAAGAATTAGGCGATTTAGCGGTTTATGCAGGTCGAAGTGCGTTTAATAAAATTTAAAACCTAGCGGTTTTAATTATTGGTAGGGTACGCAATCGCGTACCCTGCTTTAAGGAGTTTAATGATGAATAATAAATTATTTAATCCTGCTGAATTAAAAAAGATTAGGTGGCGGTAAAGAATGAGTGATTTATTAATTATAAAGCTCATCGTATTTTATTATGATGATGTATAAAATAGTACACGAGCCAATAAGAGTGTTTTGTTTTTTAGAAAAGGAGAGTGTTTTTCTAACTAAACGAGAAAAGCGTTGTCGTAGTGTATTAGTGAAACGTTCAATAGGATTAGTTTGATCGCTTTTTTTACCTACGGAATAATATTGTTTATCGGGACACCGTTATAAGCTGACCAATAATCGCGCATAACGACAATAAATATGGATATGGACTGCCATAATGCTTTGGCACTTTTAGCTCCTCTATCGCCAATATGAACACCCACAAGTTTTTCTATCTATCGCTAAGCAAACCCATTGTTTACACTCTTTTTTTTACAAATATACACAATTCATCGCATTCTCAATTAAATCTAAATCTTCTTTAGCCAATACTTTTACTTTAACGGTTTGTTCTATATTTTTGGGTAGTGCATCAAAAAAGTAGGTTAGTTAATATTAAACCTTTCGGAGTTCAAACCTAGGTTTGAACTCCAGCTAAAATGGCGTTTTGTTAAAACCTACTCTTTTGAAGCACTACCTATTTTTGAATTTATTATTGACATAGTTTTATATCCACAAATCCGATATATTTAGTACCCACGAGATACCTGCTAATGATAGCTTTTCAAGTAATTACTTATTGATGAGTTCTTTTTCATACTCTGTTATTATTTTGTTCTTAGGATTTGAGGGCAAACTGTCTTTACATTTATATTTTAGTGTGCCAATTCTATTTTTTCCGTTCATTACTACATTCTCTGATTTACAATAGTTACATTTCATTGTTTTCACCTAATATATAATTTTATATATTATTACTTACTCTTTACCACTACCAAAATATCCACAGTTATAGTGCGATTTTAGATAGTTATTTTGAGACGAAACATATCTTAAGTGTGACTGTACTATCAAGCACGCCCCGCTTGGAATCGGGAAATGCTAAAATCACCGCTTATGAAAATAAATCAAATAATCTAGCATAATCGTTTATCATAGTCGTTGAAAGGTTAACGCCTTTCACTTCCTTATTTTCAAGCGATACTTGAAAATAATTCCCTCAAAATACTTTATTGAATACTTATGATTAGCATTAAAAAATTAGCTCTTGCATTATTTATTTCTTCTGCTTTTGTAGCAGTAGCTCCAGTGAACGCTTCTGAAGAAGCGGCAGTTGTTAGCGCGGCAAGTGAAGCGGCTGTGGTTATCGGTCACATCGAAAAAGGTTTAGAGCAAGTACAGAAAAGTGATTTTTCTGCGGCAACTCTACATTTAAAAGCGGCGCGTGAGGCTTCTGGCAAAATTCAAGGTAACGAAGCTATCGTTAAACAAGGTTTTGAAAGTATTAATCAAGGCATGATTCAAGGCAAATATGGCGATGTTGAAAAAGCATCGGCATTTTTGAATAAAGCATTGGATGCTTATAAAAGTATTAAGTAAGGCATTATTTTAATAAAGCGCGAATAGTGATTAATTATTCGCGCTCTTTTCAGCATCACCTATCTTTAAAGTGTTATAACTATTTATCAAATAATTAGGCACTATCAACTTTATTGTTTGTAGCGATTCAGTAACCATTAATAAAAGTTAGTTTTTATTCAATTTTAAGTAAGCTTAGTTTTAGTAAGGCTTTATGTTAAAATAATCTAGGTCATCACATAAATCACCTAGAGTAATGAATCAATTCACTCAACAAAATTCTATAAATCATCTTTGGGGCTATAGCCTTGTCTTTTTTTTTCTAGGTGTAGTCAGTTATTTATTAACTCGCTACTATAGAAATTATCACCGTCTTCAACACAATAATGCGCATTTAGAACAATTAGTTCAAACTAGAACACAGGCATTGCAATCAGTTATTGAAGAACTCAAACGCGATATTGAGCAAGGCAAACAAACTGAACAACAGTTATTAGTCATTCAGGCGCGGCAACGCGCTATTTTTGATGCTCAGCCCGACGCGCTGTTAATTAGTAATGCCCAAGGCATTATTGTGATGGTAAGCCATCAAGTTGAACGTTTATTAGGTTATAAAAATGAAGAATTAATTGGACAAGCTATTGAATTCTTAATACCCGAAGCGATTCGCACCGATCATCGGCGGTATAGAGAACTTTGTAGTGCCGCGCCTTATACGCGTTTATTATGTAGCGGTTTTAGTAGTATTTGTGCGTTGCATAAAAATGGTAATACAGTTGAAGTAGAAATTAGTTTAAGTCCTATTCAAACCGAGCAGGGTTTATTATTTGCTAGTGCCTTACATGATATGACGCAACGTAAACAAACTGAAAGTTTATTAAAATCCAGTGAAGAACATTTTCGCGTAATGGCGAATAATTCACCCATGATGATATGGATTACCAATAAAGAGGGCAAACCTTTATTTGCAAATCAAGCATGGTTAGAATTTGTTGGTTTAGATTCTAAAAAAGGGATTATGTCACATGAACAATGGTGTAATGCGGTACATCCCGATGATAGAGAAACGGCTTTTACGAGTTATTATAATAATGAGAATAATCACCAGTCGATTATTACCGAATATCGCCTACGTCATGTCAGTAATGAATGGCGTTGGGTTTTAGATCAAAGTATGCCGATGTTTGATAATACGGGCGCGTTAATAGGTTATATCGGTTCATTGATTGATATTACTGCGCGTAAACAATTAGAAGCTGAATTACGCATTGCCGCCACTGCTTTTGAATCCCATGAAGCGATGGTTATTACCGATGCCAATAGCGTTATTTTACGCGTTAATAGTGCTTTTACAGAAGTGACGGGGTATAGCTCTGCTGAGGCAGTGGGTAATAAAATGAATTTATTACGTTCGGGTCGGCATGATAATGCCTTTTATGAAAACATGTGGGCCAGTATTCAAAAAACAGGTTCATGGCAAGGTGAAATTTGGGACAGACGTAAAAATGGTGAAATCTATCCAAAATGGTTGACTATTACCGCAGTGACTGATGATAAGGGAATAATTACCCATTATGTGGGTACACAATCTGATATTACCGAGCGTAAAGCCGCTGAAAAAAAAATACGCCATTTAGCCTATTATGATCCTTTAACCCAATTACCCAATCGCCGCTTATTACAAGAACGTTTAGAACATGCCATTGCTAATGCCCATAGAGAACAACAACAACTGGCTTTATTAATGTTAGATTTAGATCGATTTAAAGCTGTTAATGATAGTTTTGGACATTTAGCAGGTGATGAATTATTACAAAAAGTAGCCATTCGACTCAGTAGTCATTTACGCGGCGTTGATAGTATTGCGCGTTTAGGCGGTGATGAATTTATTGTCTTATTGGAAAATATAGTCCATAGCGAAGATGCGGCGCGTTTAGCCCAATCTATTATTACTGATTTAAGCAAACCCTTTCAATTAAGCCAAAGCGATAATGTCTGTATAGGTGTCAGTATTGGTATTAGTCTATATCCACAACATGGTAATAATGCTACCCAATTAATCGAACAAGCCGATGCGGCTCTTTATCAAGCTAAAGAAAAAGGACGCTGTTGTTTTGCTTATTTTTCGGATGAATTAACGCGACTAGCACGCGAACGTATGACTTTAGAAAGTAGATTACGCATTGCTATTAAAGAACAACAATTACGCGTTTTTTATCAAGCGCAAACCGATATTGCGACAGGACGAATTATTGGGGCGGAAGCATTAGTTCGTTGGCAAGATCCTATTAATGGCTTAATATCACCTAATCAATTTATAAGTATTGCTGAAGAAAGTGGTTTAATTAATGCTTTAGGTGAATGGGTATTACGCGAAACCTGTAGACAAGGACGACAATGGTTAAATGCAGGCTTGCCACCTTTAAACTTAGCCGTTAATGTTTCGCCCCAGCAATTTAAACGTATAGATATGCCCGCTTTAATAAAAACTATATTACAAGATACCGATTTTCCAGCTCAGCAACTAGAATTAGAAATTACTGAAAACGGTTTAATGGATTATCAAGATAGATTAAAAACGCATAACTTACACAATGAACAAGGCGATAATGTGGTAGAGACTTTAAATAAATTACGCGATTTAGGGGTACGTTTGGCTATTGATGATTTTGGCACAGGTTATTCTTCGCTGCTTTATTTAAAACATTTTCCTTTAAATTCATTGAAAATAGATAAAGGTTTTATCGACAATATTCCTTACAACCAAAATGATATAGAAATTGCCGCTACTATTATTGCAATGGCGCGTATTTTAGGTTTTAAAGTATTAGCAGAAGGGGTAGAAACAATAGAACAATTAGCCTTTTTGCAAGAGAAAGGTTGTGATAGCTATCAAGGTTATTTAAAAAGTAAACCTTTATCAGCCGATGCGTTTACGCATTTATTAAATAAACAAATGCAGGACAATTCAGCGAATTCAATATTATAAAGACCTTGCAATACCAAGACGTTGCAGTGCAACGTCTCTACATGGTTGTTCTACTAATATTAAATATCCAACTTAAAATAATCATTAGAGTTGTCACAACAAGTCTATTCATACCGCCACCTACAACTGGATTCCAGTATCTTTGCTGGAATGAAAAACATCTATACTATTAACTTAATATAAAATTCTGGGTAGCGCCTCAAAAGAGTAGGTTTTAACAAAAAGCCATTTTAATTGGAATTCAAACCTAGGTTTGAACTCCAGAAATTTCGATATTAACTAACCTGCTTTTTTGATGCACCACCAAAAAATCGGTAGTGCTTCAAAAGAGTAGGTTTTAACAAAACGCCATTTTAGCTGGAGTTCAAACCTAGGTTTGAACTCCGAAAGGTTTAATATTAACTAACCTACTTTTTTGATGCACTACCCTTTATTTGATAACGCGCTTAATAATTTAGCTTTATTACAAGCACGTCAAGGTAAAAATAATGAAGCTTTAGCCACATGAATGAGGCTTCGGCTTGTAATAATTTAGGTTATCTTAATTTATTAGATGGGCATTACAGTGAGGCGCGAAATTATTTGCAACGTGCGATTTCACAGTCACCGAATTATCACGCGCAGGCTTTTAAAAATATGGATAAACTGCATGACTTATGGCAATAAGTTACAAATATTTTTAAATTGAAATACTAGGATTACTTATTCGTTTTTGTACAACGGGGTGTTATTAAGGGCAAATAGGACTTGCCCCTACATTATTGATGTTCATTATTAGTAATTGAAATCATCAATTGAGCCTATTTAAAATAATACAACAGTCTAAAGCTTGCTGTGTATTCAACTAAACGCTCTGTCACAAAACCTGTGTTTGCACGGTACAGGGTTGCTTTGCTAGCTTTAGTAGATATAAGCACTGCGCACCTATATTATTCAGGGTTTTTACAGTTTATCTGCTAGACTTAAACCTTTAGGTTGGTAGCATCGGTTATTTATGGCAATGCGAGGCAAAGTTTGTGGCGTAGTGCTTGCAGGTGGACGGGCAAAACGTATGGCTTATCAGGATAAAGGTTTGATTTTATATCAAAACGTGCCTTTAGTTTCTTATGCGATTAGCGCATTGAGTCCAGTAGTCGATAAGGTATTCATTAACGCCAATCGCAATATCGATAGCTATGCCCAATTAGGTTTACCTGTGGTAAGTGATGCTAATGATTGTTTTGAAGGGCCATTAGCGGGTGTGTTAGCGGCAATGCGCTATGCTCAAGCTGAGCTATGGCTTGTCTTGCCTTGCGATTCACCTTTGGTGACAGTAGCGCATGTCCGCACTTTATTAAACGCGGCAACTGCCGATACTATCGAAGTGGCAATTGCCCACGATGGTGGGCAGTTACAACCTGTATTTATGGCGATAAAATCCAGCGTACAAAAACATTTGCAAGATTATTTAAGCGCGGGGGGGCGTAAATTGACCGATTTTTTAATCCAGTTGCATTATGTCACCGTTGATTTTAGTCACAGCCCTGAATTGTTTACCAATATTAATACCCTAGACCAATTAGCCCAATTACAAGCCCGTGATGCGTGATAGTTATCATATTAAAACTGTACAAACGCCCATTATTCCCGTGGTAGGCGCGTGGGTGCGTGAAACGGAGGGTACATTATCGTTAGGACAAGGTATGGTGTCTTATCCACCGCCGCAGAGTGCTTTGCAAGCTATTCAAGGTTTTGGCTCTCATCCAAGCGATCATTTATACGGCTCGCCTTTGGGACACCCGCAATTATTGGCATTAATCAAAGAAAAATTGCATACCGATAATGGCATTGTGAGTGACAACTATGAAGTGATGGTAACGGCGGGTTCTAATATGGCGTTTTTAAACGTGTTATTGGCCATCTGTGATGCGGGCGATGAAATTATTTTGCCCGTGCCTTATTACTTTAATCAGGAAATGGCGATTCGCATGGTGCATTGCCAGCCTGTATTGGTAGCCACAGACGCTCAGTATCAATTACAACTAGACGCACTACGCGCCGCGATCACCCCAAAAACGCGCGCTATTGTGACAGTGTCGCCTAATAATCCCAGTGGCGCGGTCTACTCAGAAACGGCTTTGCGTGCCGTGAATGCTTTATGTGCTGAATATGGCTTGTATCATATTAGCGATGAGGCTTATGAATATTTTGTTTATGACAAGGTAAAGCATTTTTCACCCGCTAGTATTGCCAGCGCACAAGAACATACGATTTCTTTGTATTCTTTATCCAAAGCTTATGGATTTGCGAGCTGGCGCGTGGGTTATGTGCTGTTTCCTAAAGCCTTATTAGCTTCTTTATTAAAAGTACAAGATACTAACCTGATTTGTCCGCCATTAATTAGTCAACAAGCCGCTATTGGCGCATTGCAAACAGGATCGGATTATTGTAGACAACATAAAGAACAACTTATGCTCGTTCGCCGTCAAGTGATTGAGCAGTTGCAAACTTTAGGTGATTTTTGTCAGATGACCGTCACCGAGGGTGCGTTTTATGTATTATTAAAATTAAATACAGAGATTAACGATTTAATTTTGGTTGAAACATTAATTCGTGACTTTAAAGTAGCCGTTATACCCGGATGCGCTTTTGGTTTACACAAGGGTTGTTATTTGCGTTTATCTTATGGCATGTTAAGTCCTGAACTGATAACGATTGCTATGCAACGCTTGTTGGCAGGGATTATTCAGTTGTGTAAATTTTAATCTTGACTTAGATTTATAAAAAATTGAGTCAGTTGTCGCGTGTCAAAAAAGGTTTTCATTTAATGAAACCCCTTTATTGTTGTAAACTTATCGATTTTTATTAAGTGTCAAGCTTGATAAAATGCTCGCTTAGAACTATTCTCAAACCAGCTATGAAACCTGTGTGATGATAACTGATTTCCCTCTGATTACTTGCGACGACGATTCTGCATCTGCAACAGCATCAGATATGGTCAATTTTTTTTCATTACAAAATGAAGCGAGTCTGTGGAATCCAGAAGTATTGCTTTATAGTGATTTTTTGGAAAAATTGGTTTTCCAAATTTCCAGAAAACCAAAAGGATTACTGGCACATACCCAGCGTATTTATTATTGTTTTCATGCCCAATTGAATGAACAATTATTTGCCGCAATCGTTGATTTTTTGATTGTATTAAATAAAAAAGGTACAGCAATTAGTCGGCGTATTATTATGGGTACCAAATCTCACTTAACCGCCGAGCAGTTTTTTACATTACAAGACTATCTAAAAAATACAGAGGCAGATGTAAATTCATTAGAGGGTAATCGTTATTCTCTTTTTACCAAGGGATTAATAGGGACAAATGATATGGTTCATCCTATTGAAAAAAAACAAGATGATGAATCTCATGACCCTTTGGCTATTGCGCGTGACCATATTGAATACAGTCAATTAGATGATGCAAAACGCGTATTAGAAACGGCAGTACTTGATCAGCCAACGCGACTGGATTTTCAAGAAGAATTATTAGCACTTTATCGTTCTACGCGTGATAGCAGTGCATTTAATGCAATGTTCACACAGCTAATAGAATCTGGTATAACGCTAAATGATGAATGGCACACGTTAAATAATTATTTTAAAGGGCAAAACAACAATGGATAAAAATAGCAGTCCATTAAAAGTTGCATTGCACGCGATGGATGAGCGTAGCTGCAAAGTGATGGTTATGTATTTACAAGGACCTTGTCGAGGTTTTGCTGTTGTTGTCGATGATAGCGAGGCAGAAGTTGATATCTTCGATGGCGACAACAGTAACGCGACACGATTAATCGATGAACGCTTAGCCAAGAAATTGGCTCGACCTGTTGTCGTCTTGTCACTGCATGACGGTAAATTAGAAAACGTACTGTATATCAAAAAACCAGTGCGCACCGATGATATGCTCCATGTGTTGCAAAATGCCAAAGACCTTGCGCAAAAGCTAGCACAGACCAGCCAAGCGACTGTTTCAAGTGGTTCTGCCGCACAATCTGAATCTGGTGAACTCAACGATCAGCAACCCGTACTCAAGCGATTTGTGCTTGATGAGAATGAGCGTAATAAGAAAACTAAACATGAAGCTGCTATGCAGTTAAATGAAAAAGGTTTCGGGGCATTTATCGGTAATGTAGCAGGCGTTGATGTGAACGACCCAACGCAATTCATGCTAGCTAGTTACAACCCAAAAGAATATTTTCAAGGGTTCGTAGCGTCGGCTTTTAAAGCCAGTAATGCCGATGGTAAAGCCAAACAATTAAATTCAGGTTGGAATCCACTGTTTATTTTTCCACAGAATCATGAAGTTTGGTTAGATGCCGATGAGAAACAACTCAGAGCGTTTGCAGGTTTAACCATTAGTAATATGGTGGGCGCACAGGTATCACTGCATACAATTGACGCTGAAACGGCTGCCTCAGGTAAAGCCTTAGAAAAATATCACAGTATGGATGCGTTTTTGTGGAAACTAGCCTGCTGGGCATCAAAAGGACGTTATCCTGTTAGTTTAACTATTCAACAACCCGTCTATTTAAAAAATTGGCCTAATTTTACCCGCCTCTTGGTTACACCTCATGCTTTGCGTATTGCCGCTTTACTCATCAAAGAGCCGAGAACCTTGCCCAGTATTGCCGAGGTGTTAGATATTAAGCCTCAGTATGTCTTTGTATTCATCAGCGCGGCTCATTCTTTGGGTTTAGTTGATCAGGCAAAAAGGAGTGCCGATCTGCTTGTCGATTCCTCAACGGCAATTAAACCCAATAAAAATCAAGGCTTGTTGGGTCGAATCATGAGCAAATTACGCAGTTAACACTACCTAACGGAACAAAACACACTATGAGTCAATATAAAATTATTTTTACTGGTCCCGTAGGTGCCGGCAAAACCACAGCAATTAATTCCATCAGCGACTTACCTCCCATAAAAACAGATGCCGCTGCTAGTGATATGACCAAATCCAGAAAAGCCTCAACTACAGTGGCGATGGATTATGGCGTGATGAATTTAGCGGGCGGTGAGAAATTGCATCTTTACGGTACGCCTGGTCAAGAACGTTTTGATTTTATGTGGGATATTTTAATCACAGGTGGCATTGGTTTAGTGCTGCTGTTAGACAATACCCGTGCCGACCCTTTTCAAGACATGAAGTTCTTTTTAGATGCTTTCGATACCTTTATTGCAGAAACCAGTGTTGCCATCGGCGTTACCCAAATGGACATCAGTGCAACACCTACTATTGAAGACTATCACAAGCACATGCAAAAATATAATATTAAACCACCCATTTTTGCCGTTGATGCCCGCGTAAAAAGTGATGTTTCCTTGTTAATCCAAGCACTACTTTATTCATTGGATCCTGGCTTAAAGGAATAATAATGACTAATTATTCCTTATCCAAAGGTCTTTATTTACAGCCAACACCTGCGGGTGCTTATTATGCAGTGTGTTCTGAAGAAACCGATAAACCCCGACAGTTCTTGCGCAATCTCTTGTTACAAAAAGAAACTTTACCGTTGAGCATTGAGAATTTGCAGCAACTTATGGAACATGATGAAGAGCAGAAATGTTTAGAACTACTGCATCATTGTCAAAAATTACATTGGGTTCAAGGTCTATCTGCGCCACAGAGTTACCCTTCAGATGCACTAGAAACTATTCTGCCAAACTATCTCAGTAAAATTTCTGAAAATGGCAAAGTATTATTAGCAGAAAGAGAAGGCTTTTATTTGGCAACTCATGGTTTTCCTCATGAAGTTGCCGAGGAATTATCAGCATTAAGCGCAGAAATTGCTACAGTACATGACCGACGTTCAGGTTTGCTTATGAATAATATGGGACTTGCCAGTCATGCGTGGGGTATAGTTGATGTCTTTGGTAACAGTAAAGTGGGCTTTTGGCCTTTATTCATCGCTAAAAATCGTTTTGTGATTGCCATTTCAGGTATTCCGCATTTTAATCATGCCGAATTCGTGTCTTTAGTTTGGGCATTAACAATACGCTATGCAACACAAGGAGAACTCACTTGAATTTTATATTTATACTAACTACGAAAAAGAGGTTGTGATATGCGAGCAAATATGTTGACTTCTGTATTGACAGAACTTAACGGGACTTCGGCAGATATTGAAGCGTCAGGCATTATTTCTACAGATGGCTTAATGATAGCTTCGGTATTACCATCGGGTATGGATGAAGATCGCGTGGGTGCGATGAGTGCGGCGATGTTATCACTAGGCGATAGAACCGCTCAAGAATTAGCGCGTGGTACTTTAGAACAAGTCTTAATTAAAGGTGCGAAAGGTTATGTGTTAATGACTTATGCAGGTGCGGAATCTGTACTCACTGTCTTAGCCAAGCCTAATGCAAAACTGGGTTTAATTTTTCTTGATGTTAAACGAGCTGCTGCCAGCATTGCCGAATTCTTATAATAAATACAACGGTGGGGGTGGGCTATGATTCATGATATGAAACCAGAAGATATTGTGGGTGACTATAAGGAAGTAACACTCGATTTATACGGTGGCATACGTCGTCGGATTTTATATACTGAACTGGAAACACCTTATCCAGACGGCAAATTGATTGTTTCGACTACTGATAAAGAAGGCATTATTACCCATGTGAATAAGTCCTTTATCGAAATGTCAGGTTATACCGAAGAAGAATTAATCGGTTCACCACATTCTATTCTAAGACACCCATTCATGCCTTCAGTTGCCTTTAAAGATTTATGGGATACTGTCAATCAAGGACATAAATGGCAAGGTTTTGTAAAAAATTTGCGCAAAGACGGCGGTTATTACTGGGTGAAAGCCACAGTTATTCCCAATATTCGCCACGGTGAAGTGATTAGCTACACCTCAGTACGCCGTAAACCTTCGCGCACCAAAGTCAATGAGTGCATTCAGCTTTATCCGACACTATTTTGAGTAAAGACACCATGTCGTACATGTTCACAGTCAGTCCAGATTTTACCCCTGATCATTTATCGGGTTGGTATATCTTTAATACTTGGTTACAAAAACAAAGTAACACTGCCATTCATTTGGAAATGTATGACAGTTTTCAAGCGCAACATGACGCAATTAAATACGACAAAATCGATCTGATTTACGCTAATCCCTTTGATGCGGCTATGTTAGTGCGCGAAAAAGGTTTTTTACCACTCGTCAAAGCGGCTGGAATTTCTGATGAAGCCATTATTGCAGTCAATATCAATAATTCTGTAGAAGACGTTTCACAACTAGGCGCAGGTACACGCGTTGCCGTAACCGAAGACCCTGATGTCACCATGATGGGTATGATTATGCTTGAAGCGGGTGATTTAAACGCCAGCAACGTCCACATCGATGTCCATAATACTTATGTATTGGTTGCCAAAAATTTATTACAAGGCAAAGCCGATGTAGGAATTTTTTTAGCCGAAGCCTTTGATGGCTTGTCAAACCTCACTAAAAGCCAATTGCGCGTCTTAGTTCGCAGTCAAATTAGCGTGATTCATCATGCCTTAATGATAGGTCCACAGTTAGTTGGGCGACGTGCTGAAATTCAAAATCTATTACTTAGCATGAATGATGATGATAAAGGTCGAGAAGTTTTAAGAAATCTAGGTTTTAACGCGTGGGAAAGCGTTGATGATGAAGCAATGGAATTTATGATTGATTTAATGGAAGCTCTTGCTACCTAAAAGCCATTCACAAGGAACACAACGTGTCTATTAAAGCATTTAACAACAAACAACCCAGCCTAGGACAAGCCGTCTATTTAGATGCTAGTGCAGTCGTTATTGGCGATGTCAGCTTAGCCGATGATGTTTCAATCTGGCCAATGGCAGTCGTGCGTGGTGATGTTGAAAGCATTAGCATAGGTGCAGGGACTAATGTTCAAGATGGTTCGGTACTGCACGTCTCCCATGCCAGCCCTTACGCCCCCAAAAGCCAGCCTTTAAGCATAGGCAAGAGTGTGACCATCGGACACAAAGCCGTCGTACATGGCTGTAGCATTGGTAATTACTGTTTAGTAGGCATAGGCGCGATTATCATGGATGCCGCTGTCTTGGAAGACTATGTCATGCTCGGTGCGGGTTCATTAGTGCCTTCGGGTAAAGTATTACAAAGTGGCTACCTTTATATAGGTTCTCCAGCAAAACCCGTGCGCCCTTTAAGTGATACTGAAAAAGAATTTTTAGAATATTCCGCCCAACACTATATTCAATTAAAAAATCGTTATTTAGCAGAAAACTAATTATTCTGCTAAATATGAAACTTCAGCACCACTGGAGTTTCAAATCATGGTTTTAAACGCCATTAGTCAATTTATAAAAACGTTTTAAAAATCTTGCTTTAAAAATACTCCATCCCTGCCCCTATTAGCTTGAATTATTGCCCTTATTTTTAAGCCTATTAATATTTATTAATAGGCTAGTTGAGCAAAACCAGCTATCTCTTATGCTATAAACTCTTTTATTAACTTTATTAGGACAGTTATTATGTCTAAAAATATTCGCATTGAACGTTATAGCGGCACCGCATTAATTCCCTATATTAATGAATTAGCGCGGCTTAGAATTGAAGTATTTAGAGACTTTCCTTATTTATATGACGGTGATTTAGGCTACGAACAAAAATATCTGCAAACCTATATTAATAATCCCAATAGCGTGATTGTTTTAGCACTCGATGGTGATAATGTAGTAGGCGCGTCAACGGCTTTACCGATGAAAGATGAAACTGAGGAATTGCAACGTCCTTTTATTGAAAACGGTTATGATTTGAATGACGTGTTTTATTGCAGTGAATCGGTATTAAATAAAAACTATCGTGGTTTAGGTATAGGCGTTAGATTCTTTGAACAACGTGAAGCCCACGCCCAAGATTTAGGTGGATTTAAACATATTACTTTTTGTTGCGTAGAACGTCCTATTAATCATCCGCGCCGCCCCGTTGATTATATACCTTTAGATGCTTTTTGGAATAAACGCGGTTATGTTAAACATCCAGAATTACGCACGAGTTATTTTTGGAAAGATTTAGATGATACCGAAGAAACAGCCAAACCAATGACTTTTTGGTTAAAAGAAAAGTAATTTTAAATCACAACTTATTAATAATTATTATGAACGTTAAAATTGCTAGCGCACAATACGATATTGGCTTTTTAGGTACATGGACTGCTTATCATGAAAAAGTAGAACGTTGGGTGGCGCAAGCTGTCGCACAAGATGCCAAAATATTAGTGTTTCCCGAATATGCCAGCATGGAATTGGCTTCTTTATTTAAAAAAGAAGTCTATTCTTCATTAAGCGGACAATTAAAAGCTATGCAAGGCTTATTGGATAATTATTTACAATTATTTCAAGTATTAGCATGGCGGTACCATTGCATTATTCAATCAGGCTCATTTCCTATAAAAATGCCTAACGGTGAATATCGCAATAGAGCTTATTTATTTCTACCCAATGGCACGGTTGAATTTCAAGATAAATTAACCATGACCCGTTTTGAAAATGAACACTGGCATATTAGCAGTGGCGAAGAAATTAAATGTTTTAATACTGAGTTTGGTAAATTAGCTATTGCTATTTGTTATGACAGTGAATTCCCTTTATTGTGTCGCCGTCAGGTTGAAATGGGTGCGGATTTAATTCTAGTGCCTAGTTGTACTGATACGGTGGCGGGTTATCATCGCGTTAAAATCGGTTGTCAGGCGCGAGCATTAGAAAATCAATGTTATGTGGTGCAATCGCCCTTAGTGGGTAATGCGTCGTGGTCAGAAGCGGTGGATATTAATATAGGCGCGGCGGCTATTTATACCCCTGTTGATAGAGGTTTTCCTGATAATGGTATTTTAGCCATGGGTGAATTTAATGCGGTGCAATGGGTTTATGCCGATATTAATTTAGACAATATTAAAACTGTAAGACAAGAAGGTCAGGTATTTAATTACCGTGATTGGGAATTGCAAAAACGCTTTGTTTAAACTTAGGTTTTGTAAATTCTTCTAGTAATTGATAAAACTGTTCTTTTGTTAAGCCTGTGGTCGCTCGCCGCAACAAGTCTATCATTAATAAGCTTGCCATTCGTAAAGTATTGTGAGTAATAAAATAAACGTTTTATACTTTAATAACTCAGCTAAATTGACTATACTGTATTAATATAAATACGTTAGGAAATTTAATATGAATAACACAACGCATATCCCTGATTTTTTAGATAAGAGTTTTGATGGAATGCTAGCTTGGTTTTCTGAAATGGCATTACGAAATTTAATTTTTCACCCCGATGATGCACCCGAAAGTATTATTTCAATTATTACTAATGAAAGCACTTTCACCGATGCTGAATGCCAAAAATTAAATACTATTATTGCTGAAATGTTTGAACAATTTAATAATGCTGTTTATGACGCGGCTTATCCATCTTTTATGAAAAGCATGGCTATACCATTAGATGCTTAAGTATAATAACGACTTGTTATTTAAGTCGTTATTATTAACAGTCAATTCTATTTTAAATCAAACTCAATAGAGTTTCTTTGGTTAATTCTCTTACTGGAAAAACGCCAGATAAGTTAATCAAATCGTCACGATTATCATAAACCTCATCAGCGACAAAAATATAAACGCCGTGTGTTCTGATTGTTTGCGCTTTAGCTTGATTTAAATCAAGTCCAATAGTAATTTCTATCATCACATCAATTTCAGAAGTATGAGCCGTTTTTATAAATTGTTTATAACGCTCTCTTAATGTTCTTTTTGCACCAATACCATAACTTCTATCATCATCGAGCCGAAAGAAAAAATCATATTCGGTACTGGCATCTTCTTTATCGTGCGTTTTGCTAATTTGCTGTTTCTCTAAACTAAAACCATCAATTAAAACCGATAAAATTCTATCTTCGTAATTTGTTCCTGAGTCAGAAATAATCGACTGATTGATACTTTCGTTAAACATAAGCATAAAAATTTGATTAGGTTCTACGCCTTGGCTTTTTAAAGATAGCGCGTCATTAGATAATACTTTTAAAAACTGCTCAACATCGGCTGACATAAAATCAGATATGCCCGCTTCTAATTTTTCAAAGAAAAATAATGCCAATAATGCACCATTAACGCGGGTTGAATAAGGATTTAAAACCGATAACTTATCATATTCCAAAGAAAGCGGGTGTAATTTAGCCAGTCGCTCACTAATAATCGCTTTTTTTAATTTGGCTTCTGCAAGAAGCATATCTTTAATAGAATACAGTTTTAAACTAAAAACAAATAACTTTAAATCCAAATTACTTTGTATCAGTTCGATGACAATTGAATAATCGTCTTTCTTTTTTTGACCTTTGAAACTGTCTATTTGCCTTTCAATTCTTTCTATCACCTCGTCCCATTCAGCATTTGGATTGCTACATATTTCTAAGGTTTTCAATAGACTTGTTGCGACAGAATAAAATAATATAAAATACTCGGATTTTATAATAAATGATAGCGAAATAAATATGAAAATATCAACAAAAGACTTAAAA
>JBAQSX010000182.1:0-1660 GCA_049296695.1 Methylococcaceae bacterium | reverse complement strand
GGCTTAACCTCTGACAAATGATTTTCTTCAAAAAACTGTTTCATTTTTGCTACAACTTCGGCTTGACCAATAGTTGGTTTTGCTCCTTCAAAATGTTCTTCAACAAATTGCAAAATTGCCAATTTTTCATACAGTCTTCTTGTTTCAATACATAATTGATTGATGTCAGATTTGTTTTTAATTTGCAATACTCTGTGCGCAATGCTCATTAAGTCGGCTTCCAATTTTTTCTTCATACCTTTAGAAATTATAGTGAGTAAGTTGTGTATTTTTTTTAATAAATAGCTTCTTTATTTTTTATTTAACTTAGAGAAGAAGTAACCTTTGATAAAAATTCTCTACTTTTGAAACGATGTAAAAGTATAAAATTTTACCTCGCTTTGTTTCGTTACAAAGTAATAAAAACTATTCATTTTTAAAGGCAGAAAAATACAAAATGTTTCTCGAAAATACAGTAAATCATAAAGAACAATTTGGTTGGATTGAAGTAATTTGCGGTTCGATGTTTTCGGGCAAAACCGAAGAACTCATCCGAAGACTAAAAAGAGCGCAATTTGCCAAACAAAAAGTCGAAATTTTCAAACCCGCAATTGACACTCGTTATCACGACGAAATGGTAGTTTCACACGATGCTAATCAGATTCGTTCTACACCAGTTCCTGCCGCAGCAAATATTGCAATTTTGGCACAAGGCTGCGATGTTGTTGGCATTGACGAAGCACAGTTTTTTGATGACGAAATCGTGAAGATTTGCAACGATTTGGCAAACCAAGGCATTCGTGTAATCGTTGCCGGATTAGATATGGATTTCAAAGGCAATCCTTTTGGGCCAATGCCAGCATTAATGGCCACTGCCGAATATGTTACCAAAGTCCACGCCGTTTGTACACGCACAGGAAATCTGGCTAATTACAGTTTTAGAAAAACCGATAATGACAAACTCGTTATGCTTGGTGAAACCGAAGAATACGAACCATTGAGTCGAGCTGCTTATTATTATGCGATGAAGAAAAGTGAAGAAGATCATAAATTAGCATCAGATAAAACCAACAAAAATCAAGAGTAATTTTTTATTTTAACTATGAAAAATATCGAGCAAATCCTTCACGCCAAAAGGTTTGGGGATAGTACTAAAGTTATAATTGACAATGTTTCAATCGATAGCCGTTCTTTGCAAAACAATAAAAACACTTTGTTTTTCGCATTAGTCGGACCAAATAATGATGCCCATATTTATGTCAAATCCTTAATCGAAAAAGGAGTGCAGAACTTTGTCGTCACCCATATTCCAGAAGGATTATCAGACAAAGCTGCTTTTTTTGTTGTAGAAAACACACTGGATGCCTTACAACAATTTGCTGCCTATCATCGAAGTCTTTTTAAATTTCCTGTTATTGGATTGACGGGAAGTAACGGAAAAACAATTGTAAAGGAATGGCTCAACTTTCTTTTAAGTCCTGATTTCAATATTATCCGAAGTCCAAAAAGTTACAATTCACAAGTTGGTGTTCCGTTATCCGTGATTTCGATTAACGACAAGCACAATTTGGGAATTTTTGAAGCTGGAATCTCGAAAATGAACGAGATGGAAAAACTGGAAGTCATCATCAGGCCAACCATCGGAATTATTACGAATATCGGTTCGGCTCACGATGAAGGC
>JBAQSX010000181.1:0-4422 GCA_049296695.1 Methylococcaceae bacterium | reverse complement strand
ATCCCAATGCGCATATTCCGTCCCCGGACCATAATGTAATTCAACGCGCATTGTTTCTAATTCAGGAAGCATCAAAATATAACCGACATAAAACTTACCCGATGCTTTATCAAACAACTCCATCCATTTATCCCAACCAAATCCCAAGGTATGTCCGATTTCATGAATAACTGTACTTGCTATTTTGTAATCAGTGAATTGTTTTAAATATTTGGTATTAAACTCAATTTTGCCATACATAACACCATTACTGAAAAGTGGCTTATACGCTTGCGCAATGGTGAGTGATTCCTCAGTAAATAAACCTATGGTAATTACAACAGAATAACTAGGAACAATAAAGTGATTCCAAAAATTACAGGCAATTTTGGTACTTCGTTTTAATTTGCCGTCAACATCACCGATAACGTTATAAGTAATAATATTGCTCATCTTTTTCTCCAATTTAAAAGGTTAAGTCAGCTCACTAATACCTACTAAATAACTTTAGTATTAATTTACAAAAAATCAACGATTGATTGTGAGTGTAAACCAGTCTTTAAATAAAGCAATATTTTTTTTAGTTTTTTATAAAAGAGTAATGATGATTATTTTCATTATAAACAAGGGAGATGGTGAAAATTGAGTGAGTGTTAATAAACTTGTTACGATGTAATTTTAACTGATTGATTTTGTGTATGGAATCCAAAATCATGATTTTGGATTCCATCGCTTATCATTACAATTTATTTTATTATCGTAACAATTCTATTAATTAAATAGCCGCTTTAATTCTTGCCAAAGCTTTTTCTAAATTCGCCATGCTCGTGGCAATTGAAATGCGAATATGACCCTCAGTGCCAAACGCTGAACCGGGAACTAAAGCCACACCTGCTTTTTCAATTAAATAATCTGAAAATTCTAAATCATTATTAATACCCTCTAAACGGGCAATTAATTTTTCTACATTAGGGAATACATAAAAAGTCCCGTCTGTTGGCAAACATTCCACGCCTTCAATACTATTTAATTCCGCCACTACATAATCATGACGTTTTTTAAATTCTACGCACATATCACCAATAAAACTTTGGTCGCCTGTTAAAGCAATCTCAGCGGCCACTTGTGAAATAGAAGTTGGATTTGAAGTGCTTTGTGATTGAATAGTACACATGGCTTCAATTAAATCCAACGGCCCTGCGCAATAACCAATCCGCCAGCCTGTCATTGAATAAGCTTTAGAAACACCATTCATAACCACGGTTCTATCATAAAACTCTGGGTGAGCATTTAAGATATTAACAAATGTACCTTGTTCCCATAATATGTGTTCATACATATCATCGGTGGCAATAATAACAGACGGATAATCGGCTAATACATCACCCAAAGCTTTTAATTCATCTAATGAATAAGCCATGCCTGATGGATTAGAAGGACTATTAATAAAAATCAAGCGAGTTTTATCAGTAATCGCGGCGCGTAATTGCTCTGGGGTAATTTTAAAGTTTTGCGCTTGGGTGGTTTCAATAATAACGGGAACGCCATCGGCAAGTAATACCATATCAGGATAAGATACCCAAAATGGCGCGGGAATAATCACTTCATCGCCCGCATTTAATAAAGCTTGGGTTAAATTATAAGAACTTTGTTTACCGCCACACGATACTAATACTTGTTTGGGCGAATACTCTAAACCATTATCGTTTTTAAATTTAGCAATAACGGCTTTTTTTAAACCCGCTGTGCCGTCAACTGCGGTATATTTAGTAAAGCCGTCATTAATGGCTTTAATTGCCGCCGCTTTGATATGGTCGGGGGTGTCAAAATCAGGTTCACCCGCGCCAAGACCTACAATATCATGTCCAGCCGCTCGCATAGCGGCGGCTCGCGCAGTGATAGCTAAAGTAGGAGAGGGTTTTACCGCTTGCACGCGGTTAGATAATGTAATGTTCATAATGTCTCAAATAAAATCAAAAAACAGTGTAAATTATAACACCAAGTGCGTGCTTAGCGGCGAAGACCTACCTAAAAGCCGCTAACTTTAAGAGAAAACGTACTGTTCAAAATCATTGGCTTTTGATAAGCATTAATTGATAGCGATTTTAAACTAAACTATGAATAAAAACAGATAGTAATCGATAAGCTAGTTAATAGTGTCAAGATGGAATTAGATACCGTGGTGATGCTATTAATTATCTTTGCGTAGTACGCAACTAGCCATTTTTTATCTAAGGTCTAGCTTAAATAGATAGGCGATTATAAATTTACGGGTATATTGGAAGTGTACTGAAATGCTCAGCTGTGCAGAATATGAACTAAAAAACACTACTATTATATAATGCCCGTCTATTCAGTATTAGACATTTATCAATAACTCGATTACTTTAGAGGAATTAACATGCTAACTTTTAAAAAATTATTTAAAAAAAAGCTGTCTTTAAGTATTTTTAGCGTACTGCTTTTTAGCAATTACACTGTTATGGCAGGAACAGATTTTGATGCCAGAGAAAGCTATCTAAAAGCGCGCGCCGCGACACATGGACAGGATATGTCGCATGAAAATCATGCCATTCACATCGATAAAAGTTTGGATTTCCACGGTGTATTTTATGGTTATTTGCCTTGTAGTGATTGCAATGGCATTAAAAATACCTTATCTTTAAAACAAAAAAATAATTATTTATTAGTCACGCAACCCGCCAGAGATTCTTCAAAAGAGTATTATGAAAAAGGTAAGTATGATTGGAATGAAGAAAAACGCTTATTAGTATTAACGCCCCGCAATCCTGAATTAAAAGCCAAATACTATACGATTGCCGATGAGGGTACTTTAATTCAATTAGATGAAAATGGTAAATCGATGCCGCGTAATTTAATCGATGGTTATACTTTGCGTAGAAGTGATGTGGCAAAATCACGCGAAGTGCATATTCATTAATTAATGCTCTAATGAATAATTGTTTTACTAAACAAAGCGATTTAATTCATAGGCGTTGTGTAAGGCAGGTTTTAAACCTGCCTTTTTAATCAAGGCTACAGGGATTTCAAAATCATTTAATTAGTATCTAAAACTGCGTCAATGTAGGGGCGAATCATATTTGCCCTTTTACAACGACTTATTATTAAGGGCGAATATGATTCTTGTTATTAAGGGCAAAAAATGTTTTGCCCCTACAATTGCCGCTATTTTTAGTAAACCATCGTTGTGAAAAACCTGTGCTTTAAAATAGTTAATTACTTATAATTACTATTAATTTTTTATCATCCACTCAAATATCCAATAAAAACCTTGCTATGCAAGGTCATAACAAAGGCAATAATCATTTACAGCTATTATAGCTGTCAGTTTTACTCAACAATTTTATTCAATTTCCATCAACACAGTAAATTATGAACTTAACTAAAGTATTTGGTTTGCATTCAGTGCAAGCCGCCCTTTCCTATTCACCTAAAAGTTTGCAACGCGCTTGGATAGACGAGGGACGACACGATAAACGTTTAACTGAAATTATTAATGAAATATTAGATTTAGGTATTGAACCTGAAAAAGTTGATCGTAAAAAATTGGATAAATTAGCCGAAAATAATAATCATCAAGGTATTGTCATTGAAATTGAAATGCCCACTGAAAAAACCGAAGCGGATTTAAAAGATGCAGTGGCGGCATTATCAAGTCCTGCCTTATTTTTAGTTTTAGATAATGTTCAAGACCCGCATAATTTAGGCGCGTGTTTGCGCACTGCCGATGCTACGGGGGTGCATGGCATTATTATTACTAAAGACAATGCCACAGGGATTACGCCCACGGTGTGTAAGGTAGCCAGCGGCGCGGCTGAGACTGTGCCTGTGTATCAAGTGACTAATTTATCGCGCACTTTGCGCTGGTTAAAAGAGCAAGGTATTTGGGTGATGGGCGCGGCGGGTGAGGCTGAGCAAACCGTTTATGAAGCGGACTTTACGCTGTCTTTGGCTTTAGTGATAGGCGCGGAAGGTAAGGGTTTGCGCCGCTTAACCAAAGAGCAGTGCGATAGTTTGATTAAATTACCGATGCTCGGGCAAGTGAGTAGTTTGAATTTATCGGTCGCCACTGGGGTGTTGTTATATGAGGTGTTGCGCCAACGTTTGCATTATTAAAGGTTTTTTGTAGAGACGTTGCACTGCAACGTCTTGGTTACAAATGGAAATATTGCAGTGCAGACGTTGCGGTGCAACGTCTCTACCCATTTTTACCGCCACACCCCTTCAGGTGAAGAATAACTATCTAATACATGAATATAATTAGCGCGTTCATAAGCACTTGGGTCAATGGCGTGTTGATAACTGACACTGCCTTTGAGTTGCTCAACCGATTCATATTCATGCTCAAGCAACCACTGTTCTAAGTCATTGAGAATTTTTGTTAAGCGACTCGGGCCATATTGCAATAAAACACTACATAAC
>JBAQSX010000180.1:0-10498 GCA_049296695.1 Methylococcaceae bacterium | reverse complement strand
GGTTTAATATTAACTAGCCTACTTTTTTGATGCACTACCAAAAAACCGCTCAATAACGAGCGGTTTTTTTATGACAAAATAAATACAATTAAATACTTATTTCAACTGCTGATAATACTGCCCTAATTGTTCAATTTCCTCATCGGTTAATTGCTGGGCAATTAAACGCATACGGCTGTAAATATCATTATGGCGCGAACCAGTTTTATAAGCTTGCAAAGCGCGAGAAATAGTGTCGGCGTGTTGACCTGCTAACGCGGGGCTGTCCATTTTCTCACCGCGTCCACTGCTACCGTGACAGACAAAACATTGCGGCAAAATACGCTTGCCATCACCATCTTCAACTAAGGCTTTGGCTTTATCGAGATTTTGGCTTGAGACCTTGCCCGTTTGCGCCAGAGGTAAGCTACTAAAATACACGGCTAAATCAGCGGTTTGTTGTTCAGTTAAACCTTTGGCAATGCCGTTCATGGTCATATCAATACGACTGGCATCGGCATAATCGCGCAATTGTTTAAACAAATAATTAGCGGTTTGACCTGCTAGCGCGGGAATGGCGGGTAAGATTTCATCATCTTGTTTTTCAGCGGCTTTGCCTTCGCCTTTTGCGCCGTGACAGCTTTGGCAAGACTCAGCTAATTTCTTACCCGCTTCGTTATTGCCAGCGCGAACCAGATTTAAAGTTTCAGGTGTCCACGCCACTTGTGAAGCGGGGTTTGCGATTGCCAACAGCGGCAGTAACGCCATGATAAATAAAGATAAGCGTTTCATAATCAATAGCCCCACGCGCTGGATTCAAAGGTTTTCATAATAAAGAATTGCAGGATTGGATAGCCAAAACTAATCAACATTAACGCCGCAATGACTTTGTTCCATAAACTAAAACTATTCAAATACTCAGGCAGGTTAGTGACCGCATGAATCGGCTCGGCATATTCCACGGTTTCGGTGAAGGTTTCAACGTTGGTTTGCGTTTGGGTTTTGAATAACACATAAACGAATAATCCCGCTGAACCTAACAAAATCAATCCCCCGAAAATCATCATTAATTCATAAGGTTGCCACGATAAAGTCAGCAAGTTGTTGTATTCAACGCTAGAAATACGGCGCGGTTGACCCAGTAAGCCTAAAACATGCCACGGCGTAGTTAAAATAATCATGCCTAAAAACCACGTCCACAATTGCGTCAACGCCATTGTTTTACAAAACAAGGGTTTGCCTGTGAGTAAGGGGAATAAGTAATAAGCAATGGCAAAATACATAATGATGGTGGTGCCACCAAAAATTAAATGAAAATGCCCAGACACCCACGCGGTGTTGTGAACCATTGCATTCATGGCGTAACTGGCATTAACGATGCCACCGAAACCGCCAAAAATGAGCATGAGCAGTGCTAAGCAAACCGCTAAAGTCATCGGATTTGCCCACGGTAAGGTTAAAATCCAACCAAATAAACCCGTGCCGCCGCGTAAACGTCCTGCAATTTCTAAGGAAGCAATCACGGTAAAACCTGTGACTAGCGTTGGTAATGCCACTACAAACGTGCCGATGCCGTGTAATAATTTCCAGCCTTGGGCTTGTTCGGGGTCCATGTAAAGGTGATGAAAGCCAATGGGCAGGGCAAATACTAATAACACCACAATCGCGGCGCGTGCCACTTCATCACTGAATAAAAAGCCGCCTGCTTGTTTGGGGACAAACACATAAAAGGCGGTATAAGTGGGAATCAGCCAAAAATACACAATCGGGTGCAACGTCCACGCAAACAAAGTCCGCGCTAGCCCAGCATCAATGGTATCTATCCAACCCAGCGACAAGGGGATTAATTGAAATAACACTTCCACGGCAACGCCAGCACTCGTCCACAGCCACAATAAAGCATTAGCCGAAGTGGCAAACATGGCTAAAGGTACAGGTTTTTCAGGATTAGCCGTTTTCCATTGTTTAAGCGTCATTAAAATAATCACGCACCAAAACCACGAACCCACTACTAATAAAGTCGCGCCTATATAAAATGCCGCGTGAGCGACAATAGGCGGATAAAAAGTATATAAAACTGAAGCGTTACCTGTTAATAAGGGAATAGCGGCTAATACTGTACCGAATAATGCCACGCCAAAACCTACCCACGCTAATTGTTCTTGCCATAAGCGTTGTTTTAAACTGGTGGCGGCAAAATAATAACCCGTTCCCATAATAAAAAACGTGGTTAATACAAACGCCATTAATACCCCGTGGGTACTCACCGAGGCAAAATAAACTGTGGGTGAATTTAACGCACTAATAAAACCACTGCGTTCTAATACTTGATATTCACCCAATAAACACGCCACTAAAAACGCACCAAAGGCAACCCATAAATGGCTTAATACTAATTTATTACTAATGGTAGTATTCATTTTGACGCTCCTTTTGTTGCGTTCCAATTCGCTTTTTCAACCACTTTAATATTGCTCCACATGTGATTATGACCCAAGCCGCAATACTCATTGCATAACATTGGATAATCACCGGGTTTTGGAAAAGTCGTGGTTATTTGCGCCACATAACCGGGGACTATCATGGTACTCATATTAGTCATGGGAATATGCACCCCATGTAATACGTCCATACTCACCCAACGAAAAGTAATTTTAGTATCAGAAGGGACTTCAATAGCTTTTGGGAAAAAGGAATAACGTCCCGCCACCATACGCACAATAATATTACCTTGCGGGTCAGTTTTTAAACCTAAATTCGCTTCATCAAATTCTTCACTTAAATGTAATTTTGCCGAATCAATAGTTTCAACTTTACTGGGTGGATTAATACCATGAAATAGGGCATCTAAAGTAATAATGCCGACAAATAAGGCGATTACTACTAATGAAATGGCTACCCATTTACGTTCTAAATTATCAACGTGAATGGTGCTTGACCATTCGTTTTGCAGAGCTTTTAATTTCTCTTTGAGAATTTCTAATGGCATAAATCCTCCTTAACCGCGTGGTAAAAAAATGCCGTAATACAAAAATAGCCACGCGACAACCATCCCGCCCACGACCACTGACATTAACGCAAAAGTTCCCACAGGTGAGCTTTCAAGAATGCGTTGCTTTTCTTCTTCATTTAGTTGATTCATAAGCCTTCCTCTGTTTTTTTAGTTAAACTGCGTCACCATTCTAGTCCTATTAAGTTACAAAGCGAAAGGGATTAATAAATCTTTAAAGAAATGCACTGTTTGCGGGTTTGAAATGGTTTTAGCTATAAAAAAGCTATAGTAATGCTTAAAAAAGATTTTGATACACAAGCATTTAATAATAATAGCGTGCATTTATCGGATTTTGAAAAGCAAGCGTTTTTCTAGTCAGTTTTTTATTCTTGTGTTTACAGGTTTTTCAAAATCATTTAATGACTATCTAAAATTGTGCAGAGTTTATCAATGTAGGGGCAAATCATATTTGCCCTTAATAACAAATTGTACAAAGGCGAATATAATTCGCCCCTACAATTACCCTTATTTTTAATCACTCAATTAATCATTAAATAATTTTAAACTATGGGCTTTATTGACTAATGCCACTAAATTATTTACTTGGAGTTTGCGCATGATATTTTCACGGTGTTTATCTACAGTTTTAGCCGATAAAGCCAATTTCTCGGCAATTTCTCGACTCACTAAACCCATAGAAATTAATTTTAAAACTTGTAATTCACGTTGGCTTAAGTGCGTATTTACTTCTGCAATATTGTTTTTTACCGCCTCAGAAAAATATTGTTTACCGTTCATTACTGTTTGAATAGCAGTTAATAATTCATTAGTAGAACCCTCTTTTAAAAGCACCCCATCGGCTTTAGCATCAATTAATTGTTTTAAAATCAATCCCGATTGCGCCCCTGTTAAGGCGATTATTTTCAGCTCGGTATAACGTTTTTTACAATACGCCAATAAAGCAACCGCATCACCTCCCGGCATGTGGTAGTCTATTATTAATAAATCAATAGGCTGATTTTCAATAAGCTGGGATTTGAGTTGTTCTAAATTATCTACCTCAGCGACTACTGTTTTATTAAATTGACTCTGTAATAATAATTTTAAACCTTCACGAAAAATCGCATGGTCATCAGCAAGAATAATACGCATTGAAGTTACAATAATAAATAGTTTGTAAAAGCATAATAAAAACCAATCCCCTAAAAATAAAAAAGCCCATGTAAATACATCGGCTTTTTTTTGTTTTTAAGCTTAATACTAAAATGATTTAATGTCTAAAATGGCGCATTCCTGTAAAGACCATGGCAATATTATATTCATTAGCGGCATCAATGACTTCTTGGTCACGCATTGAACCACCTGGTTGAATAATGGCAGTAATCCCAGCTTTGGCGGCGGCATCAATACCATCACGGAAGGGGAAAAACGCATCAGATGCCATAGCAGAACCTTCCACTACTAAGTTTTCATCGCTGGCTTTAATACCTGCAATTTTAGCGGAATAGACTCGGCTCATCTGTCCCGCGCCTATGCCTATGGTATGTCCATTTTTACCGTAGACAATGGCATTAGATTTCACAAACTTAGCCACTTTCCAGACAAATAATAAATCGGCTAATTCCTGCTCACTAGGAACACGCTGACTAACCACTTTAATGTCCTCTAAACCAATTACACCGTGGTCTTTGTTTTGGACTAATAAGCCACCTGCCACCTTTTTAAAATCCAGTTCAGCAGGATTTATCGCTTGCCAGTTGCCGCATTCTAATACGCGTACATTGGTTTTACCTGCGAGTGCGTCTTGCGCGGCAATGCTCACGCTAGGGGCAATAATCACTTCTACAAATTGACGACGGGCAATTTCAGCGGCGGTTACTGCATCTAATTCTTGGTTGAAGGCAATAATGCCACCAAATGCCGAAGTAGGGTCAGTTTTATAAGCTAAGTCATAAGCGGTAATTAAATTCTCAGCTTGCGCTACACCGCAAGGATTAGCATGTTTAACAATCACGCAAGTGGGTTTATCGCTAAAGCTTTTTACGCATTCTAAAGCGGCATCGGCATCAGCGATGTTGTTATAGGATAATTCTTTGCCTTGTAATTGTTGAGCAAAAGCAATTGTGCCAGCGGCAGGCTTTCTTTCTTGATAAAACGCGGCGTTTTGATGCGGATTTTCGCCATAACGCAACACTTGTTTTTGATAAAACTGTAAATTTAAAGTAGACGGGAAAGCGGTATCATTCACGCCACTTAAATAACTCGCAATCGCTGAATCGTAACGTGCGGTATGGGCAAAGCTTTTTAAAGCTAAGTTAAAACGTGTAGGCAGTGATAAGCTGATATTACTGACTTGTAGCTCAGCAATAATTAAGGAATAGTCATTAGGATCGACTATGACTGCCACATCGGCATGATTTTTAGCCGCAGCGCGTAACATAGTAGGGCCGCCAATATCGATGTTTTCAATAGCGGTTTCTAAGTCGCAATCGGGTTTGGCAATGGTTTGTTCAAACGGATACAGATTGACTACCACCATATCGATAGGCTTCATGCTGTTAGCCGCCATGACCTCATCATCAATGCCACGACGCGCTAAAATGCCACCGTGAATTTTAGGATGCAAAGTTTTCACTCTACCATCCATCATTTCAGGAAAACCTGTGTAATCAGAAACTTCAGTAACGGGGATGTTATTGGCCGCTAATAATTTAGCCGTGCCGCCTGTCGATAAAATATCAATGCCTAACAAACTCAGTTCACGACAAAAATCGACTACACCTGTTTTATCAGAAACGCTCACCAGAGCGCGAGAAACTTTTTTGTTCATAATGACCTTACTAAAAGAAATAGAGAGTACGCATAAAATAGTCGTCACTATTTAAGTATGCTGTTGAAAGCTGGCGTTTAACCTTTACCGCGAGTGCGTGTATGAGACACGTCTTTACTCATATCCATTGATTCAAAACGTTTTTCGATAAATTGGATGATTATATCAGCAATATCTTTACCGCTAGCAGTCTCTATACCTTTTAAACCGGGTGAAGAATTGACTTCCATAATCACTGGGCCATGATTAGAACGTAACATATCCACGCCACAGACATTCAAACCCATAATTTTAGCGGCTCTGACCGCTGTGGAACGCTCTTCGGGGGTGAGTCGAATTAATGCCGCTGAGCCGCCACGATGCAGATTAGAACGAAATTCGCCTTCCTTGCCTTGGCGTTTCATTGCCGCGACCACCTTGTCACCGACTACAAAACAGCGAATATCACTACCCCCTGCTTCTTTAATAAATTCTTGCACCATGATATTGGCGTTCAAACCCATAAAGGCTTGAATGACACTTTCAGCGGCGTTATGGGTTTCGGCTAAAACTACCCCTATGCCTTGTGTGCCTTGCAATAGTTTTATCACTAAAGGTGCGCCACCGACTTGGGCGATTAAATCCGAAATATCGTCAGGATTATGGGCAAAGCCTGTCACAGGTAAGCCTATGCCTTTACGCGCCAGTAATTGTGTGGAGCGCAACTTATCGCGTGAACGGGAAATGGCAACCGATTCATTGAGCGGAAACACATTCATCATTTCAAATTGACGCAACACTGCCATACCGTAAAAGGTAACCGACGCGCCAATACGCGGAATCACTGCATCAAAACCTGTTAAGTCTTCGCCACGATAATGAATCGACGGATTGTGCGAAGTAATGTTCATATAGCAACGCAACACGTCCAAAACCCGCACTTCATGACCGCGAGCCTCAGCGGCTTGTACTAGGCGCGTGGTGGAATACAATTTCGCATTACGCGACAAAATAGCAATTTTCATATCTTCTCAATTGAACACTTAAGACAGCTCATATTTTGTCATGAATCCATGTAATGAGCATTACAAACTAACTAGCGACTGTACTTTAAGCGCGTAGCCATATAGTAAAAATAGTTATTGCTGACTGGTAATTAGCATATCTAAATTAGTTGAATCATTATAAGTAGTACCATTCATATCAATTGAAAAATATAAACTATCCCCTTTTATTACCGCAATATTTTCTGCTGAAAACACATGACCTGTGCAGTTATTTAAATGCCCCGATTTTATAATAACGGCATTTTTATCTTTGAACGCCCAGTTAATACCATCACCATTACAATTTTGATCAAAAGCAGAAACGCGACCCATTACACTAACATTGCCATCAATTGGACTTTTCCATCTTAAAATGACAGGACTATTAGCCCCTGGATGAAAAAGCGGTATACCTTGAGTTTCAGTTATACCTCGATATTTAAATGTTTTAGTGGCAATACCTACTAATGGATATATTCCATTATTTTTGTTGATATGCCAACAATCTAAATAAGGTGTTATTTGATAACAAGGCGAATGATAGTGTGATAATTGACTATAATTAACTGGATTATCAACACCTGTGGTATTTTTCATAAATGTCCACACACCATTAGGATTTTTAGCAATACCTTCTATCATATCGCGTGATAAATTCCATGAAAGCGCAGACCCTGCGTTTGCTATTTCACTGGTTGTTAATGCTAAAATACTTATTAACGCTAAACGTTTAAATAACATTTGTTTTTCCTGAAAAAGTTTATTTTAAATGGGTAATGATTTTCGGTGGTGCATCAAAAAAGTAGGTTAGTTAATATCAAACAATCGGAGTTCAAACCTAGGTTTGAACTCCAACTAAAATGGCATTTTGTTAAAACCTACTCTTTTGATGCACTACCTGATTTTCAGTATTACCCACTAAATAAATATAACTACTTAGCACTATTAATTGTTACACTTGTCAGAATCAAAATTTATAGAATTAGCTGGCTATTTTTTGATAATAACATCCTGCTAATTTTTTAATCTTAAAAATCCTGATTCTGACAATAATGAAGCTAAGTCGATAAATAATTACTGCGCTAAATTCTCTCTTGCCGTGGCAATCGCTAATTTTACCGTATCAGGCGCGGTGCCACCGATATGACAGCGTGAAGCCACTGAACCTTCCAAAGTCAAACAAGCAAACACGTCTTCGCTTATTAACACAGAAAAACTTTGCAGTTCACTTAAAGATAATTCCGATAAATCGCGTTGCGTATCTACACCTAAACGCACAGCTAAACCCACTACCTCATGTGCATCTCTAAAAGCTAAGCCTTTACGCACTAAATAATCAGCTAAATCAGTAGCAGTGGCAAAACCGCGTTTGGCTGAGTTATACATATTATCTTTTTTAGCGGTGATATGCGGCATCATGTCCGCATAAGCGCGTAAACAATTGATTAAAGTATCAGCAGTATCAAATAACGGCTCTTTATCTTCTTGATTGTCTTTGTTATAGGCAAGCGGTTGGCTTTTCATTAGCATCAGCAATGCCATTAAATGTCCCACCACCCGACCTGATTTACCGCGCACTAATTCAGGCACGTCAGGATTTTTCTTTTGCGGCATAATCGATGAACCTGTGCAGAACGCATCGGGAATATCAATAAAATCAAACTGCGCGCTTGCCCATAAAATCAACTCTTCGGAAAAACGCGACAAATGAATCATGATAAGACTAGCAGCGGCGGTAAATTCAATGGCAAAATCTCTATCACTGACCGCATCCAAAGAATTTGCCGCAGGACGCGAAAATCCTAATAATTCAGCGGTCATCAAGCGATTAATCGGATAACTAGTCCCCGCCAACGCCGCCGCGCCCAAGGGCATCACATTCACCCGTTTTAAACAATCTTGTAGACGTTCACTATCACGGCAGAGCATTTCAAACCACGCCATCAAGTGATGTCCAAAAGTAATCGGTTGCGCCACTTGTAAATGGGTAAACCCCGGCATAATGGTATCGGCATTTTTTTCAGCTAAATCTAATAATGCCAATTGCAAGCGTTTGATTTCAGAGCCGATATGGGTAATTTCACTGCGCAAATATAAGCGAATATCAGTGGCGACTTGGTCATTGCGTGACCTGCCTGTGTGTAGTTTTTTACCCGCAATGCCAATCAAATCGGTCAAACGCGCTTCAATGTTCATGTGAACATCTTCTTGTTTGATAGACCAAACAAACTCACCGCTAGCAATTTCTTGGCTAATTTGCGTCAAACCACGTTCAATATCGTCGCGTTCTTGAGCCGTTAATAAGCCACAACTTGCCAGCATAGTGGCGTGAGCGATTGAGCCTTGAATATCTTGCTGTGCCATGCGCTGGTCAAAATCCACTGAAGCGGTGAATACTTCCACAAAGGCATCGGTCGCTTGGGCAAAGCGCGCACTGGATAATTTTTCAGAATTTACTGTTGTCATTGATAGCAACCAAAAAGACAATAGTATAAACGATATAGCGGTGAATTTATCGGGATAGGTTTTTATTTGGGACTTGAAAATAGCTTATTAATACACTATAACAATTAATTAATACTATAGATTTTGATTACCACTTTTTAAAAATTATTGAATGTATCGGCAAATCATAGTTGCGCTTAATAATTATAAATAGAGGAAATATCATACTTTATGATTAGCCTATATTAAAATAAGCCAAATCATTTTGTAATACCTCGAAATTAGACGCTTTAGCGACAACAGTAGCGCAATAATGCACATCAACGGTTAAATCCATTAATCGCCATTCATTAATTAAGCCACATTGCTCAGGAATCGCTAAAAAATAATTTGGATTTAATGGATTAATAACGCATTGATTTAAACCTAAGACAATACCCAAACCCGTAGCTTTAACAAAAGCTTCTTTACGCGTCCAAAACTGATAAAACGCCCGCAATTTTTCCGCTTGCGGCAAAGCAAACCAATACGCTTGTTCTTCAATAGCACAACAGCGTAATACTAAATTTTCAATAGATTTTCTAGTTTTAATGTGTTCAATATCAATGCCCACTGCTATATCTTGCGCAATGGCAATTAATAAATAATCATTTGAATGTGAGATATTAAATTGTAATTGAGGATAATCACTCAAATAAGGCTTGCCTTGCGTTGTTTTTTTAAACACTAAGCTTTCGGGTTTACAATTTAGATAATCCGCTAATAAAAATCGCAATAAGCCATGTGCTTGTATATAACGATTTTTTAAGTCTATGCGGGTAAATCGCGCCACTTGTTCGCGTTCATTATTATTAAGAACGCTATAACAGTGTTGTAATTTAGCGGGGGGTAATAGCGTGTGACTTGACCCAATATTAATACTATTGGGTTTTAATAAAAACGACATGAATTAAAATGCTATGGATAATTATAGGGTTTTCACAACGATGAATTACTAAAAATGTGGGTTATTGTAGGGGCAAAATATTTTTTGCCCCTTGCTAGCAATAGTTTGTTATTAAGGGCAAATATGATGTGCCGCTACATTTATAAAATCTGCGTATTAGATAGCAATTAAATTATTTAGTAGTGCTTCAAAAGAGTAGGTTTTAACAAATGGAGTTCAAACCTAGGTTTGAACTCCGAAAGGTTTAATATTAACTAACCTACTTTTTTGATGCACTACCA
>JBAQSX010000179.1:0-84576 GCA_049296695.1 Methylococcaceae bacterium | reverse complement strand
GAAAGGTTTAATATTAACTAACCTACTTTTTTGATGCACTACCCGTTTTTCTCTGTGGAAAAATAACAGTAATTATTACTATGTCTGAATCAGGATTTTCAAGATTTTAGGATGAGCAGGATTAAATCATGCTAATCTTAAAATCCTGTGAATCCTGATTCTGATATTGCCTCTTATTAAAACCCATATTTATTTTTCTTTAAGAAAAATAAATCATTCAAACCTTTTAGCTCATACTAGAACATCATGCAAACACCTGTCGCAACATCAACTTCTGATGTTTTAAATACCTTAACCACTATTCGTGATTATATTCGCTGGGCGGCGAGTCGTTTTACCCAAGCGCAATTACATTTTGGACACGGCACTGTCACCGCTTTAGACGAAGCGGCGGCGATGGTATTACATACTATTCATCAGCCTTATGACTTATCCGATAATTATCTCAATTCAGTATTAACGGCGAGTGAACGTCAGGCGATTATTAATATTATTTATCGTCGTATTAATGATAGAAAACCCGCCGCTTATTTAACCCACGAAGCGATTTTTGCAGGCCTTTCATTTTATGTCGATGAACGCGTTTTAGTACCACGCTCTCCTATTGCAGAATTAATTGAACATCATTTCTTTCCTTGGGTGGATGAAGATAAAGTTACGCGTATTTTAGATTTATGCACAGGGAGCGGTTGTATTGCCATTGCTTGCGCTTATGCGTTTCCTAATGCCTTAATTGATGCCGTGGATTTATCCGATGACGCTTTAGCAGTCGCTGATTTAAATGTACAACAACATCAAGTATCGCACATTGTCACCTTGCATCAATCCAATTTATTTAAAGAATTACCCGATACTCGTTACGATATTATTGTCAGTAATCCGCCTTATGTGAGTGTTAGTGAATGGGAAAAATTACCCGATGAATTTAGAGCCGAACCCGATATTGGTTTTAAAGGTGGACAGACAGGTTTAGATTTTGTATTAGGGATTTTAATTGATGCGATTCATTATTTAAGCGAATCGGGGATATTAATTGTTGAAGTGGGTAGTAGTTCTGAAACCTTGCAAGGCATATTTCCTGATGTACCGTTTTATTGGTTAGAATTTGAACGTGGCGGTGATGGTGTATTCTTATTAACTGCCCAACAAGTTAATCAATATCACGATACCTTTACTGCGGCTTTAAATTTAAAGAATGAATTAGCGTAGTTTACTAACGCGCCCATAAACCTGCTAGTTTTTAAAAATTAGGGTAGTGCATCAAAAAAGTAGGCTAGTTAATATTAAACCTTTCGGAGTTCAAACCTAGGTTTGAACTCAGCTAAAATGTTTTGTTAAAACCTACTCTTTTAAAGCACTACCAAAATTAGCAGGTTTTTACCATTAAACTAATCATAAAATACATTATGTCTGGAAATACCATAGGAAAATTATTTACCGTTACCACTTTTGGCGAAAGTCATGGCGCGGCATTGGGTTGTATTATTGACGGCTGTCCACCGAATATGAGTTTGTGCGAGGCTGATATTCAAATTGATTTAGATAGACGCAAACCCGGAACATCACGTCATACCACCCAACGCCGCGAAGCCGATGAAGTCAAAATCCTCTCAGGGGTATTTGAAGGAAAAACCACAGGCACACCTATTGGTTTATTAATTGAAAATACCGACCAACGCTCCAAAGACTACAGCAAAATCGCCGATACTTTCAGGCCCGGTCATGCCGACTATACTTATCAGCAAAAATACGGCTTTAGAGATTATCGCGGCGGTGGACGTTCTTCTGCTCGAGAAACTGCCATGCGCGTGGCGGCAGGTGCGGTGGCTAAAAAATATTTGCGTGAAACCGTAGGCATGGAAATTCGCGGTTATTTATCGCAACTAGGCCCGATTAGCATTGAAAACGTGGATTGGGCAGAAGTGCATAACAACCCATTTTTCTGCCCCGATGCCAGCAAAATCGCTGAAATGGAACGCTACATGGACGCATTACGCAAAGAAGGCGAGTCCATTGGCGCGAGAATTGACGTTTTTGCCACTAACGTCCCCGTAGGTTTAGGCGAGCCGATTTTTGACCGCTTAGACGCAGAACTGGCTTACGCTTTAATGAGCATTAACGCAGTGAAAGGCGTAGAAATTGGCGATGGTTTTGCCTGTATTACCGCCAAAGGTACGCAATTTCGTGATGAAATGACCCCTGAGGGTTTTTTAAGCAATCATGCGGGTGGTATTTTAGGCGGCATTTCAAGTGGACAAATTATTAAAGCCAGTATTGCCTTAAAACCCACTTCCAGTTTAAGACTGGCAGGAAAAACCATTAATAGTCACGGTGAAGCGACTGAGGTTATCACCGAAGGCAGACACGACCCTTGCGTGGGGATTCGCGCCACGCCCATTGCAGAGGCGATGATGGCGATTGTATTAATGGATCATTTATTGCGTCACCGCGCTCAAAATAATAACGTTCATTCAGGTCTTCGGGTTTTAAGATAGTACCAAAAAATATTAACTAAAATAAAAGGTAGTGCTTCAAAAAAGTAGGTTAGTGAATGTCAAGCTATCGGAGTCCAAAACATGTTTTGGACTCCAGCTAAAAACGTGTTTGATTAAAATCCTACTCTTTTGAGGCACTACCCAATTTTTATATCGATAATTGTTTAAGGCATTATTATTAGTTGCGTAACATCAGTTATTAACTATAGTTGTCTAAATGAAGATTGAAAGATATTTAAACCAAAACAAATAATCTTTACCTCTCAATCATCTTCATTCAGACAATATTTGCCACCGTCTCTTCTAAAGTAGCCAAATAATCCGCTACACTCCACGCCAGTTTTTGCCCACCTACTATTAATTCAATACCGCTAATTAATTGCGGATTCACTAAAAACTCTAGCAACATAGTCTTATCCAATAACTCGGTTAATACTTTATTAATCGCTTGTTGTTGTTCAAGCGATAAAATAAAAGCAGAACTAATTAACAATGGTTTTTTATCGTGTTCTATAGCGATTAATAATTGCTGTTTTTGCGTATTATCTAATTGCGCTAATCGCTTTAAAAATGCTGTTAATAATTGCTGTTCTAATTCAATACCCGCTAAATCCATTAATACTTTTTTAGCTACGGCAAAAATTTCTATTTGCGTTTGTTGCTTGATGCTTTCATACAAAATACTCTGCTCTTGTATTAAAGCTTGCTTGCGTTTTTCTAATAAAGTATTGGCTTCTACTTGGGCTAATTCAAGCAAACGTTGCCGCTCTATTTCCGCCTCTTGACTGGCTTTAATTAATAACGCATTACGTTGTTGTGCCAATATTTCATTATTGCGCTCATATTTTTCTCGTTCGACCACCGCCTCATTATGACAGGCTTGCGCTTCAGTTAAAGTATTATTAATAATGTGTTCTCGCGCATCAATAGCTTTAATAATCGGATGATATAAAAAGCGTTTTAATAGCCACACTAAAATTAAAAAATTAATCAGCTGTGCGCTGACAGTAAACCAATCAATTAACATAATTAATGCGCCGCTTGCGCGATAACATAATTCCAAAATGGATTAGCAAAAATTAAAATCATTGAAACCACAAAAGCATAAATTGCAGTGGATTCAATCATTGCCAAACCGACAAATAAAGTGCGCGTAATCGTTGCCGCCGCATCGGGTTGTTGCGCCAATGAGCGCAACGCGGTAGAAACCGCTTTACCTTCACCCAAAGCAGGGCCTATTACGCCAATACTAATAGTGAGTCCTGCGGTAAAAATCGACACAATAGCAATTAAGGTAATACTATCCATATTCTTTCCTGTAATAATTATTAAGTTATTTATCATTTGTTTGTAAAGCGGCGGCAATATATACCGTAGCTAAAATACTAAAAATATAAGCTTGTACCATACCCGTCAATAATCCCAAAGCAGTCATTACAATAGGAAATACAAATGGCGTAATAGTTAATAAAATCGCAATAATCATTGAACCACTCATCATATTACCAAATAGACGCACGGCTAAGGCTAAAGTGCGTGAAATTTCACTAATAATATTAAAAGGTAACATAATAGCGGTCGGTTCAAGATAGCTTTTTAAATAATTCCCAAAATTCTCCTGCATCCCAAATAAAGGCACAGCAATAAAAACGCATAAAGCTAAAGCGACTGTCGTTGATAATGAAGCGGTAGGCGGTTCATAAATAGGAATAATAGTTAATAAATTAGCTGAGGCGATAAATAAGAATAATGTACCAATAAAGCCTAAATAATTTCTTGCATTATTTAGACCCACTTCTGCAATTTGTTTTTCTATGCTGGTGACTATGATTTCTAAGGCTTGTTGCCAGCGGGAGCGTTTTAATTGTGTTGATAATTGAGTAGTAATTAATATTGAACCCAATACTAAAAGTAACATTAATCCCCATGTATACACAATAGTGGCATTGAGTTTAATAAAACTATATTGCCAAAAAATCACTTCATCTGGACTGAGGTGCATAATGTTTCCTGTTAATTAGTTAATCTTTGTACATGACAAAAAAACAACTCGCTTTTTGATAAAATTTACTTTGTGATTCGTATTAAAAAAATGCGGACTAACGAATAGTCGTGACAAAATGGTTTAAATACAAGATTTATTTTATTCACTAAAAGCGGATGAATGGTGAGTATTGAATCTATACGAATAATAACAAATACTTCTGTTTATTTAACGGATTTACCTTTAAACGATGGGAAGTTATTGATTTTTGCTGGGCGCATCGTGTTGGTGAATAGCAGAATGTTTCTATTAAACTGATTAAAATAAATAAGTATCAACGTCTTGTTAAAAATATTTTTCGTGGCGGTTTGGATTTTATTCGTAATAGTTTATTTAAACTATTTTCTGTTGATTATTCATTTTATTATTTATTTTCATTTCTTCAATTTAATAAACTTTGTTATTCAAGCTAATTTTTGTCATGTACAGTAAAGTATTGCTAGTTTGATTAAAATGTTTAAACGCAGAGTGTTTGTTTATTTTTGAGATTTTCAATTATTGAGGTTAAGAAAATTAGCAGTTCCATTAATAGTTTTTTAAATTTCTGTAGCTGTTTGTGTTGCGGTAGTGACAATTACTTGAGTTTCTTGTAATACGCCTTGTTTATCAATTATATTTAATTATTGAGCAAAAATATTAAATACCAAATAACAAGGTAATTTTAGCAATAGTTTCGCCTAGTTTTAGGGCGATTTCAGTGCCGCTTTCTAAACTATCGCTTAAACCATTAAAATAACCTAGGGTTTTTTCTACAAGATTTTTTTGCTCAGCTTGAGGCTTTTTAGAAACTTCGGCAATTTCTTGGGTTTTACTTAAGGCTTTTTGTTTAGCTGTTTCTGATAATGCGCTGTTGTTAATTATATTTTGCAGTTGTACTAATAAGTTTTTTAATTCGATATTTTCTGCGGGGAGTTGTTGAATGGTATTTGTTAAAGTGTTGTTATCACCAAAATTGACGTTATTATTATTACCTGAAAGGGATTGATGGCGGCTATTATCATTCATGGCTTTATTCTCTAAGTTAATATTGACGTTGTTTTGATTTTGAATAGCGAGTTTCGCTATTTCAGCAAGTAAATCTTGATTTTTATCTCTTAAAGTATTTTCGTGTTTTAAATAATCTATTTCTTGTGTTAATAATTTTTGTTTATATTCTGTTTCAATTGCCAGTAATTCAATATCTTTTTGTTTTTGCACCTCAGCATAAAGTGCGCTTTTATCAATATCTGTTTCACTTTGAACGCGAATAACCACAGAATCGGCTTTGCGTTCTATTTGTTGAATAAAAATATCACCTCCGTGTTCTTTTATTTTTTCAATAGCGCGTAATAAGGCTTGTAATTCATTATGCGTATGAGCAATAAAATCCACAGTATTAGCAATTTCTTGATAAAGTTTAGCAAATTCACCTGCTTTAAATAAACCTTGTGGCGGATTACGTTCGCTTTTATCACGTTTTAAATAAACAAAGTCACAGATAACATTATCAAATTGCGTGTGTTTATCAATACTCCAATTGTCAATAATTGCGCCTGTTAAAGTGGCATTTTGAAACAATGTACCCAGTGCCATGACTTCGGATAAATCAGTATGACTTAAATTAACGCCGCGCAAATCCGCTTGGCTTAAATCGGCATGATAAAAATTACAACCTGTTAAATTTAAACCTGCGAAATTAATGCCGCGTAAATTGAAATAAGAAAAATCCGTTTGTTTAGTTTCACCTGTTAATACTAATTCACGCACCGCTAACGGTTCTAAAACCGTTTTAAAGGTATTAGCTAAATGCAAGTTTTTTGAATTTTTAAAAAAACAACGTATTATTTTTGCATCGATGAAACATGAATGTTTTAAATCGGCGTGATTAAAATCGGTTTCATTTAAAATAGCATTTTTGAAATTTGTACCATCTGAACTAAGGTGTTGCAAATAAAAATAACGTAAAAATGATAACATTGGCTCTTCATATTTAAAACTGCGATAAAAAAGATAAAAACCAAGAAATATATACATTATCATCAATAATAACTCTGAAATTTTATCTGTTTGAAAAATAATTATAGCTATCATTAATAAAAATAAAACATTAACGCCTCCTGTAATATTAATCATTACTCCAGTTGCCATCCCTGCAATTGCTAAAATAATAATTGCAGAAATTACTGTTATAGCTTCTATTATAGAAAAATAACTTGTTATTATCGTCATCATGGCTAAAGTTAAAGTCATAACCATAATTGCTATAGCCAAAAACAGCCACATTTTTCGCCATGTTTTACTTTTTAAAGAAAAAAATACTAATGTTATGAAAATAATATTAATACATAAAACGAAAAAATTATTTATAGGAAATGTTTTTAATAAAAAATGTAGAAAAAATAAGCCAAACCAAGAAACAATAGCAATTATTAGTATAATAATAAAATTTGAACTAAATTCTAATAAATTATTTATTGTGGTTATACCCATTCTTGCTCGACAAAATTTAGCTCCTGTTAAATTTGCACCCGAAAAATTAACGCCACGCAAATCACAATCCGAAAAATCCGCACCAGTTAAATCTTGGTTTTTAAATAAACTTAAATCTTGTTTTTTAAATGAACTTCCGCTTAAAAACTTAAGGAAAACGACAACTAAATAATCCCAAAGTGTTCGCTCCATTTTCGCCCGACAAAACTTAGCTCCTGTTAAATTCGCACCACTAAAATCCACCCTACGCAAATCACAATCTGAAAAATCCGCGCCACTTAAATCTTGGTTTTTAAATGAATGTCCGCGTAAATTTTGTCCATGAAAATTTTTATTTTCACTTTGCATTTACCAAATCCTCTTTACACCATAACGTAAAAATAATGCCTCATTACTAACAAACGCTATATCTTCTTGCAAACATTGTGCAATCATTAAACGGTCAAATGGGTCATTATGTTCAAAAGGTAAATCTAATAATTTCAAAATATGTTTAGCTTGAATGGACAGTAATAAAACATCGTGTTGTTGTAACGATAACATGATGTTTTCAAGTGATTGTGATAATTTAAGTTTTCCTAAACTTATTTTAATCGCCATTTCCCAAATACTTGCCATACTAACAAAAATAGTATTATTTTCGTCTTCAATAATATGTCGCGCCGTTATCGATAATTTGTCATCATTTTCTAATGCCCAAATTAAAGCATGAGTATCTAATAAATAATTCATTATCTATACTCTTTAAATTCATCTAATGGCGCGTCAAAATCATCTGTCATATAAGTGACTAGACCTTTCATGCAGCCAATTAAACGCCGTTTTGGTTTTTGTGGTTGGGCTTTTAATTGAGCAATTAATTTTTCGACTTCAATCAATGAGTCTTCAGATAATTCATCAATTTGCCGAAAGATATTGAGTTTGTGTTCTGCGATATTCATTTTAATACTCCCATGAAAAAATCTCGCCGCTCATTAAAACGACTAGGTTTAAGCTATTACGACAATTTTTCATATTTCAAACGCTGTGGATTTCACTGCTAACACTAAAATTATTGCCCATTATTTTAAAATCATTAATATCTTGATGCGCTAATTTATAGCGGATATTTTCAAAATAACGCACGGTATCTTCTGAATATAATTTTTCACCACAATGCAAACACACATCGGCTGACACATTTAAAACAGCCGTATGTTGACCACCGCGTACAATTTTTTCGACTAATTTTGTTTCTAATTCACCACCACATAAAGGGCAGTTTGTAAAAGGCATCATAATTTTCTCTCTTTCCAATTTAACCAACGCTTATATTAAAAAGGTTTAATTCTCAACTTCATCAAACCAATTTTCTAATTGCAAATCAGAAAAGCGTATAAAATCAATAGTATCTAACAAATAGATTAATTATTCCATGAAAAATATCGCCAACTATTTATTATTTCATCGTTTAATTGCTGGTCATCTTGATTAAATCGCGCTTGTTCGCGCCACTGTTCAATAGCCAGCCAAAGGTTTTTATTTTCGGTCTGTTTAATTTGCAATTGCGCAATAATTTTTTCTAAGGCAATTAAAGACTCTTCGGGCAGGTTTTCTATTTGACTAGCTATATATAATTTATGCTCAGCGATATTCATGTGAATACTCCCATTAAAAAACCTAGCAGGTTTTTAAAACCTGCTAGGTTTAATAGATTAAGACAATTTCTTATATTTCAAACGATGCGGGTTATCGGCATCTGAGCCTAAACGTCTATGACGGTCAGCTTCATAATCTTGATAATTACCTTCAAACCAGACCACTTGACTATCGCCTTCAAAGGCTAAAATGTGCGTGGCAATACGGTCTAAAAACCATCTATCATGCGAAATCACCACCGCGCAACCGGGGAAAGACAATAAAGCATCTTCCAAGGCGCGTAAGGTTTCCACGTCTAAATCGTTAGTCGGTTCGTCTAATAACAAAACGTTGCCGCCTTTTTTGAGCAGTTTTGCCAAATGCACCCGATTACGCTCACCACCCGACAAATCACCAATAATTTTTTGTTGGTCTGAGCCTTTAAAATTAAAGCGTCCCAAATAAGCGCGAGACGGGGTTTGATAAGTCCCCACGGTGATTAAATCCAAACCGTCAGAGACTTCTTCCCAGACGTTATTAGTGGCAACCATGTCATCGCGTAACTGGTCAACATAAGCCAGTTGCACCGTTTGCCCCAGCGTCACTGAGCCTGAATCGGGCTGTTCAAAACCTGCCATCATTCTAAACAAAGTGGTTTTACCCGCGCCGTTCGGACCGATAATACCGACAATGCCACCGGGCGGTAATTTGAAGCTCAAATCATTAATCAACACGCGGTCGCCAAAGGCTTTGCTGATGTTATCCGCTTCAATCACCACGCCGCCTAAACGGGGACCGGGTGGAATGTAGATTTCTTGGGTTTCATTACGTTTTTGGGTTTCTACTGAAGCCAGTTCTTCAAAACGTGCGAGGCGAGCTTTACTCTTCGCGTGTCTGCCTTTGGCGTTAGAGCGTACCCACTCTAATTCTTCTTTCATGGCTTTTTGGCGAGACGATTCTTGTTTTTCTTCTTGCAAGAGTCGGTTGCCTTTTTGTTCTAGCCAGCTTGAGTAATTACCTTCCCACGGAATACCCATGCCTCTATCAAGTTCTAAAATCCAACCTGCGACGTTATCGAGGAAGTATCTATCATGCGTTACCGCGACCACTGTGCCTGTGTAATCGTGCAAGAAGCGTTCTAGCCAAGCGACTGATTCTGCGTCTAAATGGTTGGTTGGCTCATCTAACAACAACATATCAGGGTTAGACAGCAACAAACGACACAAAGCCACGCGGCGTTTTTCACCACCTGAGAGCTTAGTAATATCGGCATCCCATTCAGGCAAACGCAAGGCATCGGCGGCAATTTCTAAACGGCGGTCTAAATTATGCCCATCACAAGCATTAATTAAATCTTCTAAACGGGCTTGTTCTGCTGCTAATAAATCAAAATCGGCATCGGGTTCGGCATAAGCGGCATACACTGCGTCTAATTGTGTCAACGCATCTTTAATATGTTGCACGGCTTCTTCGACATTACCTCGCACATTTTTATTCGGGTCTAAATGCGGTTCTTGCGCTAAATAACCGATATTAATACCTTTTTGCGGTATTGCTTCGCCTTCAATATCGGTATCTAATCCCGCCATAATTTTTAAGAGCGTGGATTTACCCGAACCGTTTAAACCCAATACCCCAATTTTCGCGCCGGGGAAAAACGATAAGGAAATATCTTTTAAGATATGTTTTTTGGGTGGTATTAATTTACCAACCCGATTCATGGAATAAATATATTGCGCCATAATCTCTATTGTTTGAAGTTAAAAAAATGCAAACTATGATGAATAGTTTGCGGGGTTGAATATTAAGTCCTGCAATAGAAATATTGATAAAAAACTGGAGTGCAAGCTTTGCTTGCTAGTCATTTAGCAAGCAAAGCTTGCACTCCATTAATTAGTATTTTCTTTGCAGGACTACCAAATAGTTAAATAATAACTGTTGCTGTCAATTGAATACCGAAATATTAATATCGGTGATAAAGAGTGGACTGGAGTACAAACCTAGGTTTGTACGCCTTAATTAATAAATTAAAGGTATTGCTTAGAATTTTTACTATTACGAAATACTAACGGTTTTTCTTCAATTGATAATGCTGATTGTCGTGCAGAATTAATCGCCTCATCAATAACACTGTGTTTAGGTGATTTACTACACACAGGGTCAGTGGCATACATATCCCCCGTTAATAAATACGCCTGACACCGACAACCACCAAAATCTTTTTCTTTTTCATCACAACTACTGCAAGGCTCTTGCATCCATTCAAAACCACGAAAGAAATTAAAGGCTTTTGATTCATTCCAAATCTCAGAAATACTAAAATCTTTGACATTAGGACATTCTAAATTCGGTAATTCTCGCGCTGAATGACAAGGCAACGCCATTCCGTCTGGGGCAATGGTTAAAAAGGTCGTTCCCCAACGATTCATACACGGTTTGGGGCGGTCTTCATAATAATCAGGCACGACATAATAAATAGTCATTTTACCTTTAACCGTTTCTTTATAAGCCTGTGCAATGGCTTCGGCTTTAATAAACTGTTCTTGAGTGGGTAATAACACATCACGATTCACATGCGCCCAGCCATGATATTGGGTATTTGCCAGTTCCAAATAATCCGCGCCTAGGTTTTCTGCCATTTCGAGTATTTGCGGCATTTGTTCAATGTTTTCACGATGAATTACTACACACAATACCATCGGATAACCGTGTTTTTTAACTAAACGGGTGACTTCTTTTTTATGCTCAAATGAGGCTGTGCCTGCAATATGGTCATTTAATTCTTGAGTGCTGGCTTGAATACTCACTTGAATATGGTCAAGCCCTGCTTGTTTTAATTCAATAATCTTTTCTTCGGTGAGTCCATAACCCGAAGTTATTAAATTAGAGTAATAACCCAATTCACGCGCATAGCCCACTAATTCCACTAAATCTTTACGAACTAATGGCTCACCCCCTGAAAAACCTAATTGCACCGCGCCCATTTTTCTGGCTTGACTCAATACCCGTTTCCAATCCTCAGTGCTTAATTCATTATTATGTTTGACATAATCTAAAGGATTAGAACAATACGGACATTGCAAAGGACAAGCGTAAGTTAATTCAGCCAGTAACCAACGCGGCGGCGTTATTTTATTCATCTTGTTTAACCCAACCATTGTTTAATGCCACTTCAATAAAGGCACTAATATCATTTAATAAACCTGACGCTGAAAATTTTTCTTCTAATTCGCTCACTATTTGTAATAAGGAATGCTTGCCATCACAAAGTTTTAATATCTCAGCAGAGCTTTGGTTTAATTCCACCATGCCTTCGGGATATAAAATCACATATTTTTGTTGCGCCTCTTCCCATTGCAAACGTTTTTGCGGGGAAAAATAAAGGGGAGTATTTGGATTTATGCTCATAATAATTAAACTGAATAAGGTGGAGGTCAAGCTTTGCTTGACCTTTATATTTGACCTTTAGGACTATCAGGCAGAGCCTGACCTCCTGTTATTTAAAACAAATGCAATGCCAACATAATGGCATCTTCGCGGGTATTATTCGTGGCGGGATAATAAGCTTTTCTAATACCAATTTCATTAAAGCCCAGCGACTCATATAAATAAATTGCACCCGTATTAGAAGGTCTGACTTCTAAAAACATGGTTTCGGCTTTACCACGCGCCACGTCAATTAAATACTCCATCATTTTACGCCCCACGCCTTGTTTTTGTTCTTGTGGATGCACGGAGATATTTAAGATATGCGCCTCACCAACTGCCATTGATAATAAACAATAACCAATAATTCGGTCTTGTTCTTCACAGACCCAACAACCATATCCTGCGGTAAAACAATCGGTGAAAATATCCTCTTCCCAAGGGAATTCATAATTCTGATTTTCAATGGCTAATACCTCAGGTAAATCCGCTTTAGTCATTTGTCTCATACGCATTAAATCCTGCCGAGAAACTGAATCGGGAAATACTTTGGCATAAAATTCTTTATCAGCATCATAAATCATTAAGTTTTTTATTTTATCAACTAAACCACGCATTATTTTTTTATACCCTCCATTGTTTGAACTGCGAATAGTAAATCTTGCCACGCTTTACGTTTTTCAATCAAAGAGCGTAGCAAATAAGCAGGATGATACACCACCACCAGCGGTGTGCCACGCAAAGAGTGAACTTTTCCGCGTAATTTGCTCAGCGGCTCATTAGTTTGTAGCAGGGTTTGCGCGGCAATACGCCCTACTGCCAAAATCATATCGGGTTTTACTAAGGCTTGTTGTCGCGCTAAATAATCAGCGCAATTAGCAATTTCAGCAACGTGGGGGTCGCGGTTATTGGGCGGTCTGCATTTTAAGATATTGGCAATAAATACGTCTTTTTCTCTATCTAAATCAATAGCACGGAGCATTTCAGTGAGCAGTTGCCCTGCAACCCCTACAAAAGGTTTGCCTTGCTCATCTTCGCTTTGACCGGGAGCTTCACCGACAATTAACCAACGCGCGGTTTTATTACCCGTGCCAAAAACGGTTTGCATTCTACTATTGCATAATTCGCATTTAGTACAATTAATCACCTCAGTTTCTAATTGTTGCCAGTCATCATTAGCCGATGTAGTGCTTTCAATTAGGGGAGGGGTATTTTCTATAATAGACAATTCAGGGGGCGTATTTTCTATTTCAATAAGAGATGATGCTATTAATGGCTCAGTGATTATATTCGTTTCTGCATGAGTGATTGGCATTTTGGCTTGCCATACAGTAATACCCATTGCATCTAAATACTGTAAGTGGGTGGTATTATTCAAAATTAATCCTCAATGCTTTGGTAGTGTTTCAAAAGAGTAGGATTTAATAAAACGCGCTTTTAGTTGGAGTTCAAACCTAGGTTTGAACTCCGATAGCTTGATATTCACTAGCCTACTTTTTTGAAGCACTACCAATGCTTTAACTACACGGTAAACTATTAATAGAATAGCCTATATGAATGATGCTGATAGCATTTGTAATAATACTATTATTTAATAGCATACTCAATGTTTTTTATTAATAATTATAAAAGCTACGATAATGAAGCGAATTTTAGTATTCTTTAGCCAAATAAGATATTGAATATATAAATTACGAGTAAAACTATACTAGTTATTATTAAAAATAATCGAGAATTTAATAAAAAATAAAGGCGGAATTGTGCAGTCACCAATAAAACAATCAAGATTATATTTTAAAAGTATATTCTTTAAAATAATGAGTTGCCATTTTTAAAATAAACGGCATAATAAAGAAAATTTGTTTCAAGATAAAGTTGAAAAATAGGGTGGTGCTTCAAAAGAGTAGGTTTAAACAAAACGCTCCTTTAATTGGAGTTCAAACCTAGGTTTGAATTCCGAAAGCTTTGATATTAACTAGCCTACTTTTTTGATGCACTACCAAAAATAGAGCGTCCCTTTGTCTAGGCAACAAAAATTTAATCCTTGTTGTAAACCACTGGTTTATAGCCTGTGGTTGCTAGCTTATCTTTTTAAAATCATCAAACACTCAAAATAGGAGCGACTATGCACTGCTTTAAAAAAATAATAACACAAAGCCTGACTTTGTTATTCTGCACCACAATTTTAATTAATACACAGTCTGTATTTGCAGAAAATACCGCTGAAAATCATGCTCAACATCGTTTTGATTGGTCGGGGGTTTATAATGGTTTTATTCCGTGTAAAGACTGCCAAGGCATTAAAACTACACTGGCTTTAAATGCGAATAACTCTTATATTTTAATTAGCCAATATATTGGTAAATCAGAAAGAGAAATTGTTGAAAAAGGTAAATTTGACTGGAATACTGAAAATAATACTTTGGTATTAACACCACGCAAAGAATTACCCAGCCGACATTATTTAGTCGCTGAGGGTAATAATGAATTATTTCAGCTTGATGATAATGGCAATCGTATAACAGGCAGTGATGCAAATCGTTATGTATTGCATAAAACTAAAATGACTCCAACTTCGCAATCTTCGCATTCAGGACATTAATTAACATGGTTACAACTTAATGTTAATTAACTAATTATTAACGCCTAGGAGTGCAAACCTAGGTTTGCATTCCATTGTTTATTATTACAATTAAGTCTATTATGGTTTAAATTTTAAAAAAGGGTGATTGATTCACCCTTTTTGCTTTTTTGAATCACCATTTATTAATTGCCTATTTTTTCCAAGTCAGCAAATTGTCAGTTTTACGACATCATAAAAATCCTGCAAAATCAATAAAATCAGTGTATTACTTATGGCATGACGGTTGCTGTTATAGCTCCATAATCCATTCACCGCCTAAGTTCTCATGAAATCAAACAAAGATATTGCTCAATTATTAGATGAACCAGCCTGTGAACATAATAAAAAGGAAAAGTCAGGTTGCGCTAAACCCAAACCCGGTTCAACAGCGGGTGGTTGTGCTTTTGATGGGGCGCAAATCGCACTGTTACCTATCGCTGATGTAGCGCATATTGTTCACGGCCCCATTGCTTGCGCGGGCAGTTCTTGGGATAACCGAGGCACACGCTCGTCGGGGGCAACGCTGTATCGCATCGGCATGACCACCGATTTAACCGAACAAGATGTGGTCATGGGTCGTTCTGAAAAACGCTTATTTCATGCCATCAAGCAAGCGATTGATTCCTATAACCCACCCGCAGTGTTTATCTATAACACTTGCGTACCTGCCTTGGTGGGTGATGATTTAAACGCAGTTTGCAAAGCGGCAACTGAGCGTTGGGGCGTGCCTGTTGTGCCGATTGATTGTGCGGGTTTTTATGGCACAAAAAATCTAGGCAATCGCATTGCAGGTGATGCAATGGTCGATTTTGTTATCGGTACGCGAGAGCCTGACCCTTTGCCAGTAGAGGCTTTACAACGTGGCATTAACATTCACGATGTCAATTTAGTGGGTGAATACAATATTGCGGGTGAATTTTGGCAAGTGTTGCCTTTATTAGATGAGCTGGGCTTGCGCATTCTTTGCACCTTGTCGGGTGATGCGCGTTTTCGTGAAGTGCAAACCATGCACAAAGCCGAAGTGAATATGATGGTCTGCTCTAAGGCAATGGTCAATGTCGCTCGTAAATTGCAAAAACAATACGGTACGCCGTGGTTTGAAGGCAGTTTTTACGGCATTTCAGACACTAGCCAAGCCTTGCGTGATTTTGCCCGTTATTTAAACGACCCTGATTTAACTGAGCGCACTGAAAAACTCATCGAACGCGAAGAAACTAAAATCCGCGCTGAACTCGCGCCTTGGGCGGCACGTTTAAAAGGCAAACGGGTGTTGTTATTTACAGGCGGGGTGAAAAGTTGGTCGGTGATTTCGGCTTTGCAAGATTTAGGCATGGTAGTGGTGGCAACAGGCACTAAAAAATCCACCGAAGAAGATAAAGCGCGAATTCGTGAATTAATGGGTGAAGATACTTTGATGATTGAAGACGGTAGCCCTAAAGCCTTAATTAAAATCGTCCACGATTATAAAGCCGATATTTTAATTGCAGGTGGACGTAATATGTACACCGCGCTAAAAGCTAAAATCCCGTTTTTAGATATTAATCAAGAACGCGAATTTGGTTATGAGGGTTATAGGGGAATGTTGGAACTCGTCAAACAATTAACTTTAACTATTGAAAGTCCTGTATGGCAAGCAGTCAGAACACCTGCGCCGTGGCGATAATAGAGTTAATACTAAAACGACTGCCAGTCATAGAAGATTGGCAGTCGTACACTTCATAAACAGCAACATAAAGTTGAATAATTATATATTACTGTAAGCAGTTACTTTTTATTTTTAAAAACGAATAAGTCTAAAAATTAATTACTCGGTATAGTTGCCTGCATACTGGCGCGTTTTGAAAATTCAAGATACCACGCTATTAATTGTGCATAACGCTCAGCACGATGAATAGCAAGTCCTCTAAAATCCATATAGCCCAAAGCGCAAGCCACTGAAACACTTGCCAACGATAATTCTGCTAATTCATTAAGATGTTGCTGGCAATAATCCAATACTAAGACGCAATTCTTTTCTTGATTTTCTAAATAACGCACGTTGAAATCATTAGGGTGGCGCACTTTTTCTAAATATATTGCCACTACACTATCCATTAAACCATCAGCTAAAGCTTGCCAACGTAACACCTTCCAACGATGAGTAGCGGGAATAAATAATGGCTCATCCTTTAAATTGTCCAGATATTCACAAATAACAGGACTATCAAATAAAGTTTCTCCATTATCTAAAATTAATACAGGAATTTTTGCTAAGGGATTTGCCGCTAATAATTGCGGACTTTTATTGGCTAAATCTTCATCAATTAAATTCAGTTCAATGTTTTTTTCTAAGGCAATAATTTGTGCTTTACGCGCATAAGGTGAGCGTTTGGTATATAAAAGTTGCATAACAATTCCCATCAATAGTTATAGTGCTAATTATTTTAGCGTAGAGACCTTATAAAAGTCCTTAAATAAAAAAGTCAGGTTAGACTTTAAAGCATAACCTGACTTTTTTATTTAACTGATATTACACAGAAGACTAATTTTTCCACGAAAAACACAAAAAGCACGAACGCTAATTTTATTCTTAAAATAAACAAATCCGATTTTATTCATTTATTTTTCGTGTCTTTCGTGCTTTTCGTGGACAACTTGAGTTAATAAATCAATTATTTACGCGCCCCTGCTTTAGGGTCGGGTGTGTCTAAAATACGGTTTAACATGTGGGTTTGTTGTGATTCTCTATCGTCCATTGTTAAATCCAACATACCTTTAAGTGACGCAAAACGTTTTTCAGCTTCTTTTAATTGCAGTGTTGCTTGATTTAAATCCCCAGCTTCCACTGAAACACGCGCTTTTTTTAAATCGCCATTAGCGCGATTACGATGACGATCTACTTTATCATTGGCATTGATTTCTTTGCTTAATTTCAAGGCTTCTTTGATATTGCCAATAATCACCTCATCACTGCCTGTATTACTGTCGGCTGAATCACCATTGCTTCGCGCATGAATAGCCGTTAAGGCTTGAGTGATTTCAGCCAAAGTCGCGTTAATGCCTTCAGTGGGTGTCATTTTGTTATACATACACGCCATGCCCAAACACACTGCCGAGGCAGTGGGTAGATAGCCTAAAGACAGTGCCAGTGTTACGCTTAAAACCGTGCTTTTTAATATTTTCATGCAATATACCCCTCGTTGTAATTATTGTTATTTAGGTATGCAACTGCTTAGATAATTCAAGCCTATTTAATGCGTCACATGCCGCTGTGAACTTTATCACAGTTCTGCTAAATTTTATGAAAAAAATAGCTTAAAACAGTGAAATACCATTAAATAATACGGTGATTTATTGGTGTTTAAGTAGCAAACAAGAAAGCGAGTAATAATTAAGGCGTGCTGTGAATAGCGTATTGATTATAATAATTAATAAACTGGCGGTATTGTACTGGAATATAAATCTAAATTTGTATTCCAGCGTCTTTGGCTTTTGGTATTTATAATGCGAAACTACTTTTAAATTTAATCTATTCGCAATTTAACTTTGATAGGTTTTTAATAACGCTTGTCCTATTTGTCTAATTTCATCTAATAATAAACAAAAATGCTTTAATTCAATACGATGATTCATAAATACCACGCGTAAAGCAGTGCGCTTATCAATCTCGACTTTTGAAATAAAAAACCGACCTTCAGCGCGAAGTTGTTTTCTAATCATTGCTTGAAAATCAAAACTCGAACCCGCGAAAACATTAGCAGGGCAATAGCGAAAACAAAGAATATTACTTTCAGGCAAATGCAGAGTTTCAAAATCCTCAGTTTTATTTAAAACTTGATAAGCCGCTTGGCTTAATTCACATAAGTATTCAATTTTATCGGCAAACAAGGCTTTACCATATAACGCCCATAATACCCATAAATTCATAATAGAGGGGCGTTTGGTGCATTCAAAATTCTGCTTGGCACTGTCAAACTCAGTATAACTATCTTCAGCTTGTTCAAACACATAACTGGCTTGTTGCTCAAATGCACCGTAACTTTTAGCTTTATCTTTATAAAACAATAAAGTACAAGGCGCGGGGACAAAAAGCAGTTTGTGCGCATCCAAACAAAAAGAATCGACCTGCTCAATACCTGCTAATTTATAACGCAACTTGTCTGAGACTAATAAACTCGCGCCATGTGAACCATCAACATGTAGCCAGCATTGCCATTGCGCGGCAATTTTCGCCAAGTCTTCCAAAGCATCAAACGCCCCCACTGAGGTTGTCCCCGCTGAGGCAACGATACAAAAAACTTCTAAGCCCTGTTGCACCGCTTCGTTTAAACAGGTGGCTACTTTGCTAATCTCAATTTGCCTTGCTGAATTCATCGGTAAGCGCACTATTTGCTCAGTGCCAATCCCTAAAATGCCTATCGCTCGCATAATGCTGTAATGCACATCTTCACTGAGCGCGATAGCAGGACGCATCCCAGCCGCCACGCTACCTTTAGACCAAAACTGCGGATATTTAGCATTACGCGCCGCGAGTAACGCGGTCAAATTAGCCAATGAACCCCCAGAGGTAGTCACCATCGCAAATTGATTATTTTGCCAGCCAATAAAACGATTAAATTCGTCTGCCATCAAGCGTTCCACTACACTAGGCAACTGCCCCGCTTCATAAAAAGAAGCGGGTTGATTGACCACTGAGCAAATAAAATCAAACACCGCCGCCAAAGGTACAACCCCTGAAAATTGCCGCCCCATATAACCCGAAGAATGCACTTGAATACCTGTTTTAATCAATAAAACCATCATCGCACTGAGCTTTTCAGTATCTAAAGCGTTAATATATAGATGTTGCTTAGTCATTAAGGCTTTTGCTCGCGCTAATAAAACTTGTGGCTCAATTAACGCCAGTCCTCGAATAGACGTATCGGCTAAATAAGTTTCTAATAGTTTGATGGCTAACTGCGCCGCTTGAGTAAATAACTGCGCATCAAAAATAGCGTTTTCTAAATTAACTGCGGTTTCAGTATTGAGTGAGAGCGTGTCAGTATTAGCATTATTTAAGTTATACATCACTAAAATGCCTAATGACTATTGAAAGAATTATTTTCATCCACATATTGAGTTAGGTGTTTATAAAATACAAGGCAAATAAAAAATTTATTTTAGGATAAATTATGAAACATAGTATACATATTAGCTTGTTATTATTAGCGACAAGTTATAGGGTTTTAAAAAATTTAATGACTATTTAAAATGATACAGCGTTTATCAATGTAGGGGCAAATTATATTTACCCTTAATAACAAGGGCGTTGTTCAAGGGCGAATATAATTCGCCCCTACATTTTATTAAAACCCTGTAAAATGAATAAAACCACCTTCCCGAAAAATAATTGCTATTTTAAATAGCAAAAGGCTATTATTATTGCGGGATAAAAATATTTTTATTGAGAACAGCAATTAATACTATTATGCAATTAAATACTCTTAACAACCAAACTATTGCCCTTGCAGGTGTGGCGCAAGCCTCTGCATTAGTGCAACAACTTGCCACCAAAGGCACAGCCGATAATGTCGCTTTAACTACTAGCATTGCCAGCGTCTTAAAAATTGATTCAGACAGTGTATTAGATATTTATGGCGGTAATTTAACAGGTTTAAAACTGGGTATAGAACAACTTGCCGAGCAGATGTCGTCTTATAAAATGACCAATCCTGAGCAAGGACGTTATGCGGCTTCTTTAATTTTTTTAGAAAATCAATTAAGCAAACAGCCTAAAATGCTTACTACTATTCAAATAGGTATTAATAAAGCCCAAGCACAAACGGAGCATTTTGGTTTATTACATGAAAATGTATTTGCCAATTTAGGCGAGATTTATTTTAATACCATTAGTCAATTACAACCGCGTATTATGGTTAATGGTGATGCTGATTATTTATCGAGAATTGATATAGCCAATAAAGTACGCGCTTGTTTATTAGCAGGAATACGTTCGGCTTTATTATGGCGACAATGCGGCGGTACGCGGTGGAAGTTTTTATTTTATCGTAAAAAAATTTATGCTCAGTTACAGTTATTGCAACAACAGCTTTAAAAACAAGTAATACCTTATTTAAGTAGAGACGTTGCACCGCAACGTCTTTTCACTGCAACATCTTTACAAAACTAATAATTATAAAAAGCACTCATGATTTTATGATTCATTAGTCCCATCATCTTTAAACGAACATTCCACAGTAATTTTTAAATTACTACCTACTGAGCCTTTAGTAATATACGGAATCCCCATTTCTCCGCCAATATTAACGCCAAATTCTAAAGTCACTTTATCGACATTGGCAGTAGCGATAGTTTTAAATGAATTTAAACTATAAACAGCAAAGGCTTTAATCGTATCTTGCAAACCTGCAAAGTGTTGAATAGTTTGAGCAGTATTTTGAGTAATACTGCGGCTAGTGCGTCCATTATTTTCAGTTGTTGGATTATTAGGCGTTGGATTAATATCACCCGCTTCAATATAAATTAAAGTACCGTCTTCTAATTGAATTTGTTGCAATTGTGTCATAAATAACTCGCAGAAAATAAAAAAATATTGTATAAAGAGCTTAACAAATAATTCAGCCCTACACAAATATTATGAGCCGCCATGCCTTAATTGTTGGAATTAATCAGTATCCGCGTTTAAATTCATTATCGCTACCCGCTAAAGATGCACAGGCAATTGCACAATTATTAGAAACCCAAGGCGAATTTAGAATTACCCGCCTTGCCGAAACAGTAATTAATGAACAGATTACTATTGATGCAAAAGCGCAAGTAAGCCTGTCGCAATTAAAAAAAGCTCTCTTACAATTATTCAAACCCAATAGTGAGCAAATTCCTGATGTGGCTTTATTTTATTTTGCAGGGCATGGAGTGCGTGATAATGATGGTTTAGATGAAAGTTTTTTAGCGACTAGCGATATTAATTTAGAGAATGTTTGGGGATTATCATTGCGCTGGTTGCGCGAATTATTACAACAAAGCCCGATTAAAACGCAAATTATTTGGTTAGATTGTTGTTATAGCGGCGGTTTGATTAATTTTAATGAAGCCGACCCTAGCGATAAAGGTTTAGCGCGTAATCGTTGTTTTATTACCGCCTCACGCGCTTTTGAAGTGGCTTATGAAGAAGTAGCGGGTAATCATGGGGTATTAACGCAAGTATTATTACAGGGTTTAGATTGCACCCATCAAACCAGCGTCACTAATTTAGCCTTAACTGAATTTATTAATACGCAATTAAAAACCACTACTCAAGCCCCTATGGCATTAAATAGTGGTGAGGCAATTGAATTAACCTTTAATCGTCATCAAGAAAAACCATTAGCTACTATTAATCAAGACAAACCCTGTCCTTATAAAGGATTGTTTTATTTTGATTGTAATCAAACCGACGCGCTTAATTTTTATGGACGCGAACAATTAACCGATGAGTTATTAGCCCATAGTCGAGAACATAATTTTTTAGCGGTATTAGGCGCGTCGGGTAGTGGTAAATCATCGGTAATTAGAGCGGGTTTGTTATATCAATTACAAGCGGGTTTAAAAAATAGTCATTCTAGCGCGTGGCAACAATTTATTATTACCCCAACCGATGAGCCATTGCAAAGTTTGGCTTATGGTTTTGTTGATAAAACTGCCAATGATATTGAGCAAGCACAGCAATTAAAAACCGCTTTAGCGTTATTAAACGATGGCGCACAAGGTTTAAAAACGTTAATTACTATAAAACAGACCAAAGTGGTTTTATTTGTTGACCAATTTGAAGAATTATTCACTTTATGCACTAATGAAACCAAACGCCTAGATTTTTTAGGGTGTATTTTGCCATTATTGGATTTAACAAAAGATTTTTGTTTAATTATTAGCCTACGCGCTGATTTTTTAGCTAAATGCACCGAGCAGAATTATTACGGGCTGGCTAAATTAATTCAAGCTAATTTAATTACTGTGCCGCCTTTAACTGAGACTGAATTATATAATGCCATTACTAAACCCGCGCAAGCTTTAGGGGTTACTTTAGAGCCTGAATTAGTGAAACAATTAATAGCGGATACTAAACTAGGTTATGGTTATTTGCCGTTATTGCAAGAGTTATTACGGCAATTATGGCACAGCAATCAATTAAATATTAAAGCCTATAGTGCGCGAAATGGTTTATATGGCGCGTTAGAATATCATGCGAATACGGTGTTTAATACTTTAACTGAGCCACAACAATTAGCCGCGCAAACTATTTTTTTAAGTTTGGTGCAGTTAGGTGAAGGCACACAAGATACACGGCGGCGGGTGACGCAAAAACAATTAATTAGCCAACGCCTTAATGAAGCATTATTAACGCAAGTATTATTGATATTGAGTAATGCGCGTTTAGTGGTGAGCGGCGCGGTGCAACAACGTGACGCGCTGGCAGTGTTGCATAATAATGTGATAGATATTGCCCACGAGGCGTTAATTCAACATTGGGCATTATTGCGAAACTGGTTGACTGAGAATAGAGAATTTAAAACATGGCATGATAAATTAACATCTGCTGAAAAAGAATGGCGGGAAACGAATTTTGATAAAGAATTATTATTGCGTGGCGCGAAATTAGTAAATGCCCAAGAGCAGTTAAAAACTTATCAAGAGCAGCTTAATCAACAAGAACTTGAGTTTATTGAAAATAGTATTGCATTAAAACAACAAGAATTAAAAACCGCTAATAAACGGCGGCGAATGCTTATTATTGCGTTAATTAGTTTTTCTGTGTCTATTTCAGCGTTGGCGGCGTTTAGTTTTTGGCAACAACAAACCGCCGAGCGCGAGGCAAAACGCGCTGAGCAACAAAAAAAATTAGCCTTAGATGTTATTAATCAATTTACTTATGAAGTACCTGAGGCTTTAGCGAGAATTCCCAAAACAGCAATTATAACGGCTGGTATTTTAGAATATAATATAAAGGCGTTAAATACAATTTATGCGTTAAGTCCAAACGATAATGAAGCACTAAGAGAAAGAAGCGTTAATTATAATAACGTAGCTGATATTTATTTAAAGGTATTAGCCGATACCCCTAAAGCCTTAGACTATTATGAGCAATCATCAAAATTATTCCAGCAAATCGCCACGCAGGATAAAGATAATACTGGGGCGCAACGGGATTTAGCTTTTAGTTATGAGAGAATGGGCGATATTAATTTAGTGTTAAAAAAATCTAATGAGGCGTTAAGTGCTTATAAAATGGAGTTTGATATTTTAAGTAAATTGGCGAGTAATGATAAAAGTGATATATCAGCGCAACGTGCTTTATCGGTTAGTCTTAATAAATTAGGCAATATTTATTTAAAACTCGGTGATACCAGCAAAGCCTTAGATTATTATCAGCAATCATCAAAATTGTTACAGCAAATCGCCACGCAGGATAAAGATAATACTGAGGCGCAACGGGATTTATCGGTTAGTCTTAATAAATTAGGCGATATTTATTTAAAACGCGGTGATACCACCAAAGCCTTAGACTATTATCAGCAATCATCAAAATTGTTACAGCAAATCGCCACGCAGGATAAAGATAATGCTCAGGCGCAACGGGATTTATTGGTTAGTTATATAAAACTAGGAAATCTCTATGAGCAATTAAAACAAAAAGCTAAGGCATTGGACTATTTTAATCAAGCCTTAATTATTGCGCAGCAATTAGCAAGCGATAAATTAAATGCACAGGCACAAAAAGATTTAAATTGGGTGCAAGTTGTTATTAAAGCGTTGCAATAAGTGGCAATTAAAACGCGATTATAGACTGGAGTCAAAAATCATGATTTTTGATTCCGCTGTGTAACAATTACAAAATGCGATAATTAGCCAATAGCTAAAGCTATTGCACTCCAGCTTGTTTATTATTTCTCTATTATTCATTTAAAAACTTTTCATCTAATGCTTTTAAATGTTTTAATTTCTCACTAATTTTAATTTCTAATCCCCGATTAGTCGGATAATAATACTGAGTATTTTTTAATTCTTCGGGAAAATAATTTTCACCAGCAGCATAAGCCTCAGGCTCATCGTGAGCATAACGATAGGCTTTACCATAATCTAAATTCTTCATTAATTTTGTCGGCGCGGGTTTTAAATGTAAAGGCACATCTAAACTACCCGTATTTTTAATATCTGCCATTGCTTGTAAATACGCCATATAGACTGCATTACTTTTCGGAGCGCAGGCTAAATACATTACCGCTTGCGCCAAAGCTAATTCCCCCTCAGGACTCCCCAAACGTTGCGCCGAATCCCACGCATTTAAACTCAATTGCAAAGCGCGTGGGTCAGCATTACCAATATCTTCTGAGGCAATTCGAGTAATACGCCGCGCTAAATAATTCAAATCACAACCGCCATCTATCATACGACATAACCAATAAAGAGCCGCATCAGGTGAACTACCACGCACCGCTTTATGTAATGCTGATATTTGCGCGTAAAACTCATCACCGCCTTTATCAAAACGGCGCACGCCATTAGTTAATACTTCGCTGGCAATGCTTTCATTAATGGTATTGCTATTAATAGAGCTTGCCAATTCAGCGGCTATTTCTAATAAATTTAATAATCGCCGCGCATCACCATCACTCGCCTGAGCGAATTGTAATTGAATATCGTTAGGGATTATTAATTGCCATTGTCCTAAACCGCGCTCAGTATCTTTTAGAGTAGTATTAATAATAAGCAGTAATTCATCAATCGATAAAACTTTTAATACATAAACTCTGGCTCTGGATAATAAAGCATTATTTAAGGCAAACGAGGGATTTTCAGTAGTCGCGCCAATAAAATAAATAGTGCCGTCTTCAATATGCGGTAAAAAAGCATCTTGTTGGGCTTTATTAAACCGATGCACTTCATCAATAAATAATACCGTGCGCCGCTTTTCGATTTGCTGGCGAGTTTTTGCCATAGCCACCGCGTCACGAATATCTTTAACCCCTGCTAATACTGCCGATAGTGCAATAAATTCGGCATTAGATTGGCTGGCAATTAATCGCGCTAAAGTGGTTTTACCTGTGCCTGTTGAACCCCACAATATCATGGAATGCAAACGCCCTGAATTAATGGCGTTATATAAAGGTTTACCTGTTGCTAATAAATGCTGTTGTCCGATATATTCAGTTAATTGGCGCGGGCGCATTCTATCGGCTAGGGGTTTATAAAAATTAGTTGTCATGAGAATTTATTAGGTTTTGGGGGGTTGAATTACAGGGTTTTCAATCAAAATCAATTACTAGATTACGTCATTTCGGCATGGATGCCGAAATCCAGAAACCACGGATGGTAACGATTATAAATACATCCCTGTAACTGGATTCCAGCATCCATGCTGGAATGACGTATCTTTTAATAACTAATCGTTGTGAAAACCCTGTAACATAGAAATAGATTAACTACTTAGCTTGTTTTAATTATTCTATTATCAGAATCAGGATTTACAAGATTTAAAGATTCACAGAATTTATTATGAAAATTCTGTGAATCCTGATTCTGACACAAAAAAGCGCAATAGTTATGAAATAGATTAACTTCTTTTGAATTAAAATAAGCTCTAATTTATAATGTTTACTATAGCATTTTTGCTAGAAAATAACCTTTATTTATAAAACAGCTCTTGTCATAAAAACTAATCCGCCATGTTTAAATATCTCTTATTACTACTAAGTTGCACCAGTCTGTTAATTTCACCGTTTGCTTTAGCAAAAAAACACAGCCCTAAAAAAACCGTTAGCAGTCTCAGTGATGATAAAACCCCTGCCATGACCGCTTCAATTAATAGCAATAGTTATTATGGTATCGCGCAAGTTATAATTGATAAATTCAATCAAATATTAACTGCAAAAGCCATAGAACCCAGTCAAAGAGCGCGACAATTAGAAGAATTAGTCACTAAATATAAAGCATTACAACAGCAATTAACGCAACGTAATGATATAACTGCCCAAAAAATCGAAGATTTATTAAAAATTGCCGATTTTGATGCGGCAGAAATACTGTTAAAACAAGCCTTAGAAACTAAATTAGCATCAACAAAACAAACCGCCGCTGATAATTTTACTTTGGCAGGGCTTAAAAGCTTACAATTAGAAACTGCCAGCGCGAAAACTTATTATCAACAAGCACTGCAATTAGCCCCTGATAATCCCGAATATTTAAATGAACTGGGTTATCAATTAAATAATACAGGGGATTATAAACAAGCGATTGTTTATTATGAGCAAGCTTTGGCTTTATTGAAAAAAAATGTCGGTGAAACCCATCCTACTGTAGCCATTAGTTTAAATAATTTAGGGCAAGCATGGCAAAATTTAAAAGAGTATAGCCAAGCAATAAGTTATTATGAGCAAGCTTTAGCGATTAAGCAAAAAAGTTATGGCGAATGGCATCCCAGTGTCGCGGTGAGTTTAAATAATTTAGGTTCAGCGTGGGATATTTTAGGCAATCATCAAAAAGCGATTAGTTATTATGAACAAGCTTTAGTAATTGATAAACACAATATTGGTGAACAGCATCTCAATATTGCCACTAGTTTAAATAATCTCGGTTTAGCGTGGGATAGTGTCGGTGACTATCAAAAAGCGGTTAATTATTATGAGCAAGCCTTAGCGATTAATCAAAAAAACCTTGATGCGCAACCAAGCAATATTGCCGCGAATTTGAATAATTTGGCTCTAGCTTGGTATCATTTAGCTAACTATCAAAAAGCCATTGATTATTATCAACAGGCTTTAGAAATAGCTAAAAAAAATCCCAATACCCAAGCTGATACGCTCGCTAATAATTTAAATAATCTAGCTTTGGCATGGAAAAGTTTAGGTGAGTATCAAAAAGCCATTGATTATTATCAGCAAGCCTTAGTGATTCATAAGAAACTGTTAGGTGAACAGCATCCTATTATAGCTACGAGTTTAAATAATATCGGTGGGGCGTGGTATAGTTTGGCTGATTATCAAAACGCGCTATTGTGTTATCAACAGGCATTTGAGATAGATAAAAAAATCGAAGCTGAAAAACATCCCGATATTGCGAGAGATTTAAATAATATCGGTTTGGCGTGGTATGCTTTGGAAGAATCAACAAAAGCCATAGATTCTATTGAACAGGCAGTGACTCTATTAAGTCAGTTGGTCGATAGCAATAATGCTACTTTGCAATTTTATAAAGCCAATTTAGAATTGGTGCGTACAAAATAACGGGCGATGTACCGACAATAGAATAAGCTAAACTACAGGGTTTTTACAGTAAAAATAGGTAATTGTAGGGGCGAATCATATTCGCCCTTGTCAACGACTTGTTATTAAGGGCAAATATAATTTGCCCCTACATTAATAAACTCTGTGCAATTTTAGATAGTAATTAAATGATTTTTAAAACCCTATAATTACCTAAAACTAATATAACGACTGGCAGTCCTTTGAGGACTGCCAGTCGTTTTTGTGTGTCATACACTAAAACTATTAAATAATTAATAGTTAAACTAAAACAAATAAAATTAACGGATTCATCAATGACCAGCCGCAGTCTTTCTAATCAAATCAAAGATAAATTAATTCAACAAGCCTTAGAACGTAAGTTGAAAAAAACCTCAGCGCAAAGCCAAAGTGATAATAATCCTTTATTAACGCAAACTAACACCGCTATTCCACAAATGTGGACGCGTTTTGACCAACATCCTAGTTATCAGCAATTACAAATTATTTATAAAGGTGGGGCGCAATTAGGTATTGCCAGCCCGTTTTTTCGGGTTCATGAAGGCTGTGCGGGTGCGACTAGTATAATTAATGGCAAGGAAATGATTAATTATGCTAGTTATAATTATTTAGGATTATCAGGCGATGAACGCGTTTCACAAGCGGCAAAACAGGCAATTGATAATTACGGTACTTCAGTATCAGCCAGTCGTTTAGTTTCAGGTGAGCGGCCTATTCATCGAGAATTAGAATCTGCTATTGCTGATACTTATGGCGTGGATGATGCGATAGTATTTGTTAGCGGTCACGCAACTAATGTCAGCACTATTGGTTATTTATTTGGGGCTAAAGATTTAATTCTGCACGATGAATTAATTCATAATAGTAGTTTAGTCGGGGCGCAATTATCAGGGGCAAAACGGTTATCATTTCCCCATAATGATTGGGTGGCATTAGATATATTATTAAGCGCGCAACGCAGACATTATGAACGGGTATTAATTGTCATTGAAGGTTTATATAGTATGGATGGTGATTATCCTGATTTACCTAAATTTATTGAAATTAAACAAAAGCACGGCGCGTTTTTAATGGTCGATGAAGCGCATTCGTTTGGGGTGATGGGCGAAACAGGTTTAGGCATACGCGAGCATTTTGGTATTGAAGGCAAAGCGGTGGATATTTGGATGGGAACGCTTAGTAAATCATTAGCGGCATGTGGCGGTTATATTGCTGGTGAAACCGCGTTGGTTGAGCATTTAAAGTTTTTAGCTCCGGGGTTTTTATACAGTGTGGGTATTGCACCTCAAGTGTGCGCCCCTGCTTTGGCGGCGTTAAACATTTTGCGGCAAGAACCTGAGCGGGTACAGCGTTTGCAAAGCTTGTCACGCTATTTTTTAAACAAAGCTAAAGCGGTGGGTATCGATACAGGACACAGCCAAGGTATTGCCATTATTGCCGCGATTACAGGTAGTTCGCCTAGTGCGGCTAGGCTTTCTCATGCTTTATTTGAGCGTGGTATTAATGTGCAACCGATTTTATATCCCGCTGTTCCTGAAAAAAATGCACGCTTACGTTTTTTTATTTCTTGTCAGCATACTGAGGCGCAAATTGATAAAACGATTGATGCTTTAAAAGCCTTGGTTTAATAACTCAAGTTACGCAAAAAACGTAGGTAATAACGCAAAAAACGTAGGCAATAAATAAAAATAGTTTTATTTTTTATTGATAATATGCGCACTATTCTTTTGAATTATTAACTCAAGTTACGCAGTGTAATGGAGTCCAAAGCTTGCTTTGTGACCTAAAACAACAAAGTACAAAGCAAGCTTTGAACTCCCGCGTGGTTTTAAATACCCTATTCCACTAAGTTTGCGTAACTTGAGTTATTAAAACACTTAAATTTTAAAACTGTGTCATTTCACACAATGATATAGGTTATTTGACATAGTTAAGTATTCGTAGCTAATGTGTAGATAATTAATTTATTAGATATTTTAAAGCATCTATTTCTAATTCCTTATTGGTTTGATTGACATTTTACTTAGCTGAGCGTTTTAATAATAGTTGGTCATATTATTTAAATAAACACAGGGAGACGACTATGAAAATAGGTCGCTATTTTTCCAAAAAGATTAAAAACGATATTTCGTCTATAGTCGATTTCACACAACTGCTTTTACCGTTACAAACAAATGCAGATGTGCAACAAATACGTCAACTCACCAAGCATTTGTGGTTACGTTATGGCATTGCAGTCACTTTAATTGCAGGTTTGTCAGTAACCTCTTATCTAATTGTCATTAATTTGAATTTTCTTAACGAAAATAATGGTGCTTTAGTTCAAACCAGTGCGCGTCAATTAACCCTAGTCGAACAAGCAGGGCGATTGTCTACGCGTTTAACCTTACCCATAGCCGAGACTGAGCGTAATGTGACTCGTGAACGTCTACGACAAATCATAGATGAATTAGCCAACCAACACGCCGTTTTGCGAGACGGAAAAATAGAGGGTAGTCAGCTTCCTTTGGCTATGGAGATTTTTGTCAATGAACCTTATAGGCTAAATCAACGATTTTTGGTTTTTCAGAGTTTGGTGCAACGTTTGCTGGATATGACCCAGTTTGCGAGTGGTGATACCTTGGTCGCCGATATTGAGCAACTATTTGTTGCCACAGATGATTTAGCCCCAGCTTTGCGTGCGTTGAGTAAAGTTTATGAAGAGGCGGGGGTAAGTAAAATTTACCGAGCGATTGAAATTGAAACCTATGTCGCTTTGGGTACTTTGCTAGTTTTGGTGTTGGAAATTGTGTGGATATTTCGTCCCACCATTGGCAGGGTACGAAAAACCGCTGTGTTTTTACAACAACAAGCCGCTTTGAGCCAAAATATTGTTGCCACCGCGCAAGCTTTTGTTATGGGATTAGATAATCAGGGGCGTATTGTTTTGTTTAATCGTTATAGTGAATACAAAACAGGCTGGTCTTATCAAGACATTATGGGGAGTGATTTTGCCCAGTATTTTCTACCCCAAGAGCAACACGCACGGTTTTTGAGGTTACGCGCTGAATTAGCAAAAGCGCAAAATGTTGAGGAATTTGAAAGTACTTTTGTAACGCGTACAGGTTCAATTTTAGCGGTACGTTGGCACTTTACGCCTGTGTGTGACCCCGAAAGTGGTCGAACCCTGTTGTTAATGGTGACAGGCGTTGATTTAACCGATTTAAAAGCCGCCGCGCTTTCTTTAGAAGCAGCATTGAATGAAACACGCACTTTAAGTGAACGCTTGCATGAAGAGGTAACGCATGCCGCACGCTTGCAACGTTCATTATTACCGCCCCCGCAAATTATGTTACCCGGTGTCACAGGCAGTGCTATTTTGACGACTTGTACTGAGGTGGGCGGTGATTATTATGATTATTACAGCGTGGATGGTCATTATGCGGTAGTGATTGTTGCCGATGCTAGCGGTCATGGCGTGGCGGCGGGTTCGCTGGTGAGTTGTGCCAAAATTGCGGTGCGCCACCTATCTGAACATGGTGAAACCGACCCCGCGCGTATTTTAAGTTTTATTAATCACGCGTTACTGACTAGCACCCACGAAAGTATGTTTATGACCATGGGTTGTTTATGTTTGGATAGCGCGACAGGATTATTGCGTTACGCCAGCGCGGGGCATGTTTTTCCCTATTTGCGCTCTAAAGACGCTGAGCATTTTATTTGGCAAGCCATAGAAAATGTCGGCGTACCCTTAGGGCGGGTGGCTGAGGCTGAATATCAAAATACAACGCTTGAAATGCAGCTAGGCGAGCGTTTATTTTTATATACCGATGGTTTAGTAGAAGAACGCTCGCCCACAGGTGAGCAATTGGGCTTTGAGCAACTGGAAAAAATATTAGATGACTATGGCACGATGAGTTGTGATGAGACCGTTTATTGGATACAAAACGTCTTAGAACAACATTGCGGCTCTGTGGCATTGAGTGACGATGTCACCTTACTGGTATTAGATTTTAGCTGTTACTGCACAGGCGATGAAGGCGCGTTGGTCAACGCGCCAGCAGACAAAGATACTTTATTACGCTTAAGTGATGAAACCTACCGTTTAGGCGGTAATTTGGTCGATAGCTATGTCGCACGGCAATATGTGGTGTTTTTAGCAAAACAGCCCTTTACTGATTTATTAGCGCGCTTTTGCTTAGATGGTATTCGTCGCGTACTGCCCATTGATGCCAGTGTTTCGCAGGTTTTGGGTTTACCTAAATTACTCGCACAACATCACCTTGCCGCTAGTGAAGATTTATATCGCTTAATGGGTAAATGCAGCTTGCAACGCCAATTCCCGCTCAGTCACAGCGATGAAAAAGAATTTATCAAAATGGAAATTGCGGGCTTATTGCAAAGTCAAGTGCAAATTAGCCGCGAACACGCCGACACCTTACTACTGCTTGTCGATGAATTAATTGAAAATGCCTTATATGCCGCGCCGCGTGATTTGAGTAATCAGCCGCTTTACCTCAAAGCCAGTGAGCGTGAAGTGTCTTATTCTGAAGGCATACAACTCGATTTTGCCCTCAATGACGAGTGGTTAGGTTTGATGGTGACTGATTTATGGGGAACGCTCACACCTGAGGTCTTTTTACGGCGTTTAGCACTCAATGAGCAATTGCGCGGACTACAAGCGGGTGTCGGTGGCGCGGGACTATTTTTGACATGGAAACTCAGTGATTATCTGCAAATTCGAGTTTTACCGCGCCGTAAAACCCAAGTGACCGTATTGTGGCATTTAGGGCAAGCATTAGAATTGGACAATGTATCGGGATTTCAATTTTTATATCACACTGAAACAGACGAATACTGCGAATTAAATAAACAAGATGTTGAATTAGAAACTATTTTGAACAAAGACGCGTATATGGAGGCGTTATGTTAGGATTTACTATTACCACCTTGCAAGCCATTCCCTCAGATGCGACACATGGTTTTGCTTTGGCAGGCACTATGGATGCACATTCGGCAACAGCGTTGCAACCGCTACTAAACATTGAACCCGGCTCGAAAATGATTTTGGATTTTGCACAAGTGGTTCAAGTCAACTCAATGGGGCTTGCACAATTTTTACGTTTGTTAAATGCGTGGCACGCTAAAGATATTGGTGTCGAGGTAGTCAATGTTAATCGTATGATTAGCGTATTATTTAAGATGACGGGCTTAAATCGCTATTTTAGCAATGCCGAAAAAGACAATGCCTCTCAGCGGCAAACACTGCAAGAAAAAGAGACTACCGCTAAAACTATAGAATCTGTCAGCTTGGCTACAACTGAGCAATCAGCTTCTAGTCGCTTATTGTTTCAGGTGTACGCGCAAAGCATCAATCAAATGAATGGTTGGTTTTTGTTCAATAATTATCTACAACGCCAGTTAGGACGTAATGTCCGCGTCAATGTTGCGCCACCTGCCAACACTTTTGACATCAATACAGCCGATGCTCATTTGATGTTTGTCAAACCTTTTGAGGCTTGTTATTTATTGCGTGAGCGCGGTTATCAAGCACTAGCCAGACCTATGGATGAGGCCAAAGAAGTTGTCATTGTGGTAAGGGCTTTGGATGAACGCAAAGATTGGCTCGATTTTGCAGGTGCTAAGGTGATTACCGCCTCACGCAATAGTTTTATTTACCTGTTAGGACGCTATTTGTGCGATGAATCTGGGCTGGACTCGTCTCAATTGCAATTTGAATTTTCAGGCAATGACATCAAAGCCTTAATGCAGTTATTGCGCGGTCAAGCCGATATATTGCTCATGTCGCATAAAACCTACCGTGAACTCTCCGAACTCAGCCGCCGCGATACTCGCGTTTTAGAAACCAGTCAAACCCAGTTTGCTTATCCCATGCTTTGCGCCGCGCCCAGCTTGCTTGATTCGCACGAGTTACTGAGCAATATTTTTACTGAAATGCAAGACAGTCCTGTGGGCAGTGATATTTTAAAAGAGCTTGATTTACAAGGCTGGATTCCAATGGCGCGAGAAGAGGTTGATATGTTGACCTTGTTGTACGACCGTTACGCAACGCTTTTATAAACGCCCCACCTCCTCAATTTCTCCAACAAAATACTAAACTTTAAGAGAAACTACTCTATGAGATGTAATAAATTCAAGCTAACCGTTTGCTGTTGTGGCATGTTGTCGGCTGTCATTGGCTGGCAATCTGTAGGCGCGACACCCGCAGAAGATTCCTCAAAACCGAATGTAAAAGAAACCTCAAAACAATTAGAAGAGGTTATAAAACTGCTCAAACAAGGCGAAAATCCCAATACTGAGGCGACAGATAACAACGCGCAAGACAAGTCTGATAAAAAGACCGAAACGACAACTAAGGGAAAAACCAAACCTTAAAGGATTAAAATTAATATTTGTCGCTTGTGCATATTTTAGGAAATAACAAATGAGTATAACTAAGAGAGTTTTTATGTTGAACGCTATAAAAATGTATCGCCTATGGAACGTTACATTAATGATAGAGTTTTTGTTGAGCGTAGCAATCATGGTGGCATTGCCTTCAGTGGCAATAGCCAAAGAGCAGCCTTCCTCTATTGTTGAAACCATCAAAGCCGTAAGAGAAAGTTTTACGGGCGATAACAATCAGGCAACATCGCCGCAATCACCCGCTACCACGCCCAATAAAGCTGAGCCTAAAATCATTTTAAGACTGCATGGTGCGTCAGTGCTGGGTACAAACTATATTCCCAAACTAGTAGAATATTTTTTGGAGCGGCGTGGTCACCATGCTATAGAAAAAGTAAAAGTTGCCAATGAAGTGCTACACCTAGTCGGACAAGGTACGCCCAGCGGTGAACGTGAAGCGATAGAGATTATTTCTTATGGTAGCTTTTCTGCCTTTACCGAATCACAAGCCTTTAAACATGTGGGCTTAGAAAAGAAATTTGCCGATATAGGCATGGCGGCGCGTCGTATCAATGCAGGCGAAATTACCAAGCTGAAAGCGGCGGGTTCGGGCGATATGACATCACCACTCAATGAGCATGTCGTTGCCTTAGACGGGGTCGGTATTTATGTGAATCCATCCAATCCCCTTGTTGGCTTGACGCTCGATGAAGTGCGCCGTATCTATTTGCATGAAGTGTCGGATTGGAGTGAAGTGCATGGCGTGGATGCCGATGGCAAACCCATTCAAGGCAAAGCAGGCGCAATTAAACTGTACTGCGCCCATTGCCGCCAAGGCGATGGCACTTATGATTTCATCAAGCAAAGCGTATTTGGCAATGTCGATTTGGATATTGCTTCGACTTATATCAAAACAATCGATACGTTTGTCGATATGCAAGAGGCTTTGGCTTCCGATCCCAATGGTATCGGCTATGGTTCGATTACCTTCTGGTCACAGTCGGCAAATTCCAGCCGCCCTTTACGCATGAGCCGTGGTAGTGGCGCATTTATTGAATTGACCGAGTTTTCTATTAAAACGGGCGAGTATCCGCTGACGCGAAATTTGTATTTGTACACACCCGAAAAGAAAAGTCCTTTAGTTGGGCAATTTATCTCACTCGCTTTGTCTTCAATAGGTCAGACTATGGTAGTACAAAGCCATTTAGTGAGTGCGACCTCGACAGGTGAACAAACCGCAACTCAAGCCAGTAGCATCAAACAACAATTGTTAGACAATCCCAAAATCCCTGAGGGCTATAAGACCTTAATTCGCAATAGCGACCGTACCGAAACGCCTTATAACTTACGCTTTGAAGCAGGTTCGGGACAGTTGGATAACAAAAGTTTGATTGATTTAGGACGTTTAGTACAAACACTCAAAGAACCGCGCAATAAAAACACCACTGTGGTTTTAGTAGGTTTTAGCGATTCGCGTGGTGAACCTGCTACTAATTTGAATCTTTCTGTTGCAAGAGCGCAATATGTTGCTGATGTATTAAAAACACAGGCGATTACACAAATAGAAGTGGCGGGATTTGGTGAAGAACCTGCTTTATTATTAAACCCTGTAGAAAATTCACCTGAAGTTTTAAAAGATAACCGTCGCGTTGAAGTATGGTTAAAACATTTAACGCAATAAGTTAATAATTGCACGCACTATCAAAAAAAGGGAGTACAAAATCATAATTTTGTACTCCCTTAAAATATTTAAATTCTGCTAATGCACTACCCGTAGATACTATTAAACTCAAGATGACACAGCGTTACATCATCACTAAATTCACAACGTTCAATATGTGAACTAAAGCGTTCTAATATTATATCGCGTAAATACTCAGGCTCTTTTCTAATGTGTTCTTTAAGCACATCTTCTAATCTATCATAACCAAAACATTCCCCTTGTGAATTCTCTTCTTCAACTAATGCGTCAGTATAAATAAATAAACAATCGCCATTATTGATTGTAGTAAAATACTGCTCATAATGTATAGTTTCTTGAGTTCCTAAAGGTAAGCCTACGGATTCTTCTAACATCAATAATTGCTTATTCATTGAGCGATATAAATAAGGAAATTGATGTCCCGCATTAGCATAAAATACCTGCTTTGTTTGCGTGTCAATACATAAAACCAGCATTGTCATTAATAATGATTGTTTCGCAGTTTTAAAAATAGCAGTATTTAAATGACTAAGAATATTAGATGGTTCTATTTCGCGGTCACGTTCTAATAAACTCACTATTGCTTTAGCAACACTGACAATAGTGCCTGAAGCCACTCCATGACCACTCACATCACCAACTAAGAGAATTAACCAACGATTATTAACCGTGTAATAATCGCAAAAATCGCCACCAATTTCACTACTGGTCACTAAAGTAACTAAACCGCGTACCCCTAATAAATTAATATTACCAATAGTTAATGAATTTCTTTGTAAAATAGCGGCAATTTCAACTTCATTTCGTAAACGCGCACTGGTTTGAGTCATTTGTTGAATCAGTTGCATTTGCGCTTCAAACAGTTTTAATTCTAAGTCACTTAATTTAACAATACCAATAATAATCCCCTGTTTATTCTTAACAGGTAATAATTCAATTTTTAAATCAAACGTTAATAACTCCAAAACAATTTGATCAATGCGATCATCGACATCGGCAACTAATGAAATAGCAAAACTTTTTGTGTCAGTGGTCAAAAAGCTTTTTAGACTACTATGCTTAAAAATCTGGGTAACTAATAGTCGTGGCATTTTATATAAATAATGACTACGCGTGATAATACCCACAATATTACTTTGCTCGTGTATGGCTAAAGCATGTACTTCGCTATAAATGTCAAATAATGTTAAAACATCTAAAACCTGAGTTTCTATTTCAATCGATTTTATCGGTGACATTAATTCATGCACATAAGGCATAGAAAAATTGGTAGACAACACAGGATTATTCTTATATTGATTAGTCATAATAAATTTGCGTTTTAATAATAACAGACTTGATAATTATCAAACCCTAAATTTATTAGACAATTATTAATCTATTATATTCAAACGCGTGGTAGTTTGGATGGTGGTATTTATTTCAGTGGGCAGGTAGCAGAGTATTAATTTGACTTGTTGCGACTTGATTTTAAATAATTAAGTTTTACATGTTGGAGTACAAACCTAAGTTTGTACTCTGATTGTCGCGAGGTTTAATGGCGCGATTAGTTATCGCAAAGAGGCTTATATTTTAAGGATTAATAAAAATACTACGACTATCGTCGTTAATACCTTCAAAATTGACCGCTTTAGCAAATTGGTCATCAACTAAACCATCAATATTATTAGTTTTAATTAAATTCAAAGCTAACATATCATCGGCAATTGCCTGCATTTCAGTCATTTTAGGTTGATAGTAATCAAATAGGATTCTATTTTTAGGTGTGGTTAAAGCATAACGCACTAAATCTTGCGGTTGATTCCAATAACTAGCGGCTATTTCAATGGTTTTATCAGGATGATTTTTAGCCCAAATACCCGAACGCGCCGCCGCGTTGATTAACATTTTAACTGTCTCGGGGTCTTTTTTAATAAAGTCATTTCTGACAATCATTAAATTACAAATAAAATGTTCAGCTATTTGTTCAACATAATATAAAACATCCGATTCACCCGCGACTAAAGAACGCGCCGCAAAAGGTTCTCCGACAAAATAGGCATCTAACGCGCCACTGGATAATGCCGCCGCCATATCAGGGGGATTCATTTCTACAATATTAATTTGACCTTCTAAGCCTTGTTTTTTAATTAATTTGCGTAGCGTTATATTATGGCCTGAAAAACGCGAAGGCACAGCAACCTTATTACCTGCTAAATCACTCAAAGAACGAATTTTGGCACTACGCCGCGTCACTAAGGTACTTTCATGACGATTACCAATATAAATAACTTTAATATCTTCGCCTTGCTCTTTTAAAACAATCGATAAAGGCGCGATAATAAAAGCGGCATCAATTTTACCATTACGCAAAGATTCGCCCATTTCAGAAAAGGAAGCGAATTTTAAGGCTTTAAAACGCACATCTTCGCGTTCTTTACTCGAATAATCCAATAATGGCGCGGCTAAATTAGAAATAACGGGCATATAACCCATGTAAATAGTTTTTTTACTACCGTGGTCAAAATTTAGGCGATAATGGGCAAAAGAAATAAAGACTAGCCAGCTAATACTAATAATAACAATGCGCCAAGGTAAGCCAATTTTAGACCACATAACTCACCCCTAACATAAAGAATATTTCATCACGCAATTCTAATAACTCGGGGGTTTTTAATATATCACGCGGCCGGCCGTAAGGTAATTTAACATCGAGTTTTACTTGTGAGGGTCTACCGCTCATAATAATCACTCTATCACCCATAATTAATGCGTCATCAATATCATGAGTCACTACTAAAGTGGTTTTTTGAATAAACTCGTGCATATTAACTACTTCTTCACGCACTTTCATGTGGGTTAAAAAATCCAATCCACTAAAAGGCTCATCCATAATTAAAGTATTAGGATTAACCGCTAATGCCCGCGCTAATTCAGCACGGCGGAGCATACCGCCTGATAATTGATGGGGATAATGCCCTTCAAAACCTGTGAGTTCGACCATAGCAATATATTCTTTAATAGTATCGCGTTTTTTTTGTACATCGCTATCATGGCGCAAACCTAATTCAATATTTTCCCAAACGGTCATCCACGGTAATAAACCGCTGTGTTGAAATACAAAAATACTATCGGCTCGCGGGCCTTTTACAGGGGTATTATCAATGAATACTTGTCCACTATTGGGATGATCAAAACCCGCAATCATACGCAATAATGTGGATTTACCACAACCCGAAGGGCCTAAAATACAAACTAATTCACCTTCAGCAAATTCTAAATTAATATTATCTAAAACTAGAATTTCATCGCCTGTGTCTGCGGTATTAAAACGTTCATAACTGCGCTTAATACGTCTTTTTTCAGTAAAGGACTTTTTTAAATCATTAATTTTAATAATGCTCATTATTTACCTAGCCGTCCCCATGCGGTGGATTCAATATTGCCTAAACTACGCATAATAAAATCTAATAATAAGCCAATAAGTCCAATAATTATCATGCCTACCATGACATAATCCATACGCAAGGCGTTTCTGGCATCTAATATTAAATAACCCAAGCCTGATTGTACTGCAATCATTTCAGCGGCAACCACCACTAGCCATGCAATGGCAATAGTCATGCGTAAAGCGGTAATCACTTGCGGGGTAATGGCGGGAATAATAATTTTGGTTAATACTTCTAATCTACTAAAATTAAAATTAGCCGCCACTTGAAAATAAGTAGGTTTAATACTTTCTACGGCAACACTGGTTGATACTACCATAGGAAAAAAACTGGCCAGAAATATTAAAAAAATCGCAGGGGGGTCGCCTAAACCAAACCAAAGCATGGCTAATGGAATCCATGCCAGCGGCGAAATAGGTCTTAAAAACTGTATTAATGGATTGAATAATAATTTAAGGTTTTCTATTCTACCTAAAATAATACCTATGGGAACGCCTAAAATAACCGCTAATGAAAAACCAATACTGACTCTAAATAAACTCGCAACAGTATTTTTTAATAAAGTGCCATTAGCTATTAATTCAATTAAACTCTTCAATACTGTACTAGGACTGGGAAATACATGACTGCTCCAACCACTAAAGCGGGTGATTAATTCCCATATTAATAAAACAATAAAAAGGGTTAGTAAAGGTAATAAGGTTTTTTTATATAACATAAGTGTTGTTTTCCTATTGCGCTAATAATAGTTCAACTTGTTTGGCTAACTGCGCGTATTGCAAAGCGGCGGGACTATTTTTAGCATAATACAATAAGGGTTCATTAACAATTTGTGATTCCTGCATTTTATGGTCAAGACTAATAAAAGTAGATAATAATTTATCGTTATAACGTTCTTTTAATTTATTATAAATCACTTTAGAGGCGGTGTTTTTTTCATCATAAAGGGTCATTAAAATACGATAATCTAAAGGATAATTGGGACTAATGGCTTGAATAACGGTTTCCATTTGCATCACACCATTCATCGCTAAAAATTCACATTGGGTGGGAATAATTACTAAATCGCTAGCAAGTAAAGCATGAGGGGTAAAGAATTTTATTGAAGGCGGGGTATCAATTAAAATACAATCAAAATGTTCTTTAATGGGTTTTAATAAATTGCGTAGAAATAATCCGAATTCTTTAGGTTGTTGCAAGGCTTGTTTGGCAAGTAAATTAATGCGGTTATTGGCGGGTAATAACCATAAATTAGGATAAATATTTTTAATGGTTTTTAAGGTTGTAGTTTTTCCTTGAGCAATTTCATAAAAAGAATCTTCATTCTTTTTACCTACTAATAAACTTAAATTGGCTTGCGCGTCAAAATCGATCAATAATACTTTTTTACCTAAAAACGATAAACCCACGCCTAAATTTAAACAACTTGAGGTTTTAGCCACACCGCCTTTTTGATTACAGAGCGCGATTACTTTTTTTTCAGCTATTTCAATAGAAGCTTTTAATTCATAGACTTCTTCTTTAGAAGATAAATCTACAGGGAAAATATGTTGGCATTTTGAGCATTTAACTTTAAAAAAATTTTTTTTAATTAAATGGTCATCGAGTTGTAGCTTAGCGTTACATTTATCACAGCTAATAATCATAAAAACTCCAGTATTACGCTTTAAGCTAAACGTTTGTATGTTCTTTAATTAAGTTTTCAATACCACAGGGTAATTGTTTATCACTCAATATAGTATCCACTAAACCTTGTTCAATGGCGCATTGGGTTAAATTAGGATAGACGCAAGTATTACTTTCTTGTGCTAGGGTAGTACCTGCATTATTTTTAATAGTTCTAAAACCCTCAGAACCATCGTCACCAATCCCTGTAAGTAATACACCGATAGTATTTGCGCCAAATATTTTAGCGGCTGAACTGAATAATTGATTGAGTGGTTTGCTAGTAGATTGGCTGATTTTTAAACAAATTTCATTATTATTATTCATAATAACGCTGAGATTATATTCATTAGAGGCAATATAACAAACGCCAGCTTCTAAAATTGCGTTATCACTAGCCACTCGAATATCCCACAGGGTATATTTATTAAACTCTTCAACAAAAGCAGTTAATATTTTGGGGGATATTTCTTGTACCATAATTGCCGCTGTGGCTAATTTTGGTGAAAGCTTGGAAAAAATATTAATACTGGTATTAGGGCCGCCTAAATTTGTACCAATTAATAATAAGTATTCTAAAGTTTGAAAAGCATAATAATTATCAAGCTTATTATTACTACTTATAGTATTCACTTTAATTCTGTGAATATTGGCAATATCGACCGATACGGCGGTTTTAATGCGGTCAATAATTTGTTGTTTTGCGGTATGAATATCTTGCGAAATAGCCCCAGAGGGTTTGGGCAGAAAATCAACCACTCCCAAACGCAGGGCTTCAAAAGTAATCGTGCCATTAGAAAATAAAGAGCTGAGCATCACTATAGGTACGGGGCATTCGAGCATAATATGACGCGTCGCACGCAGACCGTCCATGACGGGCATATCTACGTCTAAGGTAATCACATCGGGTTTGAGTTCTTTGATTTTTTCTATGGCTAATTGACCATTTTTTGCAGAACCTATTACTTCAATATCGGGGTCTGAATTTAATATCTCGCTAACGGCTTTAATCATAAAGCTGGCATCGTCAACGACTAATACTTTTATTTTTTTCACAAAAACTCCGCTGGCAACAATATAGAGTTTGAATTATAAGGCTTTCAATTCAATAGGATTAAAAACTATCAGGAATTCAAAACATGTTTTGAATTCCAACTAATTAATCGTGATTTTCTAAAGAAGCCAGCGATTTCTTTTCTTGCTCTTGGTGGCGTTTAATTTGTTTATTGGTTGCCATATTCACTAATTCATAAACATCCAAAATTAAAGAAATTCTGCCATCACCAATAATAGTCGCCCCTGAAAAACAATTTTGTTCGTGTAAATAATCAACTAAGGGTTTTATTACCACTTCTTCTTGTCCTAATAAGGCATCGACCATTAAACCAATTTTTTGATTACCCGTATTAACGACTACCACAAAGAAATTACCCTGTTTATCTTCTTGAGAAGAGGCAACATTAAATAAAACTGATAATCTAAAAATAGGCAGGGTTTTACCGCGTAAATACATCACCTCAGTATCTTCTAATAAAGAAATTTCATGGGCATTAACCCGCAGGGTTTCTTCAACATTCGCTAAGGGAATCGTAAAAGAATCTTCACCGACACGCACTAAAAGGGCTTGAATAATCGCTAAAGTTAATGGAATTTTGAGACGTATTTTGGTTTCTACGCCCAATTTTGATTCCACTTCAATAGTACCGTTTAATTTCTCAATATTCTTTTTAACCACATCCATGCCTACGCCACGACCCGAGGTGCTACTAATTTCTTTAGCCGTCGAAAATCCAGGGAGCATAATAAAACGGGTTAAATCATCAGCAGACATGCGATTTAATTCTTCACTACTAAATAAAGCCATTTCTTGGGCTTTTAATTTAATATTATCAATATCTACGCCTCTGCCATCATCGGTGACTTCAATGACGATATGATTACTTTCATGATAGGCTTCTAAAATTAAAGTACCAATTTCGGGCTTACCTTTTTGTTTGCGTATTTCAGCAGATTCAATACCATGACCAATAGCATTTCTAATCATGTGAATTAAGGGGTCTGATATTTCTTCGATAATCATTTTATCGAGTTCAGTTTCTTCACCTCTAATTTCTAATTGTACTTTTTTATTATTAGTATGGGCTAAATCATGAACCAAACGTGGATAACGATTGAATAATTGCGCAATTGGCAACATTCTAATTTTCATTACCCCTTCTTGTAATTCATTAGAAGTGCGACCTAAAGAGATAATGGCTTCACTAAAACGATACGCAAAAGTTCTCACAGGTTTTAAATCTTTTTGCGCCAGTCCTATTTCTTTTAAATAACGTTGCAATTCATTAATTTCATTTGCCAATTGAAAGAAATAGGCTCTATCCACAATTAATTCACCGACTTGATTCATTAAAGAATCAATTTTATCGGCATCAACGCGAATACTGCGTTTTAAGGCTTTATCAGCAGTATTGACAACAGGCGTTTTCTCAGTATTACTTGACTGAGTTTCTTCTATTTCATTGCGCGTTATTTCAATAACGGGTTTTTCGGTATTGGCTTGTAATACTAAAGGACTAATCGGTTCGGGTTCTTGATTAGCCTCTTCTAAGGTTTTTATTCTTAATGGTGGTAGTGTATCTTTGCTTTTTTGTTCATTATTTAAATTAAGCAAAGCACTAAACATTTCATTAATAGGCTCAGCGGTAATACTCCGCGCAATGGAATTATCAAAAGCGTGACTTAATTTAGTAAATAAATGCTCTTCATCTTCTAATACATCAATAACTTGTTCTTTTGGCGCATTGTCAATTACAACAGTTTCTTGCGTATTAATAGTATTGTTTTCAGGCAATAATTCAGTAATAAAGGCTAAATCAGCATTATTGTTTTCATCTGTATTATCAGAAACAGTTGTTATTTCAACGTTTGCGAGTGGCGCAGTGTTAAAATCTTTGTGTGCTAATTGTGGAAACTGTTGTTGTAATTGTTGCAAATACGCGCTCATGAAAGCCCAAGATACTGCGCTATTAAGTGCTAAGCTTTCTTGCGCATCACTGATTTCATTAAGCCACTCGTTATATATACGCACCAGTTTTTCATAGCCCATATAATTGGCAGAAAATTTAAGATTTTCTACTAATTCAATAGCAGTATTTAATAAACTGGCTTTATCTTCTGAGGATACTAATTGCTGACTGAGTTCATGTAAAGCATCGGTTTTTTCAGCTAATTGTTGTAGATAAATAGCAAATAATTCTTGATCATGTTCTTCAATAAAATCATCAGTGGCAGTAGCTTCGTTTTCAATTACGGGTTCAACTAATTGGCTATCTTCTTTTAAAAAGTCCTCCAATGTAGCATTATCATTGTGCAAATCATTTGCTAAAAAGGTTGCTAAATCTAATTCTTCTTCTTTGGATTCACTGGCATTTAAAAAAGAAGCTAAGTCTAATTCCTCTTCTTTGGATTCACTAGCATTTAAAAAAGAGGCTAAATCTAATTCTTCTTCTTTAGATTCATGAGTATTTAAAAAAGAGGCTAAATCTAATTCCTCTTCTTTGGATTCATTAGCATTTAAAAAAGCCGCTAAATCTAATTCCTCTTCATTATCTTGTGGCGTACTGTCATGGATAACAGGCGCAGTTTCTTCTAAATGACTTTTAATTTTTTCGATTAAATCATCAACTTCGGTAATTTCTGATTGTGTTTTAGCCAAATCAGCAACTAAGGTACTAATACGGTCTTTGGTTTGAATTAAGAGTTCGATAATCTCTGGGCTGACTTGTTTTTTATTTTCTCTGAGTAAATCCAGTAAATCTTCTAATACATGACTCAACGCCGACACTTTGTCTAAACCGACAAATTGCGCCGCTCCCTTAATGGTGTGTATAGCGCGAAAAATGGTATGAAATAACTCGTCATGATTGGGATTGATTTCCAATTCAAGCAGAGCGGTTTCCATTTCATCTAGGCTTTCGCCAGCCCCGCTAATAAAATCTTCAAGTAGGGATAAATCAATCATAAAAAGACCCTATTTAGCCGTTGATAATATCAAGAATATCTTGAGATTTGTGTTTATTGACAAAACCTACCGCGCCGATATTTTTAATATCTTCGTTATATTTGTCTTTGTCTAAATTGGAGAGAAAAACAATATGGGCTTTGCTGTCATATAATAAAATTTCTCTAGCCGCCGTTAATCCGTCCATAGGGTCCATAGTAATATCCATTGTCACTAAATCGGGTTTTAAGGCTTTATATTGTTCTAAGGCTTCCAGTCCGTCTTTTGCCTCACCTACAATAGTATGATTACCACGCGTTGATAATACTTTGGCAATCATTTTTCGCATCATTGCCGAATCATCAACAATTAAAATACGCATAGCTAGTACCTTTTGTGCAGTATTGGTTTTTATAAACTTAAGTGATAGATTTTTTGCGACCATTAATAATGGAATGCAAATCTAGGTTTGCATTCCAAGCAGTTAATTATTAATGTTGCAATTTTTATGAATTGGCGTTGTTGCTAGATTCATTCATATTAATCGATTTCAACTTTTTTAATTCATCGATTAATAAAATCCGATTAAAATCTAAAAGAATTAATAATTCTTTGTCGATTTCACACACGCCACGAATATATTGACTATGCAATCCTGCCACAATAATTTCAGGCGGTGGCTCAATACTGTCTTCTTGTACTTTAATTACCTCGGTGACTAAATCGACAATAAAACCTGTAATTCTGCCCATAATATCAAGTATTAAAATCCAATCTTTTTCTTTGGCATAATTGGCAGTGTGTAAATCAAGGCGTTTGCGCAAATCAATCACGGGAATAATACTACCGCGTAAATTAATAACCCCTTCGACAAATTCAGGTGAATTAGGGACGTGGGTAATAGGCGCGGAGCGAATAATTTCTTGCACCATTAATATGTCCACGCCAAAGGTTTCTTTACCGATTTTAAAGCCGACTAATTGAATAAGCTGTTCTTTTTCAGCATCGGCTTTTGTTATGGTGTATTTATCTGTCACAAGTCATATTCCTCAAAATAATTGCTATTTTAAAATAACTACAGTCAATCAATTAATAGGTTTTTATTGTCTGAATTATAAAGCAATTGTAGGGGCGCGAATTTATTCGCCTTTTGCGACCAAAAAGCGAATAAATTCGCCCCTACAATGCTGTTTTTAATAACCTTGCGTAATTTCAGTTATTAAATAATCCTGTAAATCCTGATTCAAACAATTAAAAACATAATTAAATTTTGAATTGTTTTACCTGAGTAGTCAGTTCTTGTGATAGGTTTTGCAAGCCTTCGGTAATACCCACAACCACGCCCGCACCTTCAGCGGTTTGTTCGGCGGCTTTTGCGGATTCATTAGAAATCTCCATTACTTTTTTGGAGCGTACTGCTTGTTCTGAGGTCATTGAGGACATCTCACCTGTACGCGCCACCACGCCGTTCATTTCTTGTCCTACTTCTTGCGCCCCTTTGTTCGCGCCTTCAACTAACTGGGCGATTTTATTGGATTCTTCCAAAAGTAAGTTCAAGGCAGTTTCCGCCGCTGAACGCCGCGCCCCTTGTTCACCCGCCATCCCCGCGATTTGTTCGGCTAGGGTGTTCAAGTCGGTCATTAAGCTTTGTACTTGCGCTGTACCCGATACTAACACTACGGCTGTTTTTTCAATTTCTTCAATGGCTTGCATGTTGACTCGACCACCTTCGTCAATTTTAATCAACGATTTTTGAGATTCACCCGTCAGTTTTGTACCTTCTTCAACGCGGTTTGATGAGTCTTTAATTAACTGGGTAATTTCTTTTGCCGCCTCTGAAGAGCGTTGCGCGAGTTTACCCACCTCGTCGGCCACCACCGCGAAACCTTTACCATGCGCCCCTGCTCTTGCCGCTTCGATTGCCGCGTTTAACGCTAACAAGTTGGTTTGTTCGGCAATTTCGGTAATTACACCGATGATGTCGGAGATTTGTTCGGAAGATTCGGCAATCGCCTGCATCCCCTCCACCGTTGATGCCACTGAGCGTTTGCCTTCTTCGGCGGCTAATAATGAGGCTTTGCCGTATTGAGTCGCTTGTGAAACGGCTTTGTTCATGCTGTCCACCGCGCTTGAAATGGCAGAGATAGCAGTTGATACTTTAGATACCATCGAACCTTGTTCACGCGCTGTTGCCACAACCTTCGCACCAGTTGCACCCATTTCTGAAACTCTGCTCATGGTTTCTTGCGCTTCTTTATTTTGAACTTTGGTTGACTGCGCCACCTGTTCAACGGCGGTGAGCAAATGACTAATGGTTTTAGCAGACGATTCAGCAGCTTCTTTTTGCGCTTGTGAGGCTGAGCTGACTTTACCTGCGGTATTACCCATTTCAGTAATCAAACCTGTGGCTTCTTTGGTGCGTGCTAATTCTTTTAAAGAACGCTCTCTGTTACCCGTAGCACGTTTTGCCACGTCATCGGCGTTAGCGGCAACTTTTACCGCTGAGTCGTTTACAACTTTAAAGGCGTTATGAATCACCTCAATCATATTGTTAAACGCTTCGGTCATGGTACCGATTTCGTCTTTGCCACCACTGGGGACTTTAAGTGTTAAGTCACGGTTGGTCGCAATCTGGGTAATAACGTTCGCCATCGTTACAATAGGATTAGAAATAGAACCCGCCACCCATAACGCCACCAAGATAACCATAATCAAAATGATGATACCTAGAATTTCCATTTGATGAGCGAAATTGCTAATCGGTGCAAAAGCCTCATCATCATCCATTTTAGAAATTAGCACCCAGTTAATGTCACCATAGACTGAAATCGGCGTGTAAGATGCCAAAATCAAATTACCCGTATAACCAACAAAACTTTTAGAACCTGATTTACCTTGCAAAGCCTCTTCTGTGGCAATGGTTTTTACCGAACCTGTTTCGGGTCTATCAAATGACGCTTGCAGTTTATGATTAGGGTCTTGAATAGAGTCAGAACGCATTAAATAATCTGAACCCACTAAATAGGATTCACCTGTTTTACCCAAGCCTGTACGTTCTTGCATGATTTTGTTAATCCCTTCAGGGTTTAACTGCAAGACCACTGTAAAAATTTGTTCGCCGTGGTCGGTGATGGGTTGCGCCACGAAGCCTGCTACTTGATTATCAGAAGGGGCATAACGCGCCATATCTTCAAAAGCAAGACCGCGTTGCTCAAAGGACTTTTTAGCGACTTTACCCAAACCTGTATTTTTATACTGCCCTGTAAATACATTCGTGTTGTAATCGGCTTCATGAGCTACGGTATAAAAAACGTGACCATCGTTTGCCACAATCATTAAGTCATAATAGCCATAAGATTTTACATATTTACCAAAATAATCTTCATTATCACTTTCGGCTTTAGGTGAAATAATTTCTTCGACTAATGCTGAAGTAATAATCGCCCAATTGAATCCACCTATTTTCAGCGTATCATATAAAGCTAACTCGTATTTACCTGTACTACCTACTTCAAAAATACGACCACTGCGACCTGATAATGCCGCGTCAACAACAGCTGAATTATTTCTTTTATCGCCAATTTTACCTTGTTTAATTACCCTATCAGAACGATAAATAACATCACCATTAGCCTCTTTAGCAATTAAAAAAGATTCCGATGAAGCACTTAAACCTGTACGGTTTTGAATAATACGATTAATTTCACTATCTGCTATTTGAAATACGGCTGTACCTAAAAAAGTATTACCATTATCATCGGTTAAAGGCGTTGCTACAAAAGAAGCCCATTCTTTTAAAGGTTCATAATAAGCAAAATCCTCTACTACTGATTCATAACGGGCTTTGGCAAAAGCTTTGCCTAATACTGAATTTTTTAAATTACCTTCTTTAACATTTTGTCCCAAATCACTAGTCGCATTACTGCTATAAACAATATCACCACTGGCATCAATTAATAATACATTGGACACAGCAAAGTTATCACGAATGGATTTTAAACCTTTATCCCTATCATTTAAGACTGCTTTATATTCAGGACTTGAAACCCCTTTTGCCATCGCATCTGAAAAGCGTTTAACGCCTTCAGTAAAACGTATATTAAGTTTCGCGTCTTCACCGAGTTTTAAAACCCGATTGTAATAGTTTTGTACCCGATCCCGTTTTTGGGTTTGAATCCCTTCTAAAGCACTAGAACTTTGTTGCCATAAAGCTTGCGCCGTTTGCGTTAAAACCTCCATATCGCCTTTACGTTCGTCAAAATAACCATCAATCTGACGTTTTTTAGTTTCTCGAATACCGTCAAGCTGAGCAATAATTTGGCTTCTTAATGCCGATTCTGAGGCGTTATAAGCAATACTACCCCCTGTTAAAAACGGAATTAAACCTACCGCCAAAAAGAATATCAGCAGCTTAATTTTTAAGCTTAGATTATTAAAGCCTGTCATCATGATTGATTCTCCATTTGAATAAACAATTAGGACTGCAAATTTTTTAAAAAATAATTAATTTCTGTAGCGATTTCCGTATCGACCACTACAGTTTCTGCTTCGCAGGTATTTAAAGCCGATAATGCCATACTTTTATGCAGACAACTAATCGGAGCTTGAATAATCGCGCCGCCGCCCACGCGAATCAGTTCTTCTAAGCCTTCCGCGCCGTCACTACCCGCACCTGTCAAAATAACACCTAAAGCGCGTTTCCCTAAGCTTTCAGCTACTGAAAACATTAACATATCAATAGAACCGCGCCGTGAAGAAAACGGCGCGTGACTCACATGCACCCTATAATGATTTTGTTGCTCGTGGACTGTGACATATTCTTCACCCAAACTTAAATAACACACGCCTGTTTGTAAAATAGTATTATCTTGAGTGCGCGTCACTAATACTTGACTATATTGATTGAGATATTCAATAAAACCATTAATATGAATAGCCGATTCATAAAAAACAATTAGATACGTCGCTAAAGGCTGTAATAATAAACGCGGTATTATTTTTAATAAGGTCGCATAACCACCTTCAGCAACCCCTAATACTACGACATGCTTCGCGCTAATTTTAGGTAGGGAAATATTTGTTTGTTTAGGTTTAACCCTAATATATTGAATCGCATTAATTTTAACTTTAACCGCGCTCAATATTTTTTGAATAATCTCATTTGATTGTGAACGCAAAGAATTATTGTCAAGCTTAGACGGTTTTGCAATAAAGTCAACCGCACCATAACGAAGCGCGTCAAAAGTAATCGCCGCACCCGCTTTAGTGAGACTACTAAGCATTACCACAGGCGTGGGATAAAAAATCATAATATATTTGAGCGTAGTCAAGCCGCTCATTTTTGGCATAATTACATCTAAAGTGACTAAATCAGGCTTAAGCTGTTTTATCAGTTTTAAAGCTTCATAACCATTAGTCGCCTCACCGATAACTTGTAAATTATCATGACTATTAATAATAGCCACAATCGCCTGACGAATCACACTGGAATCATCAACAACTAAAATTCTATAAGGTTGTTTTAACATAGTCGCGTTACTTTAAGTATTTTTTTACAACTAGCAATAATTCATCGGGTTGAAAAGGCTTAGTTAAATATTCATTAGCATCTGATACCTTGCCTTTTAATTTATCAAATAAACTATCCCTAGAAGTCAACATAATCACAGGTGTTTTAACTAATTGTGGTCTTTTTCTAATTTCAGCTAAAATCTGATAACCATCTTTACCGGGTAAAATAATATCTAATAACACTAAATCAGGATTATTATGGGCGATATAATCCAAAGCTTGGTCGGCATCTTTTGCTTCAGATACTTCATAATTATTGGCTGTTAAAGTTCTAGCAATCACTTTACGCGTGACCATACTGTCTTCAACTACAAGCACTTTTCTTTTTGAAAGTATTGATTTTTTTTCTGAAATCTCCATAGATGCTATTAAACCCACTGAGTGCATATAACTGACTAATAGTGAATTTTGTTTAATTAAAGCGTTATTATCAGGGGCAAGTTTTGCCGCTTCATTCATTTGTGCTAAGGCTTCTTGATAATAGAAGCGATTAAGATAGGCCATTGCCAAATAAAAATGTAAATAGACATTATTTAAATTAGTGGAGTCGCGTTGTAACGCTTCATCATAACGCGCAATGGCTTTATCCATAATTTCTGTTTTTGATTTAGTATTTTTATCAAAGAAATTAGCATCAATAAAAAAACTAGCTCCACAATAATGACAGTCATTGTCTTTTTCTTTAACAGCCGCCCAACAAAAAGGACAACGTAATACAAAATTACTTTTAATGTTATCGCGGGCTATATTAAATTTTTTTATTTTCTCGATTAATTCAGGTCTTTTCGGATTAATATAAGCGGCTTTTTTTAAAGCAAATTCGATGGCACTCATATTATTGGTAACACGCGCTAGCCACAGCCACGCATTATAATTACTGTCATAATGTTGCAAAACATCACACAACAGCTGTTCTGCCTTCTCATTATCATAACTTTCGACTAAATGAATAGCGCGGGCAATTAAACCAATATATTCACCCTCAGTTTGCCGAGTGGTTTCTTTGCCAGCGGCAGTTTTAGTTTGTAAACGTTCGATTTCTTTTGCTAAAGCATCTTGTAATTGAGTAGAGTTTAAGGTTGTTTTAGCAAATTTTATTTCTTCTGGTTTTTTAATTAGCTCTTTGCTATGTAAAATATCAATCAACATATCAACAGTATGATAAATATCTTTAGGCACATCAATTTGTGTTAATGAATTAAAACGCATGGTGTCGGGTTGCCATTGTAAAATATTCATGGCGATAGCTCTGCCACGTTTATTTTCTTCAATAGCATTAATTAATTTACCTTGCTCAAAATAAAAACCTGCTTTTTGCCCTTTTAATTCAATACTTAAAAAACCTGTTTTAGTGGTTTTTTCTAAAAATCGTAATAAGTCAAATAATTCGACTAAGCCAGCTAAATTACCCGCATATTCAACTTGAGTAGCTAATTTATTTAATAAAGTAACACCCATTTCACCATGCGCCGCTTGTTTTTTAATACACAGAGCTAAGGTTAGGGGATTAATCGTTAATTCTCTACCATTTGATTTTAAAATATCGAGAATATTTTGCGATCCTCTTTTTAAAGCGCAACGATAAGTAAATTCACGGATATTTTGTTTAAATATTTTTTGTTGTTCACCAATTAACACTTGGTGAGCCATTTTTTCGATTACCATACTTAAATCCTCCAAGCTATTAGCGTGTTGAATTTCGTCTCGGTAGTCTAAATAAATAAGGCGTGCCACAGGGCCTGTGATAATGGCTAGGTGCATTTCAATTATCATCATTTGAGTAATAAGCCCACCCGCTTCGTTAGCAACTGATGGCTCAATGTGTTTGGCTGCAACCGCTTGCCCAGTTTTATCGGCGAGTGTTTGTAAAATCTCAGCAGTTGATAATTTAATTTGTTGCTCGGCAGTACCGGGGGTACGTTTAAAAAAGGTCGCTTTGGCTTGTGTTATTTTTTTTAATAATAATAATGCCGCCTCACCACTGACACCGCCGCAACTGATGTCAAAAATTGCTCCCTGATCTAAGGTTAATTGGGCAGTACCTGCCGCCTCACTGCTGATAAGCATCACGCCTGTTTGTTTACCTTTACACAAACCTTGCAAGGTCAATAATAATTCGTGATAACTCAGCAAGCGCATGGTTGTATCATTTTGTGACATGATGGTTAGCCTCTTGCCGTAATAAATAATGTTTAATTCGCTTAAGAATAATATAAATGGTTAAAATAACCAGTGTTAGACTCTATTTTTTAACTATCTATCCTTAAATATAAAAATAATTGTAATTACCTAGCTTACTTGTGTCTGAATCAGGATTTTCTATGGTTATAAGACTACAGGATAAATCTTGTGAATCTTGAAATCCTGTAAGTCCTGATTCAGACAATAGAATAATTAATTGAGCTAAGGTAGTTACAAATAATTATAGTTATAATTTTTGAATAGATAATAAATACAGTTTGTATTTATCATTATTTGGTAGTGCCTCAAAAGAGTAGGATTTAATCAAACACGTTTTTAGTTGGAATCCAAAACATGTTTTGGACTCCGATAACTTGACATTCACTAACCTACTTTTTTGAAGCACTACCAAAATATCATTTATTTCATTGCATTAGATTACAAATACTTTTTTTCATTTCGCTAAGGATTATCATGGCTCATACTCACGAAATACCATTATCTGATGTTGAAATTATTCAACGCCTGCAAACTGAATTACCGCATTGGTTTTATGAAAATGGCTGGATTCGCCGCAAAATAAAAACCAGTGGTTGGAAGGCGACTTTAATGGTAGTCAATACTGTCGGACATTTAGCTGAAAAAGCATGGCATCATCCTGATATGTCTATTTCCTATGCGTTTGTTATTATTAAATTAGTGACGCATTCAGCAAAAGGTATTACTGAAAAAGATTTTGCTTTAGCCAAGAAAATTGAAGAGGTAATTCTTTGGGATGCGGCGGTAGAATCCAATGGTGTATTTGAAGGCACACCCGATGACCCACGTTTTAAATATATAAAGAAGGATTAATAATGGAACGTTTAAAAAATAAAATTCGAGATATTCCCGATTTTCCAAAAGAAGGCATTATTTTTAAAGATATAACGCCTTTAGTACAAGACCCCGCCATGCTCAGACTTGCGGTGCATCAGTTATTACAACCGTTTTTAGGGCGTGATATTACCGTAGTGGCAGGTATGGAAGCGCGGGGCTTTATTTTTGGGGCGTTGGTGGCGTGGGAATTGGGTTTGCCTTTTGTGCCTTTGCGCAAACCGGGGAAACTACCATACGACGTGCAGAGCGTGGCTTATGATTTAGAGTACGGTTCTGCAATATTAGAGGCGCATATTGACGCGTTCAGCTCAGAGGATAGAGTATTACTAATTGATGATTTACTAGCGACAGGTGGCACAGCAAAAGCGAGCTGTGAATTAGTGGAAAAATTAGGGGCAACTGTTGCCGCTTGTGCTTTTGTGATTGAATTAGATTTTCTACAAGGTAGAGATAAATTAGACGCTTATGAAGTGCATTCTTTATTGCATTTTTAATTGACCATAAAAAAGCCCTAAAAGGGCTTTTTTATTTTATTCAATTTTAATAGTATTAGCCAAAACCCAGCCCATAAAATCATCACCTGTGCGGCTATTAATAAACATAACAGACAGCCATTTATCGTAAGGCGTATAAATGGTGACAAAGTCACCTTTTATAATAAATAGTTTTTTATTAATACAAGCCTTATTGGGGGCTGAATAAAAGTAACTTTTATTATTTATAACTTGTCCCCATAAAGGATGGGGAACACTAGGATAGTGTTTATTAATAATAGTATTAATCTGCTGGCAATCAATTGTCTTTGCATGGCAACAGAGTGAAACAAGACTGAATACTAGAATAAAAATATTACGCCACATAGGAGTTTTAATTATTATTCATCACAATTAAAAATTCTGTAATAACCTCAATTAACCTAGTTTAGCTTTTTAGTTTTAGGTTTCTTATGGCTACTTTGTTGTTTTAATTGTTCTATGTTTTCATTAACTTTACTAAAAGCCCGTGCTGTCTCTGCAAAAGAAGAACTGGTATCGCCAAAAGTGTGTGCGGCATCTTTAAAGCCTTTAAAATCAAGATGATGAATAGCGGAGCTGTTATCGGCTTCTTGTTCATATTCATCAATTTCAGCACTGACATTACCGTCTTTTGCTAAATTATTACGCCATTGTAAAAATGAATCGCGCATAAAAACATAAGGGTCTAACGCCGCTTCATTAATAAATTTTAATGAGCCTTCAGCATTGGCACGCGTATTTAACATTGAAACTAATTGAATAGGCGCGTTAATATCGCTCACCACACCGATATAAGTCGAAGGGTTCGCCGCAGTATCAAATACTGTCCCCGGTATGCCGCGCACGGTGAAAGGCCCTAATATGGGGATTACTAAATAAGGCCCAGTATGCACACCCCAAACCGCTAAAGTTTGGTCGAAATCTTCTTCACCTTGTTCCCAGCCAATTTTTTCAGCGACATCAAATAAACCGCCAAGTCCCACCGTAGAATTAACCGCAAAACGACCCGTGTCTTGCGCGCTACGCTTAAATTTAGCTTGTAATACATCATTAATAACTACGTTAATGCCTTTCAAATTATTAAAGAAATTAAAAATTCGAGTTTGTACAAATTGTGGCATCACCCAACGATACGCATCAGAAATAGGCTTACCTACATAATCATCAACGGCATCATTGAAAGTATATATTTTTCTGTTTATTTGTTCGTAAGGGTCTAATTTATTGAAGTGATACACAGGTTTAGCCTCATCAGCTAAAACGTTGTTAGCACAGACAAGCAGTCCTATGAACAGAGCTAAACCATATCGACGCTTACCTTGAAAGTGACCAGAGCGGGGTTTGTTCATTGCTATAAAACCTATAGTTTTGAATAATTTTCTATTTTCTCGTTAATTTTAGCGATTAAGGCATCAAAGCCTTCGCGTTCTAAAATGCTAGTGTATTCGGAGCGTTTTAAAGCTAAATCGCTTACACCATTGGCAATTATATTGATAATCCGCCAGCTTGTACCTTTTTCTTTGAGCATATAATCAAATTTCACTTCCTTTTCATTAGGAATGCTCAAATGGGCGTGAACCACTTTACCGCCCCGCGCGGTTTCTTCTTCGGAATCAATAGCAAAACTCTCACCACTATAATCTTTAAAATTATGCGCATAAGAAGCCACACTTAATTTAGTGAATACATCAATTAACTGTTGTTGTTGCGTTTCAGATAATTTTTCACCGTCTTTACCCACCACAATTCGCGCAATTTTAGCCAAGTCATGACTATCATTAATAGGCTCATACAGTTTTTTATAACGCCCTTCATAGCCTAATTGCTTGCCTTCTTTCATGACTTCAATGAGTTGCTCATGAAAATGACTAACCACTTCTTTAGCACTGGTTTCGTCTTTAGCAAACGCGTAACTTGTGATTAATAAAGTACCAATAAATACGATTAACTTTTTAAATTGTTTTAATTTCATAAATAAAAACCTTTGTTGTTTTTGTTTTTAATAGAGCAAGAAAAAACCTGATAGGTTTTTAAATCTATCAGGTTATCAAACTTATTCTACTCTAATTGGAATACCTGACAAAGTCGAAGCTGGTTTTTCATTTTCATAGCTGGGCGCGGGTTCTGGTACAAAATCGCCTTCAGTTTTAATACCACGCAGACTCAGTAATAAACCTTTTAATGGATTTTTTAACATATCTTCAACAGCTGTGGCTTCATAACCACAATGCGCCATACAACTGGCACATTTAGGATTATTGACATTACCGTATTTATCCCACGGCGTGGTATCTAATAACTCTTGAAAACTGGCCGCATTACCTTCATCGGCTAATAGATAACAGGGTTTTTGCCAACCAAAAACATTACGAGTGGGATTGCCCCAAGGCGTACAATTATAATTTTGATTACCCGCAAGAAAATCTAAATATAATGAGGAATGATTTAATTTCCATTTGCGGTTTTTGCCAATTTTAAAAATGCCACGGAATAATTCTTTAATATCTTTGCCCTTAATAAACACGTCTTGTTGCGGAGCGCGTTCATAACTAAAACCAGGAGCGATAGTGACACCTTCAACACCTAATTCCATCACATAATCTAAAAATTCGGCTACTTCTGGCGCGGTTTCTCCTTGAAATAAGGTGCAATTAACAGTGACTCTAAAACCTTTATCTAAAGCTAATTTAATGGCTTCTACGGCTCGTTCAAATACCCCTTCTTGACACACAGAAGCGTCATGACGCTCTTTCATGCCATCTAAATGCACTGAAAAAGTTAAATAAGGTGATGGGGTATAATCACCGATGCGTTTTTTTAATAATAAAGCATTAGTACATAAATAAACGTATTTCTTTCTGGCAATAATGCCCGCCACAATTTGCGGCATTTCTTTATGAATTAATGGCTCGCCGCCCGGAATGGAAACCATAGGCGCGTTACATTCATCAACGGCCTGCATACATTCTTCAAACGATAAGCGTTTATCTAAAATATCGTCAGGATAATCAATTTTACCGCAACCCGCGCATTCTAAATTACAACGAAACAAGGGTTCTAACATTAACACTAAAGGGTATTTTTTTACGCCTTTGAGTTTTTGCGTTAATAAATATTTACCGACGGTGAATTGCTGGCGCAGTGGAACACCCATGATTGACTCCAAATGGTCGCTACAGACTGTGGCTGTTGCGTGAAATAATAAAAAACATTCTAAAGAATGCGCTAAAACATGGTCGTGTTAGTGAAGGCTTTGTTGTGAAAAAACGACAAGGCTATTGCGGATAAATAACCGCTTAATCGTTAGTCTCTAAAGCACTTGCTTTTCAAGGTCTTTGCATTCCATGAGCTTGCCTTAAGTTGCACCCTAAAATAACACCAGATGTGTTCTATAATTTTACACGCATTTGTAAAAATACAACACTCGCCTGTGATTTTGGTAACAAAACAACATGTCTTTGCAAAAATCCAACAAAGCGTCTATTATTATTCTTAACTAAAGTTGAGTTATTAAAGCCTATGAACGCACCGCAAGTATCACTGGATAATCCTAAATCGCTAAACGCTTTGAATGATGATGATTTTCAGGCGGCATTATTAGCAGGGGTATCTAGAACTTTCGCGCTAACCATTCCGCAATTACCCGCGCAACTCTTTAGTGTGGTGGCTAATGCGTATTTGCTCTGTCGCATAATCGATACTATAGAAGATGAAGTGGCACTATCGCCTGAGCAAAAATCCTATTTTTGCGTGGGCTTTATTGAAGTGGCAACATCGGGTGAACACGCGGAAATGTTTGCTTTAGAACTCGCACCGTTATTATCAGCGCAAACCATACCTGCTGAGCATTGCTTAATTCATGTGTTGCCGCGCGTGATTGCCATTATGCACAGCTTTGAACCCGCGCAAATTGAAGCCTTAGTGGCTTGCGTAACCACTATGGCGCAAGGAATGCCTAAGTTTCAAGCCCAAGACCTGCATTCAGGGTTGGCAACCTTGAGCGATATGGACGATTACTGTTATTACGTTGCAGGTTGCGTGGGTGAAATGCTCTGCAAATTATTCTGTCATTATTCGCCTGACATTGCCGCGAATCGCGCAGAAATGCTCAAATTATCAGTATCGTTTGGACAAGGTTTGCAAATGACCAATATCTTAAAAGATATATGGGACGATGCAGGACGCGGGGTGTGTTGGTTGCCACAAGATATATTTACCGAAGTGGGTTTTGATTTAAAACAATTAACCCCCGACAATAATAACGAACAATTTCGTTTAGGTTTGAGTCATTTAATCAGTATTGCCCAAGAACATTTACATAATGCCTTGCGTTATACCTTATTAATCCCTAGTTCTGAAAACGGCATTCGATTATTTTGTTTATGGGCATTAGGGATGGCAGTATTAACCTTGAAAAAAATAAAACAAAATTTAGGTTTTACTGAGTCTAATCAAGTCAAAATTAGCCGCAATAGCGTTAAAAGCGTTATTGCCTTAACTAAAATTACTAGCCGCTCTAATGGCTTATTACATTTATTATTTACGCTTAACAGTCGTAGTTTAAAAACTAACGATTGGCAGTACGTTAAAACTATTAAGGAATAATCATTATGTTTACCGATGCAAGCATTGAAAAATATACTAGCCATGCACCGAGTTCCGCAACGGCTATTCATTCTAACGCTTACAATCTCGATAAAGCTATTAGTCGGGCGCGTGAGCATTTATTAAGTTTGCAAGACAAAGACGGTTATTGGGTTTTTGAATTAGAAGCCGATTGTACAATCCCTTCTGAATACATCATGATGATGCACTATTTGGGCGAAATCGATGAGCCATTGCAAGCGAAAATGGCGGTTTATTTGCGTTCGCGTCAGTCAAAAGATGGCAGTTATCCCTTATATACAGGCGGCGAAGGCGATATTAGTTGCAGTGTTAAAGTCTATTACGCGTTAAAAATGGCAGGCGATGCTATTAATGCCCCTCACATGGTTAAATTACGCGACTATATATTAAGCCAAGGCGGTGCTGCTAAAGCCAATGTATTTACGCGTATTACCTTAGCGATATTTGAGCAATTACCTTGGCGCGGTGTGCCTTATATTCCAGTGGAAATTATGTTATTTCCTAAATGGTTTCCCTTTCATTTAGATAAAGTATCCTATTGGTCAAGAACGGTAATGGTACCTTTATTTATTTTATGCACTTTAAAAGCAACTGCTAAAAATCCGCATAAAGTTGATATTTTAGAATTATTTTTAATCCATCCTGATAAAGAACAACATTATTTTCCTGAACGGACTTTATTAAATAAAATCTTTTTAGGTTTGGATATATTGGGTAGAAAAACGCGTCCATTAATTCCTAATAAAATGCGCGATAAAGCGATTTTAAAAGCCCAAGAATGGATTATTGAGCGTTTAAATGGTGAAGATGGTTTAGGCGCGATTTTTCCCGCGATGGTCAGTGCTTATCAATCGTTATTATTATTAGGTTTTGATAAAAACCATGAATATGTAGTAACCGCTCGCAAAGCTATTGATAAATTATTAGTGATTAATGAAAACGATGCTTATTGCCAGCCTTGTTTATCACCGATTTGGGACACGGCACTTGCCGCCTTAGCGTTGCAAGAAACTGATAAAGGCGATAACAGCAAAGGCAAACAAGCCTTAGAACACGCGCATACTAGCAAAGCATTGACTAGAGCTTACGATTGGTTAAAAAGCAAACAATTATCCGATGAAGCGGGTGATTGGCGCATTAGCCGTCCTAACGTGCAAGGTGGCGGTTGGGCATTTCAATTCGCCAATCCACATTATCCTGACGTTGACGATACCGCGATTGTCGGTTTTGCTATGGCGGATTCAGAATTGCCGCAGTTGCAAGAATCGATTCATCGAGCCACCCGTTGGGTGGTGGACATGCAGTCTAAAAACGGCGGTTATGGCGCGTTTGACGTTGATAACACTTATTACTACTTAAACGAAATTCCCTTCGCTGACCACGGCGCGTTATTAGACCCGCCGACTGCTGACGTGAGTGCGCGTTGCGCGATGCTTATGGCAAGAGTGGCTCAAAACCACGATGAGTATTTACCCGCTTTAGAACGCACTTTGCAGTATTTACGCACTGAGCAAGAAGCCGATGGCTCATGGTTTGGACGTTGGGGGACTAACTATATTTACGGCACTTGGTCGGTGTTATTGGGCTTAGAACAAACCAGTCTGCCCAAAACTGACCCGCTGTACACTAAAGCAGTCGCATGGCTGAAAAGTGTGCAACGCGCTGACGGCGGCTGGGGTGAAGATAATTTCAGCTACCACGATGACAGCCAACGCGGCACATATAAAGTCAGCACCGCCTTTCAAACCGCGTGGGCATTGCTGGCATTAATGGCGGCAGGTGAAGCGCATAGCCCTGAAGTCAAAGCAGGGATTGATTTTATTCTCCACGCCCAACAAGCCGATGGCGTGTGGCATGACAAATGTTTCACCGCGCCCGGTTTCCCACGCGTGTTTTATTTGAAATATCACGGCTATGATAAATTCTTTCCGCTGTGGACATTAGCGCGGTATCGCAATGAAATGGCAGGTGTTAAACGTTCTCTGCCCACAGTTTAACCGTGTTGACAGGCATTGTTGTCGCCCTGCGCGAAGAATTACCCACGCTAACCCAGCAACGCCTTGTCAAAGGGCAAGTTAGCAAACTTAACGAAACAACTCTTATCACCTACTCAGGCGCGGGCGACAACAATGCCCGCTCTGCCGCAAATCTGCTCCTCTCCTCTGGCGCGACTCAGCTTATTAGTTGGGGTTGCGCCGCCGCTTTAAATCCTAAATTAAAATCAGGCGATTTAGTTTTAGCCACGGCTATTATTTCTTTAGACAATCCCAGTATTCGTATTAATAATGCGTGGCATAATAGCGTTAATCATTTATTAGCTGATAAATTAACTGTGCATCATGGCGAGTTACTCAGCAGTAAAGTGTTAATTAATACTTGCTCAGAAAAACAGCATTTATTTGAAAACACAAAGGCTATTGCTTTGGATATGGAAAGTTATGCAATTGCTGAAGTGGCGCGAAATAATAATATCCCTTTTTTAGCCATTCGCGTGATTGCTGATACTGCAACAATGGCTTTGCCTAAAGCGGTGAGTTATTCATTGAATAGTGATGGTGAAGTGCAGTTACTAAAATTATTAAGTTACTTATTAAGACATCCTAATGAAATTAGTAAATTAATAAAATTGGGGAATAGTTTTAGTCGGGCGAAGAAGAGTTTATTAGTGATTGCAAAGATTAATAATATTGGAGAATTTCGATGAATAGCTTTAATGAAGAAATAAAAAAAATAGCAAAAACAGCCATTATTAATATACTAAGTAATGAATTAGTGCTAAAAAGAAAATTAGACTTCATTAAGAAATATAATGCTTTGACAATATTAAATCTTCATCGTGTCGCAGAATTTGATTCAAGTTCTTATCCACCGCTTTCGCCCCATTTATTTGAAGAACTGTTAATTTTTATAAAGAAAAATTTTGATATTATCAGTTTTGAATCATTACGACATAACGCTACAAAAAATCAGCGTCCAAAATTAATTTTAAGTTTTGATGATGGCTATAAAGACTTTATTGATATAGCTGTTCCTATTTTGGAAAAGCATAAAATAACAGTCAACCAAAATATTATTCCCTATTGTATAGAAAAGCAACTACCACCTCTAAATGTTATTGCACAAGATTTTATTGGTAAAGCTCCCGAATCTTTATTATTAAAGTTAGATATACCCGATTTTAATTTATCCTATCATCAAATAAACAATCGTTTGAAATTTGGATTTTTGGTATCGAAATTTTTAAAAAATAGACCGATGCAACAACAAAATAAATTAAGCGAATATCTGATGCCACAGTTTTACAATTTTAAAGAATTTAAAATCACTGAAATGATGTCTATTTATGATATACAAGAACTCATTGATACACATGAAATTGGTGTGCATTCGTTTTATCATGCCAGTATGGCTTATGAAACAAAAGAATACTTTGAAAAGGATTTAATATCCTGTAACGAGTATTTTATAAAAAAATTAAATAGACCAGCAGAAATTTACGCTTTTCCAAATGGGGAATTTACCAAAGAACAACGCGAAATTATAGAGCAATCAAATTATCAAACTATTTTGTTGGTAGAAAATAAATTTAATACCAATACACATACAAAAACTTATTCCCGTTTTGGCTTTCACGCAAATAATATAGCTGAAGTCTATTTTAATTCATTAGGCGGTATGAAATGGAAAGTGTAAAAAAAATATTACTTATTTGTAATAATCAAAGTAATCAAAAAGCTTTAGCCAATAAATTATTTGAACGTGGTGTATTATCCAATATTGCTGTAATTCAATTTCAAATGCCTAAAAAAACAGGTTTTATTCACAAAGTTTTGGCATTTAAGCAAAAAATAACATCTATTAGCATTGGCTTGCCTTTTAGAATAGCATGGTTTGCCATGTTAAATTACTATGAAAAAAATTATCCCAATTTTCCGATAACGCCTTTTTTAAGCGACAATGTTAATTCACTGGAATTGCTTAACTATATTGAAGAGATTCGTCCAGACTTGGTGTTAATATCTGGTACAAACTTATTAAAAGACACAAGTATTACCAGAATTAATCAACTAGCAAAAATAATGAATTTACATACTGGTATTTCACCTTATGTAAAAGGCGGCCCTAATTGTACAAACTGGTGTCTTAGTACGGGTAATTTTGACTATATTGGCAATACTATTATGTGGATTGATAAAGGCATAGATAGTGGCCATATTATAAGCACCGAAAGAACACCGCTTTCAGGGAAAGAATCACTTAGTCAACTTCATATTAATGTTATGGAACATGCCCATGACTTATATATTAGGAGCGTCTTGTATTTCAATACTGGTGCAAATTTGCCTAATATTAATCAAAATGAAATTGATAAAGGAAACCTTTATTTATCAAAACAATGGACGTTTAATAAAATGTTACTAGGATTAATAAATTTTATTTTTAAATTCAATCCTAATTCGGTTCTTTTAAAAAGTCCTAGAAAAATGAGGCTTATAAATTTAGACACTTCCATTAAATAATAAACTTGTTGCAACATAGTTTTAACCGATTGATTATATGCTAGAGTACAAATCTAGTTTTGTACGCCTTTGATTATCAAAATAATTATCTTTTCTGATGCAACAAGTCTAATGAATTTTTTTAGTGATTTTATGCATAAAATAATATAGACCTACCTAAAGGCTATTCATTAAATAGTGATGCTGAAAATTATTAAGCTATTTAAATTGGGAAATAGTTTTAGTCGGGCGAAGAAAACATTAAAATTAATTGTTAAATTGAATGTTTTAAAATGGATATAGATTGGATAAAGCAAGCAGTAAAGCACAATAATTATCGTTATTCACGCCACGCCGACCAAGAACGTCAAAACGATAATTTAAGTTTAGTAGATATTGCCCAAGCATTACTTAATGGACGCATATTGAGCAGTATAATGACACGGGACACTATAGGAGTTGTTTAGTGGCGGTTTTTAATGACAATGGTATTCCAATTCATTGCGTTTGTGGTTATATGGGGCAGACTCTAGTTATTATTACGGTCTATATTCCAACACCACCAAAATTTAAAAATCCTTATGAGCGCGGTAATTAATAATGAGTGAAAACTGTGTATTTTGTGGGCATAAACATTTAAGCAATAAAACCACGCGCTATATTTATCAAAAAAACCAGCAATTATTAGTCATTGACCATGTTCCTTGTATTGAATGTGAGTTTTGTGGTGAACAGTATTTTGATGCAATTGTCTTGCAAAAAATAGAAGCTGATTACAATGCAATTATCAATGCTAAAAAACAACCGCTACGCTTTATGCAAGTTGCCGTTGAAGACTTTTCTTCATTTACCACAGCATCGTTATTGGACTAAATTAGATATTGATTTACGCGTTGATTCGATTCGTTATCCTGAGAATTTTCAATTGGTTTCAAAAATGTAATAAAGATTTTAATATGAAATTATTTGATATTTTGAATACGTTAGATGCCACAATCACACCAGAAAAATCCAAGATTCATCTTGCTATATATAATGGCAAAGAAAACCCTCTTGATATTTATTTAGAAGGTAATTTTGAGGAGTGGCAACGTTGTCAAAATAGAAAGAATTTTGAACGTGAATATGTGATTTCTTTAATAGCCCTTCCTAATCAAAATAATTGGTTATTTGCAGGTATTCACAATTCTGACTCGCCGCCACAGCACATTAATAATAATCAGAAAAATCATTATCGCTATGATTTAAGCGAAAATACCAACTTTTCCGAATTAAATGGTAAATTAATTCTTTCTTTTACACGGCAAGGTAGACAATCTCATCTTAATGCCGAAACTTGGCATGAAAAAATATTACTTTCAGAAATAAAACAAAAAAAGTTAAGCATCGGTGAGTTTTCAGGTTATAAAAATGTAAATATTACAAAATCTCAATTAGATTTAATCGTCAATCAATCATTAGAGTCATGGAGAACGGCTCTAGCTAATGTAGCTGGAGTGTATTTAATTTCTGATAGTAAATCAGGGAAACTCTACGTTGGTAATGCAACAGGTGATGATGGAATATGGCAACGTTGGTCATCTTATTCAAAGACTGGACATGGTGGAAATGTAAAACTTAAAGAGTTATTAAATAATGAAGGTATAATGCGAGCATCATATTTTAATTATTCTATTCTTGAAATAGCCGATACGCACACAATTAAAAATGATATTCTTCTCAGAGAGTCACACTGGAAAGATATTCTCTTATCCCGTTTATATGGATTAAACGAAAATTAATAGAGTTTAATTATTAAAATTTCATTTTAGAGCAAACTATGCAAACTATTACTTTTACAACCGATGATACGATTAGTCAGTTATTAAATGAGATTGCCATAGAAAATAATAAACCGACTAATGAAGTGATTGCAGAATCATTGCGTTATTATGCTCAAATGTTGCAAAAGAAAAAACTACAACAACAAATTAAACAAGCCTCAGCTTTAACAGCACACCAAAGCTTATTAATTAATCAGTCATTACAAGCGAGTGATAGTGATGGGCTTTAAACGTGGCGATATACATTTAGTCAACTTTAATCCATCTAAAGGCACAGAAGCTGGAAAAATTCGCCCCGCTGTTATTTTACAAAGTAATTATCTCAATGATGCCGCGCATCCTAGTACCATTGTTATTCCACTAACAACGCAAATTATTCCTAAAGCCAGTCCCTTGCGCTTAACTATAATAGCACGAGATAAATTACAGCAAACTTCCGATATAATGCTCGACCAACCGCGAGCAATTGATAATCAACGTATTACCTCTGAAAAATTAACTTCGCTTTTTGAAACTGAATTAACGGTTTTAGAAAACTATATGAAAATAATTTTAGGTTTTGAAGAATAAATTTATTTTTTAAAACCCACTGACACTTCACTCTTTTAAAAATCCCATGAATGCTTTTGATGACCTAATTAGCTGGTGTGAGCGCAGACTCATTCGTTTTCCTCGATTATTATTAATCCTATCGGTATTATTTTGTGGGATTACTTTTTATTATACTTATAATCATTTAGGCATTAATACCAGCACCGCTGATATGTTATCGCCTGACCTGCCCTTTCAACAAAACCAGCGGCGCATTGATAAAGCCTTCCCCGAAGATGCCGCTTCCATGTTATTTGTCGTTGACGGCAAAACCCCCGAAGAAACCTCAATCGCGGCGAATCAAATTGTTAAATTACTCAGCGATAAAAAACAGCAGTTTGATTCTATTTATATCCCCAATGAAAATGCCTTTTTACAAAAACAAGGTTTATTATATTTAGAACAATCCGAATTAGAAAACGTTGCCAAAAAACTCACCGATGCCCAGCCCTTTATTGGTTTTTTATCACAAGATTTTTCATTAAATGGCTTATTTAGTTTAATAGGCACTGCCTTAAATAATCACGAGCAAGCGGCAATTGATTTAAAGCCTTTATTAACCGCTGTGAGTAATACCTTAGATAATCAATTAAATGGTAAGGCGCAAGCATTATCGTGGCAATTATTATTAGCCGATAATAAACTCAATGAAGACGCAAATCGTTTATTAGTAATTACCAAACCCAAATTGAATTTTAATGAAATGCTGCCCGCTGAATTAGCGCAAAACGCGGCGCGACTGGCAGGGCGCACGGTAATGAATGACAACGCCAATGTGCGCGTTAGAATTACGGGCGAAACTGCATTAGAACATGAAGAATTAGAAAGCGTCAGCCAAAGCGCACAGTGGGCGGGTATTGCATCGCTGATATTAGTATTTTTAGTGCAATGGGTGGGTTTGCGCTCGCTTAATTTATTAATAGCCACTTATATGGTGTTAATAATGGGTTTGATATTTACCGCAGGGTTTGCGGCAATTACTGTGGGACATTTAAATATAATATCAATTGCGTTTGCCAGTTTATATATCGGGCTAGGCGTGGATTATGCGGTGCATTTATGTTTATATTATCGGGAAAGTAAATCCCAAGGTCATACTAATGCCGAGGCGGTGAATCATTGTTTGCAAGGCGTGGGTTCATCATTATTTTTATGTGCCTTAACGACTGCGATTGGTTTTTTTGCTTTTATTCCGACTGATTATTCTGGCGTTTCTGAATTGGGGATTATTTCAGGCGGCGGTATTTTTATTGGTTTATTTATCTCCATTATTATATTGCCTGCGTGGTTTTGTGTCTTCCCTGTGAATAATCCAAAACCAATACGCTCTAAATTTACCCCAAACTTTATTATTACCTTTCCATTTAAATATGCGCGAGAAATTAAAACCGTATCGATATTATTAGCTATTGCTTGCTGTTTTATTTTGACGCAATTAACCTTTGATGCCAATCCGATTAATTTACGCGACCCTAAAAGTGAATCGGTGTCGACTATTGAAGAGTTATTAAAAGCTAAAAATGATTCGCCTTTTGCGGTAACTGGGCTTTCGCGTAGTTTAGATGAGGCAAAACAAACTGCTGATAAAATGAGTAAATTGTCGTCTGTGAATAGCGCGATTACTTTAGCGAGTTTTGTGGCTGAAAATCAAGAAAATAAATTGACGATTTTAGATGATTTGAATTTAATGCTGGGTAATTCATTAAAGAGTTTTCCCACCGAATTAAAAGATAATGGCAAGCAAGAACAAGCAGTTTTAGATTTACAATTAGCGGTCAGTAAAGCCATTGCTGAAAAAAGTCAAAACGCATCTTTAGCGGATTTATTAACATTGCAACAGCAATTAAATAGCTTAATGGCTAAGGCTAATAAAACGGATTATCAACAATTAGAAAAGCATCTATTAAGTTTGTTGCCTTATACCATGCAACGTTTAAAAAATAGTTTAACTGCTACTGAATTTAGCCTAAATGATATTCCCAATGATTTGAAAAAACATTGGCTCAGTAGTGATGGTTATTATCGGGTATTAATAACCCCTGCTAAAGACCAAAATGATGTGCATAATTTGCGTGAATTTGTGGCGCAAGTGCAGAGCGTTGATAATGGCGTATCAGGATTGCCTATTGCTAATGAAGCGGGTGGCACAGCGGTGGTTAATGCGTTTTTACAAGCTTTTGGTGGGGCGTTTTTTGCGATTAGTTTATTATTATGGTGGACATATCATAATTTTAAACAGATGGCTTTAGTGATAGGACCTTTATTATTAGCCGCATTATTAACAGGGGCGAGTAATGTGGTACTCAGCAATCCGTTTAATTTTGCCAATATTATTGCTTTGCCTTTATTATTAGGGCTGGGAATTGATAGTAGTATTTTAATTATGCACAAACTGCATTTTAATAAACATCATGATGATAATTTATTACAAAGCAGTACCACACGCGGGATTATTTTTAGTTCCTTGACGACCTTATTTAGTTTTTCGAGCTTGGTATTTACCAGCCATAGAGGCATGGCGAGTATGGGTTTATTATTAACTATTGGTTTATTTTTTACGGTAATTTGTTCTTTAGTGGTATTACCTGCTTTTAGCGGTAAAAAACTTTAATTATGCCTTTTTTGTATATTTTCTATATAACCTACTCTTCTGATGCACTACCATTCGTTTTAATCATTAACTAAACAATTTTTTCCAATCCATACAGTAGGCGTATTTTGCGTATTTTAGGTATAGACCCCGGTTCACAGATTACAGGTTATGGCATTATTGATGTATCTACGCGCCAGTATCATTACGTTACCAGTGGCAGTATTCGCATTCAAGCTGAGTATTTTCCTGATAAACTTAAACAAATATTTTCAGGTGTGGCGCAAATTGTGCAACAGTACCAGCCCGATTGCATGGCAATAGAACAAGTTTTTATGCACAAAAACGCGGATTCGGCTTTAAAACTAGGACAAGCGCGTGGCTCTGCTATTTGCGCAGTGGGTGAGTTGCCTGTGTTTGAATATGCCGCCCGACAAGTCAAACAGGCTTTAGTGGGCAAAGGCAATGCTGATAAGTCCCAAGTACAACACATGGTCAAAATTTTGTTAGCCTTGCAAGGCACGTTACAAGTTGACGCAGGTGACGCGCTGGGCATTGCTATTTGTCATGCCCACTATCAACAAACCGCTCAGCGACTCAATATAGGAACGTTTCAATGATTGGTTTTTTACGCGGAAAGCTAATTAGCAAAACGCCACCCGCACTTTTAGTTGATGTACAAGGCGTGGGCTATGAAGTAGAAGCCCCAATGACTACTTTTTATGAACTGCCCGCTTTAGGTGAGCCAGTGACTTTGTACACCCATTTAGTGATTCGTGAAGATGCACACAGTTTATTTGGTTTTATTAATGAAGCCGATAGGTTATTGTTTAGAACTTTAATCAAAGTCAATGGCGTAGGCCCTAAATTGGCATTGGCAATTTTATCGGGGCAAAGCGCGACTGAATTTGCACAAGCCATTCATCAAGGCGATATAAATACTTTGATACGCTTACCGGGGGTGGGCAAAAAAACCGCCGAACGTTTATTGATAGAATTGCGTGATAAATTACCAGCCTTGCCCGAAAGTAACCCAATTAACGCACCCGTATCAATCACGCATAATAATGCAATACAAGAAGCCATAAGTGCCTTATGCGCCTTAGGTTATAAAGCCACCGATGCCAGTAAAATGGTGCAAGCCATTCCCGCAGAAGGCAAAAGTTGTGAACAATTAATTAGACTTGCTCTGCAAAGTACGCTTAGATGATAGATACCGACCGATTAGTCACCGCGCGTAGTCGCAGTGATGAAGAACGCTTAGACAGGGCAATGCGCCCTAAACGCTTAAGTGATTATGTAGGACAAGCGCAATTACGCGCTCAAATGAGCATTTTTATTGAAGCCGCCTTATCACGCCAAGAAGCCTTAGATCATGTATTAATTTTTGGTCCACCAGGCTTGGGAAAAACCACATTAGCCGCTATTATCGCAACTGAATTAGGAGTCAATATTCGCCATACCTCAGGGCCTGTGTTGGATAAGGCGGGTGATTTAGCGGCATTGCTGACGAATCTTGAAGCGCATGATGTATTATTTATTGATGAAATTCACAGGCTTAGCCCAGCAGTGGAAGAAATTTTATATCCTGCTATGGAAGATTATCAATTAGATTTAATGATAGGCGAAGGCCCTGCGGCGCGGTCAATAAAATTAGATTTACCGCCATTTACCTTAATTGGCGCGACGACGCGAGCGGGTTTATTAAGCTCACCCTTGCGCGATCGTTTTGGCATTGTGCAACGTTTAGAGTTTTATACGGTGGATGAGTTAGCCCGTATCGTAGTGCGTTCGGCGCAAGTTATGAGTATTAGCATAGAACAAACTGGCGCGTTAGAAGTAGCGCGGCGTTCACGCGGTACGCCACGCATTGCCAATCGCCTGTTGCGCCGTGTGCGTGATTTTGCCCAAGTTAAAGGCAATGGCGTGATTACCGAAGACATTGCCATGCAGGCATTAAACATGCTTAAAGTCGATAGCAACGGTTTTGACGCACTAGACAGAAAACTGTTACTTTGCATGATTGAAAACTTTGCAGGCGGCCCGGTGGGTTTAGATACCTTAGCGGCGGCGATTAGCGAAGAGCGCGGCACTATTGAAGATGTATTAGAGCCTTATTTATTACAACAAGGTTTTATTATGAGAACCCCCAGAGGGCGCGTGGTGACTGCCAATGCTTATCAGCATTTTGGATTGATAATGCCAAAATCATTAGAAACTATTAATAACGATTTATTTACGAGTTAGCTAATAATTATTATGTACTATTTATTATTAAAATTGTTGCAACACTAATAATCGATGGAGTGCAAACCTAGGTTTGCGCTCCTGCCAGTTAATAATGAGTCGCTTAAAATATAATCTTAATACTAAATCTGCTATTGTTTCTAATAGTCTTTAAAAAAATTAAATATTCTATCAATTATGGCTTTTATTTTTCCTATACGCGTTTATTATGAAGACACCGATGCGGGTGGCGTGGTTTATTATGCCAATTATTTAAAATTTTTTGAACGTGCAAGAACTGAAATGCTACGCGCTTTGGGTTATGAACAAAGTCAATTAAGAAATAAAGAAGGTATTATTTTTGTTATTCGTAGCGTACAGATTAACTATTTGCGACCTGCTGTATTTGATGATTTATTACACGTCAGCGCGATTGTTAGCCATGTAAAAAAAGCCAGCCTTATTTTTGAACAAACCATTAGTCGTGATAATACGTTATTATGTACAGGTATTATAGAAGTTGCTTGTGTGCAAGCAGAAAATTTTCGCCCTTGCGCGATTCCAAACTATTTAGCAGAGCAATTAAAAAATGAATCTTGATTTATCCCTTCTCCATTTAATTACCCAAGCCAGTATTGTTGTTCAGATTGTCATGCTATTACTGCTGATAATCTCCTTGGCTTCATGGACGTTAATTTTTTCTAAACGTAAAGAATTAAATCGCGCTATTGAAATTACCGAAGAATTTGAAGAACAGTTTTGGTCAGGCGTATCTATTGCTGAGCTGTATCGCAAATTAGCCGCTAAAGATTTTCAACCCGAAGGCATTGAAAAAATCTTTTTAGCGGGTTATCGTGAATTTTCGCGGATGCGCCAAAGCGGCACGGTTGACCCTTCAGTGCAGGTTGAAAGTGCGCAACGTGCTATGCGTATTGAATTATCGCGTGAATTGGATAGACTCGATGAACACCTTTCTTTTTTAGCCACCGTTGGCTCAACCAGTCCTTATATTGGTTTATTTGGTACGGTCTGGGGGATTATGGATTCTTTTATTTCTTTGGGTAATGTCAAACAAGCCACTTTAGCCCAAGTAGCTCCAGGGATTGCTGAGGCTTTAATTGCCACAGCGATTGGTTTGTTTGCCGCTATTCCTGCCGTTATTGCCTATAACCGTTTTGCCACGCGCATGGACAGACTCACAGGACGTTATGAACTCTTTGTTGAAGAATTCATTGTGTTATTACAACGTCAGGCGCACAGCAAATGAGTAGAAAAGCTAATCGTAGAAAACCCATGGCCGACATTAATGTCGTCCCCTATATTGACGTAACCTTGGTGTTATTAATTATTTTTATGATAACCACGCCGATGTTACAAACAGGTGTTGATGTGGAATTGCCGCAAGCGCAAGCCAAAACTTTAGAACCCGAAGGTGAAGGTGAAAAAATTCCTGTGGTGATTTCTATTAAGAAAACAGGCGAGTATTTTTTAAACAGCGATGGTCAGCACGATGAAGCCATTCAATTGGCTGAAATTAACTTACGCGTGGTCAATATTTTGGTGGATAAACCTAATACCCCAGTGTTGATTAATGCCGATAAAGCCATTGATTACGGTTCAGTAGTTACCTTAATGGCGGCGTTAAAACAAGCGGGCGTTCCTAATGTAGGTTTGATGACTGAAAACCCAAATTAATAAACAATGAAGCATAACGGACATCTTTTGCGGTATTTTTTAGTCGCGTTAGCCTTGCATATCGCGCTGGCGATATTGATTGTCTTGGGACTTACATTAAAACCTAAACCTGTAGAACCACCTAAACCTCCTGAAATTATTCACGCGACTATGGTCGATATGACCAAATTACGCGCCACAGCTGAAGCCAAAAAACAAGCCCAAGAAGCTAAACGTCAAGCCGAACTTAAAGAGGCGCAAGAAAAGCTTGCCGCAGAGCAAGCCGCTAAAGAAAAAGCGCGAGCTGAGGCTGAGGCGATTGAACAAGCCAAAGCCGCCGCAGAAAAAGCTCAAGAAGAAGCAAAACGCCGCGCTGAAATAGAACAAGAGCAAGAAGCTAAACATCTAGCCGAAGAACAAGCCAAAGCTACGGAGCAAACCAGAGCCGAAGCTAAACATGCCGCTGAGTTGAAAGCCGCTGAACAGGCTAAAGCTCAAGAAGCCAAACACTCCGCTGAGGTAAAAGCCAAAGCAGAAGCCGCCGAGCAAGCCAGAACCGAAGCGAAACATGCCGCTGAGGCAAAGGCTAAAGCAGAAGACGAACAGCAAGCCAGAGCCGAAGCGAAACATGCCGCTGAGGCAAAAGCTAAAGCAGAAGCCGCTGAGCAAGCCAGAGCCGATGCTAAACACGCCACTGAGGCAAAGGCTAAAGCAGAAGCCGCCGAGCAAGCCAGAGCTGAAGCGAAACATGCCGCTGAGGCAAAGGCTAAAGCAGAAGACGAACAGCAAGCCAGAGCCGATGCCAAACACGCCGCTGAGGCAAAGGCTAAAGCAGAAGCCGCCGAGCAAGCCAGAGCCGAAGCTAAACATGCCGCTGAGGCAAAAGCTAAAGCAGAAGCCACCGAGCAAGCTAGAGCCGAAGTTAAACACGCCGCTGAGGTAAAAGCCAAAGCAGAAGCCGCCGAACAAGCCAGAGCCGAAGCGAAACATGCCGCTGAGGCAAAGGCTAAAGCAGAAGCCGCTGAGCAAGCCAGAGCCGATGCTAAACACGCCGCTGAGGCAAAGGCTAAAGCAGAAGCCGCTGAGCAAGCCAGAGCCGAAGCCAAACATGCCGCTGAGGCGAAAGCTAAAGCAGAAGCCGCTGAGCAAGCCAGAGCCGATGCTAAACATGCCGCTGAGGCAAAAGCCAAAGCAGAAGCCGCTAAAAAACAAGCTGATATGGAAGCGGAGCGTAAAGCGGCAATGAGTGCTATTGATAAAAAAGTGACTAGAAGCTGGGTTCCACCCGCTGATAGTTCTCATGGTTTGCGTTGTGTGATTCGGATTCGTTTAGCCTCTGACGGTAGCGTGATTGATGCTAGCGTTATCACCAGCAGTGGCAATGAATTATTTGATAGGTCAGCAGAAAATGCGGTCAATCGCGCTTCGCCTTTACCAGTACCTACAGACAAAGCTTTATTTCTTAAAGAATTCAAAAACTTTACTTTTACTTTCCACCCAGAATAACGAAAAAATGTATTTAAACCACAATGAGGTTGCTGTATGAAATTGCTTAGAAACCTAACATTCGGATTGTTATGGACATGCTATTCATTTAGCAGTCATGCTGAATTAAATATTGAAATTACCCAAGAACTCGATAACGGTGTGCCTATTGCGGTCGTGCCTTTTGCTGGCTCTACCATGCCCGTAGATATTAGCGGCATTGTGAATACCGATTTAGCACACAGCGGCTATTTTAGAATGCTCGATCAGCAAAACATGTTAAGCCGTCCTAGCAGTGCCGCTGACGTGCGTTTTCCAGACTGGCAAGCTTTAGGACAAAATTATGTGGTGATAGGACAAGCCACGCCTAGCATGAGCGGTGAATATGCGGTGCAGTTTCAACTCTTTGATATTAATAAAGGTCAGCAAATATTGGGCTATAAAATGTCCTCACCTGCCAATCAATTACGCTTAACAGCGCATCATATTAGTGATTTGATTTATGAAAAAATCACAGGCAAAAAAAGTGTGTTTAGCGGTCGTATTGCCTATATCACCAGTAGCAAACAAGGCGGAAAAAATGTTTATAACCTGCAAGTTGCCGATGCTGACGGTTTTAGTCCGCAAACCGTAACCACCTCGTCAGAGCCTTTAATGTCGCCTTCGTGGTCGCCTGACGGTAAAAAAATGGCTTATGTGTCTTTTGAACGCAAATCCGCCGCGATTTATGTGCAGACACTCGCCTCAGGACAACGCGTTAAAGTAGCCGAATTCCCCGGTATCAATGGCGCGCCTGCGTGGTCACCTGACGGGACACGTTTAGCCTTGACCTTATCAAAAGATGGTAGCCCCGATATTTATGTACTGAGCTTGGTTAATCGCGTCTTGACTAAAGTCTCCAACAGCTTTGCTATTGATACTGAGCCTTCGTGGTCACCTGATGGCAAATCGATTGTGTTCACCTCCGATAGAGGCGGCAAACCGCAACTGTACTTAGTCTCTAGTTTTGGTGGTGAGGAAAAGCGTCTCACTTTCCAAGGGGATTACAATGCACGCGGTAGTTTTTCACCCGATGGTCAACATATTGTCATGGTACATGCCAATGGTAGTGACTATCGCATTGCCGTCATGGAGGTGGGCAGTCATTCAATCAATGTACTCACCAGCGGGCCTAATGATGAATCACCCAGTTTTGCCCCCAATGGCACGACTATTTTGTATGCCTCCAAAAAGGGACGTAAGGGTTTTCTATCGGCGGTCTCTATCGATGGTAAAATGCAACAAAACATGACTTTTAATGACGGTGAAGTACGCGAACCTGCGTGGGCACCGTAGCGAATTAAACACAACATTATTTATCAGCGCGTTGCTTTGTACGCTCTTAACTGGATACCCATAATGAAATCAAAACTCACTCTATTAGCTTTACTAATCAGTACCTTATTACTATCGGCTTGTAGCGATGAAGAAAAAGACACTAGCTTAACTGACGGTAGTCAAAATGAAATTATTGGCGTAAATGACGCATCAACCTCAGGGCTTAACGATGGCTCACGCTTGAGTGGCTCAGAAATGGGCGGTGGTTCACGCCGCATGAATGGCGGCGGCGGCAGAAATGGTGCGAGTAATTTAGGCCCTGAATTCAACGATCCTAATAATCCGCTGTCAAAACGCACCATTTATTTCATGTTAAACAGTAGTCAAGTACAAGAAGACTTTATCGCGGTAATTGCCGCTCATGCGCAATATTTAGTTGCCAATCCGGGGCAACGGGTATTATTAGAAGGTAATGCCGATGAACGTGGTTCACGCGAATACAATATTGCCTTAGGTGAAGGTCGCGCTAAATCAGTGGCGAATATGTTCAAAATGCAAGGCGTATCAGAAAGCCAAATTGACATTGTCAGTTATGGCGAAGAAAAACCAGCGGCTATGGGTAATGATGAGGCCGCGTGGGAACTCAATCGCAGAGTTGAAGTGGTCTACAAATGAAAAAACTCGCTCTTTTACTGATGCTGAGCAGTAGCCTTGTTCAAGCAGAAACTTGGGAACTGCCGCCTGTGGTTGATAATTCAGGTTATCCACCCCAAACCGTCACTACAAATCCTGCAACGCTCGCCACCTCGGGTGGTAATGCGGTCTATGAAATGATGGGGCGTTTAGAACAATTGCAAAAAGAAGTGCAGGAATTAACAGGCAAAGTTGAAGAACAAGCCTATTTAATTGCTGAATTAAAAAAACAGCAAAAAGTGATGTATTCTGATTTTGATGATCGCTTGCAAAGCATTGAAAACAAAGGTTCTGCTAACAGTGCGCCGCCAGATACCACAAGTTCCGCGCCTGTCGTGCCTGAACCTGCGCCAGCCCCTGTTGAGCAAGCCGCTGAAAAACCCGTAGCACCGCCGCCACCTCCTGTTGCCCCTATTGACGCATCTATTAGCAAAAAAGCCGCTGATGCAAAAATTGCCGCCGCCAAAGCAGGTGTAAAACCACCCCCGCCGCCGCCTGCACCACAAGTGCCTGTCGCTGAAAAACAAGATTACGATAGTGCCTTGACTGCTTTGCGTACAGGACATACCAGTCAAGCCATTGATGGCTTTAGTGCTTATTTGCAAAAATACCCCACAGGCGGTTACGCCGCTAACGCGCAACTGCACTTAGGTGAGGCTTATCATCTCAATAATAATGAAGATGCCGCGCAACAAGCCTTTAATACTTTAATAATACAACAACCCAAAAGCGATAAAGTCCCTGACGCATTATTAATGTTAGGTACTATCGAATTGGCACAAAAGCATAATGACAAAGCCCAAGAGTATTTAATGCGTGTTATTAAAGAGTTTCCTAATAGCCCAGCGGCATTACGCGCCGCTAAAAAATTAGAAACTTTGCAATAACCCCTTTTTAAAGCCCACTCTAAAATCCTTGCAGACCTTTTGTTTTAAAAGGTTTGCAAGGATTTTTCTCTTTATAAACCTAGCGATTTTATTGTGACTACTTTACGCATTACTGAAATTTTTTATTCCCTGCAAGGCGAAGCCAATACTGTTGGTATTCCCACGGTTTTTATTCGTTTAACGGGTTGCCCATTGCGCTGTAATTATTGCGATACTGCTTATGCTTTTACAGGTGGTATTAAAATGACACTTGAAGAAATACTCGCTCAAGTAAGCCAGTATAATTGTCGTTATATTACCGTGACAGGGGGTGAGCCTTTAGCGCAAATGGCGGGTTGTTTGCAATTATTGCAATTATTAGTTGAACAGAATTATAAGGTCTCTTTAGAAACCAGCGGCGCGTTAAATATATCACTTGTGCCTATTGCGGTTAGTAAAGTCATGGATTTAAAAACCCCTAGTTCAACGGAATGTGAGCGTAATTTATATAATAATATCGACTTTTTAACCGCGCATGATCAGGTTAAATTTGTGATTGCCGATGATGAAGATTATCAATGGTCAAAAGCGATTATTGAGCAATATGATTTAATGAATCGCTGTGAATTATTATTTTCACCTGTGGCTGAGAAACAAAACCCAACTGAATTGGCTGAAAAGATTTTAAGAGATAGATTGTCTGTGCGTTTTCAAGTGCAGTTACATAAATTATTATGGCAAGATGCTAAAGGAAAATAAGTCATGCGTATTGAACAATTAACCCTTAAAAATTTTTGCTCCTTTGGAGATTTGAAAATTAGCTTTCCAGAATCCAATTTAGCTGTATTTATTGGTAATAACGGCGCGGGAAAAACAACTATTTTAAAATCATTGGCTTTGTCATTAAGTTGGCTTGTGGCAAGGATAAAGCGTGAGCGTGGTAGTGGTAGTCCGATTGAAGATTTGGATATTTTAAATGGAACAAACGCTACGCAAATTTCACTGGCAGTTAAAGAACAAGATAAAACCTTTCAATGGACATTAGCTAAAACAGCAGAAGGTAAAAAAAGTAAATATGAAAGTGCATTAACAGAAAGTTCTAAATTAGCCGATATTTATCGGACACAATTTACTGAAAACAATGAATCTTCATTTCCACTGATTATTTATTATCCAGTTGAAAGAACAGTATTAGATGTTCCTTTAAAAATAAAAACACGACACAAATTTGAACAATTAGATGGTTACGATAATGCTCTCTCACAGAAAAGCGTCGATTTTCAGCGTTTCTTTGAATGGTTTAGAGACAGAGAAGATGCAGAAAATGAAACCAAAAATAATTGGAATTCAGAGATACACAAATATTATATTGATAATCCTGATGCAGATTTAGGTAAAATTTTTGAATTAGATAAAGGGCATCTTTATAAAGATATACAGCTTACTGCTGTTCGAGATGCTATCACACTATGTATGCCTAGTTTTGATAATCTACGCATACAACGAAAACCACGATTAAAAATGCTGGTTGATAAAGGCGGTTATTATAATACATTGAATGTATTACAATTATCTCAAGGTGAAAAATCATTATTAGCTTTAACTGGTGATATAGCGCGGCGTTTAGCCATTATGAATCCCCAATTAGATAATCCATTAATGGGAAATGGTATTGTATTAATTGATGAAATTGATATGCACTTACACCCACAATGGCAACGCGAAGTATTACCTGCTTTGCAAAAAACCTTTCGCAATATTCAATTTATTGTGACCACACATTCACCACAAGTTTTAAGTCGTGTTCACAAAGATGATATATTTATCTTAAAAGATAATCAATTATATCAACCATCAAGTAATCCGATTGGCAGAGATTCCAGTGATATTTTGGATGAAATCATGGATATTACTAAACGCCCTGATGATATTCAAAAACTATCCGATGACTATTTTTTATTATTAGCTAAAAATGAACTGGAAGAAGCCAATAAAATAAGAATAGAACTTGATAAACTGGTTGAAGATAAAAAATTGGATAAAGATGACCCTCTTTTTTATCGCGCAAATGGTATTTTGGCACGGAAGCAGTTACTTAAAAAATGAAATACATTATTAAATCAAAATCACCATTTGAATTTGAACAATGGAAAGAACAATACCAATTAACAGAAGAAGATTTAGAAAATTCTCCTGAAATAGTCAATTGGAAAAATCTTTCAGGCAAAGAGAAAACAGCAGTTTGGGAGAAACTTTCAGGTGATGATAAAAAATCAGTAAAAAAATCACTTTTACAAGAACAAGGCTATATTTGTTGTTATTGTCAAAAAGAAATTGAGGTAAATAAATTTACTATTATTGAGCATCTTGAATCACGAAAGACATCACCTATAAAAATGTTTAATTATGACAATATGCTGGCTTGTTGTGATGGCGGTGATGAGGATAGAGCTAATGAGTCTGTAAAGAACATACCTAAAGCACAAAGAACTCCTGTTTATTGTGGTGCTAAAAAAGATAATAGCTCGCTTCCTATTAGTCCTTTAGATACACAATGTGAAAATCATTTTAAATATATTAAAGTCGTTTCTCCAGATAACAATAATAAATCGCTTGTTATTATTCAATCTGACACGAATGAGGGGAAAGATGCTATTCGTATTTTGAATTTAGATAATAAATCATTACGCGAAATGCGTGGTGAATTTATAGATGGATTTATACAAGGTATTTCCAAAGAAGAAATAGAAGAATTACTTCCAATAATTAAAAACAAAAAAGAAGATGGTCATTTTTTTCCTTTTTGTATTGCCATAGAAACTATTTTAAAAACACTTTAATTTCAAAACCACTATGTCCAAAAAAGCCATTGTTTTATTATCAGGCGGATTAGATTCTATTACCGTCTTAGCCCTTGCCAAAGCCCAAGGCTATACTTGCTATGCACTCAGTTTTGATTATGGACAACGCCATAACGCAGAACTCATAGCCGCCGCTAAAATCGCCCAAGATTACCAAGTCGCTGACCATAAAATCATCCCTTTAGGCTTGGGTGCAATCGGTGGTTCAGCTTTAACTGACAGTCATATCGCCGTGCCGCATACGCTTAGCGCGGGGATTCCCGTCACCTATGTGCCTGCGCGTAATACTATTTTTCTATCTTTTGCCTTAGGTTGGGCTGAGGTTTTAAAACTACATGATATTTTTATCGGCGTAAATGCGGTGGATTATTCAGGTTATCCCGATTGCCGACCTGAATTTATTAAAGCGTTTCAAACACTTGCCAATCTCGCCACCAAAGCAGGGGTTGAAGGGCAAGATTTTACTATTCACACGCCCTTGATAGACTTAAGCAAAGCGCAAATCATCGCGCAAGGCACAGCGTTGGGTGTGGATTATGCGCGAACCGTTTCGTGTTATTCAGCCGATAGCGAGGGGCGGGCTTGTGGTCAGTGTGATGCGTGTCGCTTGCGCAAAGCAGGTTTTGAAGAGGCGGGACTTATTGATGTAACCCGCTATAGTTAAACTGGAGTAGGGGCAAAACATCTTTTGCCCTAAGTCACAATTGTTTGTTATTAAGGGTAAACAGGTTGCCCCTACATTGAAGCAAAGGTTATAAATGTAGGGGCAAATCACACAACCCTCGTTGTATAAGGGCAAATAATAATTTGCCCCTACAATACCGTTTTTAACAACCTTGCGTAACTTCTGTTATTTAATAAGGTTTTTTACCTACAAAATTACCTTGTGGGGTGTAATTGCATACCCAAATTTGCGTATTATCCGCACACACCGCCTTACCACAACCCACTTGCGTGGTCGCTTTCCAAACAACTTGGGTGTAGTGACCACAGACTTTACCTGTAGCACAAGTATTTGTACTGTAAGTATAATCTTTGCTTTCATTGCCCCACGCATCGGTGACTTGTGTTGAAGTCACCGCTTGCGCTTGGGTTGTGCCGTTAGAATACATCAAAGCACTGGCCCAAAATAAGTTTTCACCCAACCCAGTCGCACCACTGTGTGCAGGTTTACAGGCTTGTTTTGTTTTTAATGAATCTGCCCACGCTTGCGCGGTATCCGCTAAAGTGCTGGACCATGTTAAAGCAGGAACATTAACTGTGGTGCGCCATTTGGTATGCGCGGCAATCATATCGGTTTGCTCAGCTGTGGTTAATATAGTTGCCGCTTGCGCAACGCTAAAGCTACTACCCATTACAAGTGCTAATAACATGATTTTCTTAAACATTAAATTCTCCTCGTGATTATATAAAAGTGCGTGAACCGCGCCGTTTTATAACCGAAAATACCGTTAATGACTAGAAAATTTAGTTAATAATGCCAATAATTCCTCCGTTTTTTCACGCATTAATACCTCATCACCACGACTTTCTACATTTAAACGTACTAAGGCTTCAGTATTAGAACAGCGTAAATTAAATCGCCAGTTTTTAAATTCCATGCTTAAGCCATCGGTAAAATCTAAATTATCCGCAGTATCGAGATAATGTTTTTCTATTTCAGCCAATACTTGGGCGGGATTTTCAATAGTGCGATTAATTTCACCACTGGCAGGAAATAATGCCATCGCCTCATCAACTAATTGCGCTAAGGTTTTATGATGCTGACTCATTAAAGCAATCACTAATAACCACGGAATCATGCCACTATCACAATAACTAAATTCGCGGAAATAATGATGCGCACTCATTTCACCGCCATAAACCGCATTTTCTAAACGCATTCGTTCTTTAATAAAAGCATGACCTGTTTTACTTTGAATCGCCACACCTGATAATTGTTTAACGATTGCCAAAGTATTCCAAGTTAAACGTGGGTCATGAATAATTTTTTCATTGGGATAGCGTTGTAAAAAAGCTTTAGCCAATAAACCGACAATATAATAACCTTCAATAAAACGCCCTTGGGCATCAAATAAAAAACAGCGATCAAAATCCCCATCCCACGCAATCCCTAAATCAGCTTGATTGCTTTGAATGGCTTCAATGGTGCTAATTCTATTTTCGGGTAATAAAGGATTAGGAATACCGTTTGGAAACTCACCATTAGGCTCATGATTAATTTTAATAAAACTTAATTGCGGTAAATACTTTTCTAAATTATCAATAACATGTCCCGCCGCGCCATTACCTGCATTAACAACGATTTTTAAAGCCTGTAAAGCATCAATATTAATATAACTCAGTAAATGCTCAGTATAATCTTTGCTATTATTAATAAAATAATGTTCACCGCGCAATTTTGCAGGTGCTGAAAAAGTATTATCTTGTACTAATTGCTCAATATCGCGCAAGCCAGTATCACCACTAATGGGTTTACTGAATTCACGCACTAATTTCATACCGTTATAATTCTTTGGATTATGACTGGCAGTCACCATAATCCCTCCATCCATTGCCAGTCCATTGGTTTTATAATCAAAAGTGGCAAAATAAACTTCTTCAGTGCCACATAAGCCAATATCAAAAACATCAACCCCAGCGTCTTGTAAACCCAACGCTAAAGCGTGCGCTAATTCATGACTCGATAAGCGATTATCACGTCCAATAATAACGCGTTGCGGTCGAATACTTTGTGTATAGGCTCTGCCAATACGATAGGCAATATCAGTATTTAATTGGTCGGGTAATCTGCCTCGAATATCGTAGGCTTTAAAACAACTTAAAGTAGTCATATCAATTAGAGAAAAAGGTGATTTTAATTATTCTATTGTCTGAATCAGGATTTACAGAATTTACAAGATTTACAGAATTTATTCTGTAATCTTAAAAATTCTGATTCAGACGCAAACAAACTAGGTAGTTATAGAAAAATGGATTATTAATGTAGAGACGTTGCACTGCAACGTCTGACAAGCGGATAATTATAAACGGGTAATTAATTCTTGTCAGAATCAGGATTTTCAAGATTTTAGGATTCGCAAGATATTAACATCTTGCGAATCCTTTAATCCTGATTCTGACAATAAGATTTTATTAAAGCAACACACATAAAGAAATTAAATTAGTTAATAACAAAATTAAAGTGGTTACTTTCCAAAATACTAAAGGATTACGTTCTATTAAGGGAATAAAATCAGAGTTTTTTAAAAAAGCAGGATTGGGTGTGCTTAAATCGTATAAAAATTCAGATAAGGTCTCATAACGCAATACTGGATTTAAGGCCGTGGCTTTTTTTAACGCGCCATCTAACCACGGTGGAATCATATCATTACAATAAAAACTAGGCACATAATGTAATTTAGCTAAATTAACTTTGTTTGGTTTTTCAGGAAAATCTTGCCCAAAAGGCAGTGCATTATTAAATATCTCATAAGCAATCACCCCTAAAGAAAATAAGTCTGATTTAATAGAAGCACGTTGCCCTAAATGGTATTCAGGGGCGGTATAATTTAATGTGCCTAAGACGTTATCATCTTCGATATCTAAAGGCAAAATTTCAGCAATACCTGCAATTTTAACTGAGCCAAAATCAATAATTTTAACAATACCCTCATGAGTAATCATAATATTTTCAGGTTTTAAATCTTGATGCAACATTTCCATACGATGAAAAGCGCGTAAACCTTTAGCAATTTGTTCAATGAGTTTTCTAGCGGTTTTAATATCGGGTTTTGGATTATTAAATAGCCAGTCTCTAAGAGTGATGCCATCGAGAAATTCAGTCACATAATAGAGATAACTTTTTTTATGATGGCTATTTACTACTTTTAAAATATTTTCATGATTAATGCGTTTTCCTGCCCATTCTTCATGTAAAAAATGTTCAATATAATAGGTATCATCATCATAAAAAACCGAAGGGGTTTTTAAAACGACTAAACTATTAGTAATCGTATCTAACGCTTTATAAATTTGGGTGCGTTTACTGGCATGTAATTCACTAATAATTTGATAATTATCCAGCATCATACCTTGTTGTAAAGGCGGCGGAAAGGCTAGATTGAGATGATGCCGAATAATTTCATCTTCTTTTATTTCAGGTAGGCTTTCAATTTTAATTAATTGACAACTTAAATTATCATCACTGTGATTATCACTGGCTTGTTGTAAAATGGCTTGAGCGCAATTTTCTAAATTAGTATCACTTAATAAAAGTTGTTTTAAGCTTTTCTCATCAATAAAATCATGAATACCGTCAGTGGTCATTAAAAATACATCATTTAATTCTAAAGGAATGGCTTGATAATCCACTTCTAAACGTGGCTCTATACCCATAGCTCTATTTAAATAACTTTTATCATTAGCCAACCAGATTCTATGGTCTCGCGTTAATTGTTCTAATTGTCCTTGTCTTAAACGATAAATACGCGAATCACCAATATGAAATAAAAAAGCGGTGGTGGATTTTAATACTAAGACACTTAAAGTGCTAACCATGCCTTTAGTGGATTGATAACGTACTTGTCCTTGACTATATAACCATGAATTAGTCGCAGATAATATTTTCTGTCCTGCTTGTTTGACTGACCACGAATCGGGGGTACTGTAATAATCGCTTAAAAAACTCGCTACGCAACAATGGCTAGCTTGTTTACCCGCTTCACTGCCGCTCATACCATCGGCAATAGCTAAGGTAATACCTTTATAGAATAATTGATTGTCATTGGGTATTAATGCGCCGACAAAATCTTCATTATCGGTTTTAATTCCTTTATCGCTGGCGTGGGCGAGGCTTATACTTAATTGTTTCATGATTTTTTATGGCTTGAAAAATAGAAAAACCTGTTCTATTTTAAAATAGAACAGGTTTTTGTTTTAATTCGATATAATCTATAAAACGACTGCCAGCAACTGTGTTAAAAGTCAAAGTTATTTGGCGTAGTTTATATCCCATTCACAATCTTTTTTAGTAATGGAGTTTAAAATAACCAATAACTTTCTCATGCAAGCGGTAATAGCTAACTTTTTAGC
>JBAQSX010000178.1:0-3133 GCA_049296695.1 Methylococcaceae bacterium | reverse complement strand
ATCGGTAGTGCATCAAAAAAGTAGGTTAGTTAATATTAAACCTTTCGGAGTTCAGACCTAGGTTTGAACTCCAGCTAAAATGGCGTTTTGTTAAAACCTACTCTTTTGAAGCACTACCAAACTATCTATTCTCGTAACACTTTCACTCATTAGGCAATTAAATGAATAAATTATTATTGTTAGGAACTGACGCATGTCATTTATGTGAACAAGCCGAAATAATTCTTAAGCAATCTGCATTGTCTTTTGAATTAGTCGATATTGCCGAGCAGGAACAATGGCAAGAGAAATACGCTTTACGCATTCCCGTATTATATGCTCAAGAACATGCTATATTATGTTGGCCTTTTAATGTTAGCGATGTACAAGTATTTGTTTCATCATTAACAAAACAACCAAAAGTTTTATAATATATTTTTGCACTATTTTTAATAAATTTTAATTAAAAACAGTGGCGTTTATACCTAAATAAAACCCCGCCTTCTCTTTACCACTTTAAATAAACGAGGAATATCATGACTATTACTAGCAATACCTTTGCAAAATTAAGCGTAGCCGATTTAACAGGGGTACATTATTCTGGCAATATCGCCATTGATGCTTTAATAGAAACTGCATTGGCAAATACTAATTGGAATTATTATACCCCCGCTATCGCTAATACCCTTTATTATAGTTTTGATATAAACACAGGAACTGAGCCTAATAAAATAGGTATTTCATCGTCATTGAGCGCGTTTAATCAACAACAAATTGATGCAGTGCATTCAATTTTTGCTTATGCCACTACGCTTACAGGTATTAAATTTGTAGAAACCGCGCAAGGAAGCTCCGCTAATATTCATTTTGCCAATGCCGATGTAACTAATCCTCAATTAGCGGGTATTACTTACGCGCCTTGGGCTTTAACGAATGGTATTTATTCAGGTAATGATTATGTTTATATTGATAATAATCAATGGGCTTCACTAACCAGTATTGCCACCGCAGGGTCGGGCGGTTATCAATTAATACTCCATGAAATTGGACACGCGCTGGGTTTAAAACATCCTTTTGAAAGTCCTTATTCATTAGCGGCCGCCGATGATAATACTAATAACACGGTAATGTCTTATAACTTCCAAGGTGTTAATAAAACCACTTATCAAGTTGATGATTTATTAGCTTTGCAATGGCTTTATGGTGGTCATGGTTTAAGCACTAGCAATCCCCAACCCACTACGGGTAATGATTTTTTTATGGGGCGGGTGGGTAATGATGTGTTGGCAGGTATTGATGGCAACGACACTTTATACAGTTGGGAAGGCAACGATACTTTAGACGGCGGTGCGGCTAATGATGTTTTGAATGGTGGTGACGGTAATGACAATTTAATCGGTGGCTTGGGCGCGGATACCTTAACAGGTGGCTTGGGCAATGATACTTTTGATTTTACAGGTGCAAATGCCACCGCTGATACGATTAGCGATTGGGGTTTAGGTGCGGATAGCCTAGCAGGTGCATTGGTTGCCAGTGGACGTTTAAACGTTACCATCAATGATAGTTCTGTTACGCCATTTTCAGCGGCAACCATTGAAGCCACTACGGGCGTTGTCAGTGTCAAGGGTGGCTTGGCTAACGATACTATTACAGGCGGAATTGGCAAAGATAGCTTAGACGGTGGCGCGGGTGCAGACAGTTTAGTTGGTGGCGCGGGTAGTGATAGCTATTTTGTTGATAATACTGGTGATGTGGTAGTAGAAACATCTACATTAGCTAAAGATATTGATAGTGTGAATGCCTCAATAAACTATAGCTTAGGCGCGAATGTAGAGAACTTAACGCTATTAGGCACAGCTATTCAAGGTACGGGTAACACCTTGGGCAATGTAATCACAGGCAATGCCAGTAACAATGCTTTAGACGGCGGGGCTGGCGCGGATAAATTACTGGGCGGCGCGGGTAACGATACTTTATTGGGTGGTGCAGGGGCAGATACGCTTACAGGCGGCGCAGGTAAAGATACGATTTCTACTGGCGCGGGTAATGACACTGTCGTGTTTGCTAAAGGTCTACTCGATAGCGTGGCAACTGCAAATTCTGTTGCAGGTGTTGATTTATATAATGATTTAACACTCAATGGCAGTTTGGCTGACAAAATTGACTTAACGGTAGCGATTGCCGCTGTAGGGACTGCGGTGACGGGTAGTATTAATCAAGCGACTTTTAGTTCTAATATGAACAGTTTATTGATTTTGGCACATCAAGGTTTTCGTACTTCGGTGGCGGGTATTGATGCGGCTATAGTTAAAGCCAATGCAGGAACTTTAAACGGTCATAGTTTTCTTGCTGTTGATTTAAATGCCAATGACAGTTTTAGTGCGGGTAGTGATTTTGTTATTGATATTACAGGTTCAACGGTTACTTCATTGACTACGGCGACTTTTATTTAAATTAACGGTAGTTTATTTAAGTATTTAATACTAAAAAAGAGGAGTACAAAATTATGATTTTGTACTCCTTTAAAATACTTATTCTATTCTTTTGAAGCATTACCCAAAATCATTTATAGACATCACCTCTACTATCGGCTTTATAGACATAAATAAACACTTCTGTTTTATTGATTTCGTATAAAAAACGATATTCACCAACACGCAATCTAAAATGACTTTTTTTATTTGCCATCGGTTTAACATCAAGTTGTACTGAATAAGGTTCTTTTGTTAATAACTCAAACGCATTAATAATTCTTATTCTTAAATTTGCGTCAGTTTTATCTAAGAACTTCACTACTTGTTTGGCGATGTTTAATTTATACGCCATATCTTTCTTTCAAATCTTCTAAAGAAAAACTGTCGTTTTTTTCACTCATTGCTATTTGATAAGCCAACTCGTCATCATCAGTGAAAGTAGTATCTTCATACTGAATAATTTTCACTGCATCACGCGGTAAGGATTGTAATACAGACCAAACAATCTCTTTCATATTGTCGTTTATTTCTAATAATACCGTTTGCATAATGTCTCCTGATTTTTCGTATTTATATAGAATATATCGAAAAATATAAACAACGAAGTTTCAAATCTTATTTGAAACTCCAAAATATTTTGGTGGTGCTTCAAAAAAGTAGGCTAGTGAATATCAAGCTAT
>JBAQSX010000177.1:0-44088 GCA_049296695.1 Methylococcaceae bacterium | reverse complement strand
TGAATATCAAACAATCGGAGTTCAAACCTAGGTTTGAACTCCGATTGTTTGATATTCACTAGCCTACTTTTTTGATGCACCACCCAAAAAATTAACCTTTCTTAGCTTTTAAAGCATGACCTGCCAAATTCTTACCTAAATCCCAAATCGCACCGCCGATTTTATGGGTATCGGCAATGGTTTTATCAAAAGCAGTAATAATGTGATCGCGGTCTTTTTGCGTTAAATTCAACGGTGGTAAGAGCTTTACTACGTTCATGCCATGCCCTGCAACTTGCGTCAAAATATGCTGTTCTTTAAATAACGGAATGGTCACCATTTGACAGAACAAACCTTTATTCGCGGTTTCCAACATGGCCCACGCGGCTTTTAGCGTCAAACTCTTTGGGGCTTGGAATTCAATGGCAATCATCATCCCCTTACCTCGCGCCTCTTTTAAAAACTCATATTTTGGAGCTAAGGCATTCAAACTATTAATAATATCGCTACCCACCACCGCACTATTTTCCACTAAATTTTCATCGGCTATAACCTGCAAAGTGGCTAATCCCGCCGCCATTGCCATATTATTTTTAGAAAAAGTCGAACCATGAACCACAGCTCTGTCCATACGGTTGTAGACGGTATCCATAATTTTTTGAGTCATCGCCACCGCGCCCACAGGCACAAAACCACCCGATAAAGCCTTTGCCATACAAATCATGTCAGGTTGCACATTCCAATGCTCAATCGCCCAGAATTTACCTGTGCGCCCTAAACCTGTTTGTACTTCGTCAGCGACAAATAATGTACCGTATTGCTGGCATAAGCGTTGCACTTGCGGCAAATAATTATCGTCAGGTAAATTCACGCCTTTACCTTGAATTGGCTCAACAATAAACGCCGCGACATCTTTACGGCTTAAAGCAAATTCTAACGCTTCTAAATCATTAAACGGGACGGCTTCACAGTCGGGTAATAATGGCCCGAAGCCTTCGCGGAAAATGGCTTCACCATTTAACGATAATGAACCCATTGTCAAGCCATGATAACCATGATCACAAAACACAATTTTTGAACGCTTAGTGGTATAACGGGCAAATTTAATCGCCGCTTCCACTGATTCAGTCCCTGAATTGCAAAAGAATATTTTATTTAAATTATCAGGGGTGGTTTTTAAAATTTCTTGTCCTAATAAACCGCTTAATACTGAAACATCTAATTGCACTAAATTAGGTAATTCTAAGGTTAATGTTTCTTTTAAAGCACTAATAACGGTCGGATGATTACGACCCACGGCAAATACGCCAAAACCACTGAGTAAATCTAAATACTCAGTACCTTCTTGGTCATAAAGATATTGACCTACGGCGCGTTTATAATGTCTGTCATAACCAATAGTTTTTAAAACTCTGACCATTTGATTATTCAAATACTGTTCATGCAAATCAAATTTATCAGAACTGTGTTGTTGTAAAAGCTGGGCAATACTAAAAGTCATAATGAATATTTATTTAAGTCAATGTAAATTAAAAAAGGCGACTTTAAGTCGCCTTTATCTTTAAAAATGGATAAGGTATGTGTTAATACTTCAGACCTAAAGTAATAAAGACGGAACTTATATCATAATTAGTATTAGTGACATTGGTAATTCTACTGCTAAAATTATAGCCGCCGTTTAAATAGAGATGACGGTTAATTAAATAATTTACACCAAAGTTAGCATTATAATTATCTTCCGCACGATTACCTTTGCCGCCATTACCCGCACCTGTATAATCATTAATAGTATAACCTACACTTGCATTTAATATCAGATTGCGCAATAGTTCATGTTTAACTGACAATTGCAAAGGCGTACTCATATAACCCGATGCGTCTTGCTGGGTAGTTTCATTAATGCTTCGACTAATACTGGCATTGACTGTAGTCAAGCCTGTGGCTTTCCATACTAAACTCAAACCACCCGACATGCCTGAAATAGCTTTTAACGAAGCATCAGCATAACTGCGTTCTTGATAACCAAGATGCACTTCACCGATTATTTTACCTGTGACATCAAAAGAAACCCCTGTGTTTAAGTTATAACCTGTTGATGAGCGTTGTACACCTTTGTCATTTAAACCACCAACGCCATTAAATTGCGAATCATAATCAGTAAAATTATAACTACCACGCACAAAGGCTTCATAACCCGAAAATAATTCATAACCTAATTTAATGGTTGAGGTATTTTGTAAGCGGCTACGGTTTCTATTATTATCAATAACTGTCCCATTACTAGTCATACCATTAACATAACCATAATGCTGAGTATCATTGTCGACCGAAATTCTCACTCGATTTATTTTGTGATCATAACCGATATAACCATCTATTAATTGATAATTAGTGGGTGCTAGGGCAATAAAACTATTTAATGGAGTGGCTGTATCATGAAATACCGAATCGGGCGAGCCTCGGTTTTCATATTGATTAGCATAACTAAATTTTGCTGTGGCAAAACTATTACGCATCACATCAAAACGACCATCTAAATTAAATGAATAATTATTACGGTCTTCGTGGTCGTGGTTAGCATAATTTTGAATATCGCTATTCACTAACAAATTGAGTGCATGTTGACTCCAATCGCTTTTTACAGCAACTGAGGGCTTAGTATGAAAGACAACATCGTCAATTGTATTTTGTTGGCTTGAATAGATATTACTTTTCCATTCGTTATTACTTTCAAGTACAGGCATAACATTAAAAGAACCCAGTTTTAAACCAAGATCATCGCCTGCTAAAACATGTGTAGAGAAAACACAGACCAATGGAACTGCCGCTAGTGCAAATGTTTTTAGAGTATTATTCATAATAGAGTTCTTTAATAGATTAATAAGCAAGATAGTTTGAGAAAAGCAAAAAACTCTCGGTTTAAGGAGTCGAAGGACTAGGAACGACAACATTACCGCTGGATTGTTGCACTGCTTGCTGAATGACATCTTGGGCTTGCTGACTAGAAATACTACCCGCCGCTTTTGCCGCTAAAATATTATCAACTAATTGCTGATATTTATTAACAGTAGGCGCGGATTCACTTGATTGCGTCCAAACTGTCCAGCCTGTCACTGTTGTTTTTGCCGCCTCAGATATGGCGGCTTTTAATTCTGCACTGCTGGCAGTGGCGACGTAGTTTGCTTCTACAGCACTCGCAATGCTTTGCGCGAGCGTTGGATTTTTAGCACCGATAGCTTCAAGTATTCTTCCTGCCTCATCGCTACTCACTGTTGCTAAAACACGCGCAATACTGGTTGCAACCTGTTGTTCACTCGCAGGATACCTCTGCACAATTTCAGCGGCGGAATCGGGCACAATTTCGGCAATTGCACCAGCAATATCAGCTACCATGCTAGGCACGACCTGCGCAACGGCTGCTAGCAAAGGAATTGCCACACTGTGATTCGCGTTAACAATAGCTTGCACTGCCGCTAATAAATCATTTTTTGCGCGTGTGGCTTGTATTGTCCCAGCTGTTGATTGTTTAACCGCATCAATTTTACTTTGTATACTAGCTTTTTGGACAGCACTGAGTCCTTTTAGCGAACTCAGACCTGTGGTATTACTGGAATTTTCATTTGTTGAATTGGCATTGCCCGATTTTTGTTCAGAATTAGTTTTTCCGCCATCCTGACTATTAATCGCACCGTTATTGTCCTTAGCATACACCGCGCTACTCATAGTTAATGCTATTACCGCAGTCATCAAATATTTCGTTTTCATAACTTTATCCTCATTGAAAAAATAATTACTTAACGCGCAATCCTGCCACCGCGCCCTCATCGGGGCTTAATAAATACAAGCCGCTGTCATTATCACTAGCGGCCAAAACCATGCCCTCAGACAGACCAAAGCGCATTTTTCTAGGGGCTAAATTGGCAACGACCAAGGTTAATTGTCCTTCTAACTGCTCAGGACTATAAGCGGATTTAATACCTGCAAAGATATTACGCGTTTCATCGCCAATGTCGACCGTTAATTGTACTAATTTATCCGCACCCTCAACACTATTTGCTTTAATGATTTTAGCGATACGCAAATCTAATTTAGTAAAATCCTCAATACTAATGGTATCGGCAATGGGTGCGAATTTTTTTTCAACTGCTTTATCGCTAGTTTTTTCTAAATTTTCTTTAGAGGCTTCAATAATAGAAGCAATTTTATCAGCTTCTACACGAGTCATTAAAGGTTTAAATTCGTTAAGCTGATGGTTAATTAAACACTGCAATTCATCAACCCAAGTGTTAATTGCATCATTTAAAAATAATTCTGCATTATTAGCCAATACAGGTAATACAGGTTTTAAATAAGCAATTAATACTCTAAATAAATTAATCCCGACTGAACACACTTCATGTAATTCTTGTTCTTTACCTTCAGCTTTTGCTAATAACCACGGTTTTTTATCATCAATATAAGCATTGGCTTTATCGGCAAGTGCCATAATTTCACGCATGGCTTTACCGTATTCACGGCTATCATAAAACTCAGCAATTACAGTATTCGCATTAATAAATTCAGCAAATAATTCAGCTTCTGCGCAATTAGCTGATAATAAATTATCAAAACGTTTCGCAATAAATCCACTGCAACGGCTGGCAATATTGACCACTTTACCCACTAAATCAGAATTAACGCGCTGGCTAAAATCATCAAAATTTAAATCTAAATCATCAACCCCAGCGTTTAATTTTGCGGCAAAATAATAACGTAAATATTCAGGGTTTAAATGCTCTAAATAGGTTCTGGCAGTAATAAAGGTGCCGCGCGATTTAGACATTTTTTCGCCATTCACCGTTAAAAAACCGTGTGCAAAAATCGCCGTTGGGGTGCGTAAGTTAGCACCTGTGAGCATAGCGGGCCAGAATAAAGCATGGAAATAAATAATATCTTTACCAATAAAATGATATAGCTCAGTATTGCTATCCTTTTGCCAAAATTCATCGAAATCTAAACCTTGTTTATCGCAAAAGTTTTTAAAACTTGCCATATAACCAATGGGCGCGTCTAACCACACATAAAAGTATTTATTAGGTGCGTTAGGTATTTCAAAACCAAAATAAGGCGCGTCTCTGGAAATATCCCACGGTTGTAAATCCGCTTGTAACCATTCGGCTAATTTATTACGCACTTCGGCTTGCAAATGCCCCGCTTGTGTCCAATCGCGTAATAACTCAGTGAAATCAGCTAAATTAAAAAAGTAATGCACCGATTCTTTTTCAATGGGTTTTTCACCTGAAATAGCCGAGACTGCATTTTTTAATTCCGTAGGTGAATAAGTCGCGCCGCAAACTTCACAGCCATCACCATATTGTTCTTTCGCGCCGCATTTAGGACAATCACCTTTAATAAAACGATCAGGCAAAAACATTTGTTTAACGGGGTCAAACGCCTGAGTAATAGTGCGCGAACTAATATGTCCCGCTTCCATTAAACGATTATAAATTAAACTCGCATAATATTTATTTTCGTCACTATGGGTGCTGTGATAATTATCAAAAGCCACCCCAAATTCAGCAAAATCTTGAGTATGTTCGCTGGCAATGCGATTAATTAATTGCTCTGGTGTAATCCCTTCGCGGTCAGCTCTGAGCATGATAGGCGTGCCGTGGGCATCATCGGCACAGACATAATAGCACTGTTCACCGCGCAGTTTTTGAAAGCGTACCCAAATATCGGTTTGAATATATTCAACTAAATGCCCTAAATGAATCGGGCCATTGGCATAAGGCAACGCGCTAGTGACAAGAATTTTTCGAGTAGTCATGGTAGTAATTAAGAATTGAGATAATGATGGCTTTATTATGGCATAAAAACAAAATGCTGAGCTTTTCTGCTATGCTATGCAAAAACAACTCATTGATTATTAACTTATGTTTCAAGTAAAAGATTTTATTGCTACAGAGCATGGCTTGGTGTTTGCCGTGGTTGCAGCGGGACTCGAACAAGGCAGAGTACGCTGTTTTTTGCGTTATTTACTCGATAATGGGCGTTATAAAAAAGTAAATACTGCGCAAGCTAATGATTATTTAAAAAAACATTATCCGCAGTATTTATATTATTCTTTTCAATTAGCCGCCGATTTACATGCCGTGCCTGTTGCTGATATTGTTAAACAGTATCAACCTAAAAGCCAATTACAAAGCTTAATACTAAAATCTGAAAAAGATAGTATTGAAAATGATTTATATGCTCTCATATTATTATTACAACAATGTCAGATTGATAGTCATTTATGGGGCGTGACGGGTTCATTATTATTAGGCATTCAAAATGCACAATCTGATATTGATTTAGTTTGTTATGATTTGACAGTATTTGAACAATGTCGCAAAGCAATTGCACAGTTAATTAATAGTAATCAATTAATGGCTTTAACTGATGATGATTGGCGGCAAAGTTATGATAGAAGAGCCTGTAGTTTGAGTTATAGTGATTATGTATGGCATGAACAACGTAAATTTAATAAAGCTTTAATTAATGGTCGTAAATTTGATATAAGCTGTGTGACTAAACAAGATGAATTATCAATAAATACGCATTATCAAAAACTAGGGGCTATCGTATTACAAGTTAAAGTGATTGATGACAGTTTAACTTTTGCCTATCCTGCTGAGTTTATTATTGAACATGAAACGATTAAACGGGTATTGTGTTTTACGGCAACTTATACAGGACAAGCTTTTGCGGGTGAATTAGTTGAAGTATCGGGATTATTAGAACAATCTGAAAAAGGTGAACAGCGCATTATTATCGGTTCGAGTCGAGAAGCGGATGGGGAATATATTAAATGTCTGAATCAGGATTTACAGGATTTTAAGATTCACAGGATTTATCCTGCAATCCTATAATCCTGTAAATCCTGATTCAGACAACTACACATTCACCGAAACTTCAAAGCCCAAAGCTCTAATCTCATCGGCAAATTGATTCATAATATCTACCGATAATGGCGACAATTTTACTGCTTCGGGTTGATAGGATTTTCTGGCAATTGTATAAAGCATTATTTCTTTAATGATGCTCTTAGCTTTTACAATTTGCAGAGTATTTAATAAAGCGTTTCTTTCAGTCTCACTAAAACCTTGTTTATCAAAATTTACTAAACAGGTTTGAACTTTAGTTGTGCATAATTGTGAAGCGAGTAATAAATTATTTAAACCAGCCTCACAGTTTTGCGCGGCATTATTAATGCGTTTTTTACCTTCAACTGTGGCACTATCTAATTTAAACCACACTTCCCCGTTATATTGATTAAATACTTGCAAACCCGCTTGTACTTTGGGCAAATGAATCAAACTGCCATTGGTAATTAAAATAAAACGGCTTTTGGGTAATACGCCTAATTCACGTCCAATATCACCTATTAATGTGATTGCCTCAGCAAAGTTTGCCAAACTAGTAGGTTCACCATTACCTGACAGAGCAATATCTTTAATAACGCGTTGCTGGGGCGGCACTTGATAATCATCATAAAAACTACCGTGCAGAACTTCATTCAAAAAAAATCGTAATTCTTTTTCTAATAATTCCTTATTTAATTCAGGTGCGCTACCTATTATTAAATTAGGCACTTGGCAATAAAGACACCGCCAATTACAAGCATTATTAATATTAAAATTAACGCCAATAGATAAGCCGCCTGCTCGGCGCGACATTACAGGATAAATATAAGTTAAACCCGCAATCGTGCGATTGTGGTCAGTAGTGGTTAATGGGGCTGGGGTCATTGAGATTTAAATAACAGGAGGTCAAGCTTTGCTTGACTTAAAGATTAATGGTCAAGCAAAGCTTGACCTCCATTGTGAATAATCGTTTTATTTAATCAATACGCCGCAAAGCAAATAAAGCCAAAGTCAATACTAATAAACTAGGTGCGAAGGCAATAATGGCAGGATTAAAAACTTCATAAATAAGACCTATATGTCCGACCACTTGATCGAGAATATTAAAACCCATACCAATGGTGACACCAATTAATAATCGACTGCCCACACTCACGCCGCGTTTAATACCAATCACAAAAGGCGTGGCAACAATCAGCATCACAAAAATAACTAAAGGATTGACTACACGCCCCCAAAAGGCTAATTCAAACTTACGGGTTTTTTGTTCATTATTTTTTAAAAAGCCAATATACATGGCTAAATCATACAGCGATAAATTATCAGTATTGACCACTACTATTTTTAATAAATCAGGGGCAATAGAAGACAGCCATAATTCTTGTTTTTTAGTATCAGCCTGCATTTCGCCCAAGCCAATAGTGGATTGTTCAATATCGTGTAAACGCCATTGTTGATTACCTAAAAAACTAGCTTGTTTGGCATGGAGACTTTGATTTAACTGCCCTTGTTTATTTAAAGAATAAACGCTGACATCGGCTAAATCGCCATTATCTTCAATATGACGGATATTAATAAAACGATTATCTTCACGCAACCACAAACCGTATTTGGCTTTTAATAAGACTTGATTATTTTGCGCGGTAGCACGCATGACTTGACCTGTTTCTTCAGCACTGGGAGCGATAAATTCACCAAAGGCAAAAGCAAAAACCACCAATATTGAACCCGCCACTAAAGTGGCTTTTATAATCCCTAATAAAGATAATCCAGCCGCTCGCATGGCAATTAATTCACGATGATTGCCCATACTGCCTAAAACAAATAAACTGCCTAATAATGCCGAAGCGGGCATTAATTCATAAATGACTGTGGGTGATTGCAAAGCGACAAAATAAAAAACTTCGGTCAAGCCATAACTACCACGTCCAATATCGTCTAATTCATCGCTAAAAGTGAATAAATTAAAAATGGTTAATAACACCAATAAGGCAATAAAAGAGCCTTTTAAAATTTCTCTAACAATATAGCCTGTAATGACATTCATGATAATGCCTTGAAGCGAATAGCCAGCCACCGCCAGCCTTGCAGACGCGCTAATAAAAATAAGCCAATCATTAATAAAAATAGATTAATGCCTATTGCACCTAACCACACAGGAATCGTGGCGCGTGTCACCCACACTTGGCTTAAATGTAAAAAATTACCGTAGCTGGCATAAATTAAAAAACCGATAAAAATATTACTATAAATGCCGCCGCGTGGGGCAATTTGTGCTAAAGGTACTGCTAAAAAACTTAATAATAAAATACATAAAGGTAAATTAATACGCCGTTGCAGTTCGGCAATATCGCCTAGATTATTAGATGTGAGTAGTTTATTGCTGGCAATGGCTACTCTGGGGAATTGAATAACAGTATCTATCTCATCCATTTTAACTGCGTAATTACCAAATTGTTCAATAACATAATCGAGTTTTCCTGCTTTGCCTTGAGTACGTTCACCATTATTAAATATTAAATAATAGCCTTCGGGTAATTGTTCAAAACGCGCACTTTGCGCAGTAATAATGGCGACATTGCCCTGTGTGCGGTGTTGCACAAAAACATGGTGCATAGTTTTATTAGCACTAATCGTTTCTACATAAAAAACTAAATCGCCTTGGCTATATTCAGTAAATTTACCCGCGCCAATACCACGCAAATCAGCAGTTTGTTTGTCTTGATGAAATAATTGTTCAATTCTAGTTTCAGTAATCGGCGCGAGATATAAAGAAAGACCCGCACTAATTAAAGTTAAAGGCAATACAAATACTAAAATGGAACGATAAATAATGCTACAGCCTCCACCTGCTGAGGCAATAGCCGCCATTTCTTGGTCGCGGTATAAACGTCCTAAAACCATGAGTATTGCCATGAATAATGCGGCGGGTAATAAACTAATACCTGTGACAATAGTTTTTAAAGCCAGAATTAATAATAAGCTGTCACTGGCAACTTGTCCGTCAATGGCTTTATTCATAATCCCTATAAACTCACGACTGACAATAATCACGACAATGACTGTCCAAACTGATAATAGGGTTTTTAATAAATCCACGGCTATCATTTTGTCTAATACAGTAATGAGTGGTCGCCAGTGTTTATTAGCAGGAGTTATCAAGTAGAGGTCTCTAAAGAATTTATTAAGGTTTAATGGGTAGCGACGTTACATTACAACGTCTAATTATTAATTAATGTTTTAAAGACGTTGCGGTGCAACGTCTCTACGTTAATTATTAGTTTTGAAGTTACGCATGATTCAAAAAATCAAATGCTTAGATTAAAAAGTGTGTTGTCGGCGCGAATTAATTCGCGCCCACTTCCATAATACCCTTTTATTATCTTTGCTTAACTTCAATTACTAATGATTAACGCTGGAGTGCAAACCTAGGTTTGCATTCCATTTTATTTAAGGATTAAAACTTAATTGGCTAATAATAGGCTCATGATCAGACATAGCCTGACCATTTTTTAAACCTTGGGTATCTACGCGCCAATCAGTAGCACTAATATTACAAGGACCACCCGCTAAAATATGGTCAATACGTTTATTAGGTTGTAATAGTTCAGCTACTTTAGGTTGCCGCGCTAAGTTATAGGCATTGATTAATAAAGGTGGATTTTCTTGACTGCCTGTAAATCGTAAATAACGCTCAGTCCCGCCTTCGGTATTAAAATCACCCGTAACAATAATAGGTAGGCTTTTAGCTAATAAGGCAATTCGTTCCCGAAATAAAGTCGCGCTAGGTTCTTTATTTTCACCTTTATTATCAAAATGGGTATTTACAAATAAAAATTTAAAATGACTTTGTTTATCACTGAGCATTGCCCAATTCACATAACGGAGCATAGCTAATTTACGGAAACCAAAAGCCATTGGTAAATCAGGTGTAGGACTTAACCAAAATTGTCCGCTGTCTAATAAATCAAATCGCTCAGTTTTAAATAATAATGCGGCATCCCCATATTGAAAATCGCCTTTATGATAAGAAACTAAAGTATAGTCTTTATTAGAAACAATAGCATTAATATCAGCATCCGTATCAGTTTCTTGCAAACCAATTAAATCTGCCGAATAACTTATTAAACGCTCTTTAATTTCGGGTGCGCGAACTGACCACGGCAAATAAGTTTGGCTGTATTCTTTTCTAAAAGTGTTGGCATTTTTTTCAATAAAAGCCGAGCCGTATAAAACGTTATAACTCACCACAGTAATGGGTGCGGAGCTGGTACAACTATTTTGTTTCATAGGATAGGCAATCGCGCTGGGTAAACGCCGCGTAGTATCATTGCTCAAATAAGCCATTACTATTTGAATACCTTGATAATAAATAAAAACGGCGGGTAATAATAAACTCAGGGTAATAATAGCCGTAGGTTTTAACCAAGATGAGCGATATAGTTTCATGAATATACGATTATATTAACTATAAAAGGCACGAAGCTCACGAAACGCTTAATTAACTTCGTGGTCTTCGTGCCTTTATAATAAATGAATGAATTAAAAACGCGCTGTTTTATAAATCAAAACGCGCTGAAAGTCCGAAAATAAATTGATGATTAACGGTTTCAGTATCAATTGTACCGCCGCCAATTAAATCATCTTCAACATTGACATAAGTGAGGCGATATTCACCAAAACCTGAAATCATTTTATAAATATCGTAATTAAAACCTAACATGCCATTAACCACAGGGCCCGCGCCCCATTGGTATTCATAAGTTTTTTTACCATAAACTCTAGCCTCAACATGGGGTACGCTAAAACCCGCGCCTAAACCTGAATAAAGTTGCAAACGACCCAATACGGTATTATCGCGCTGACCTGTTGGAAACCAACGATAATGGCCATTAAAGGTAATAGTATTTACGCCATGTGACATATTAAATTGGCTTAATGGACTGCAATTAGCAGTACCTGCGCAATTACCCATATAATATTTTTCGCCATTATTAATAGCACTGGTTTCAGTGACAGATTTGCCTGTATTATCTGTGCCTGTGCGCGTTTTAGAATCGCTATCGACTAAGTAATTTTTTAAATGGGTAAAATCTAATGACACGCCATAATTGGGGTGTTTATCAAACCAATAACCCAGTTTCGCGCCATAATAGGAAGGTTCTTCAAAAGAATGATCATCCCAGCGAATATCTTTATAGGTTAAATTAGTTTTATCTTGTTTTAAAGTTAAATCGCCATCTTCGGTAACAGATTTACCGCCGTAAATACTAACGACTAATTCTGCCTGAGCGGTTGTTGCTGATAATAGCCCAGTTATTATTAAGGGTAATAATTTTGCGGGTGTTATTTTAAGCCGTTTCATTATTATATTTCACTATTAGAGTGGTGGAAAAAAAGTAGCGAAAAGATGCTAGAGGTTATAAATCCACTAAGCTAACGGTGGATTTGATAAAGAATAACAAAGCCATGACGGTTTTGTAAAGGATTAGGGGTAGTGACTACTACCCTTTGTTTAAAATAAACTTGCCCATAAATCATCAACTTTGCTGATAATGTCTTTGGACATGACTATGGGTTTGCCCCATTCGCGGGTAGTCTCACCCGCCCATTTGTTCGTGGCATCAAAGCCTACTTTTGAGCCTAAGCCTGATACGGGTGAGGCAAAATCTAAATAATCGATAGGTGTGTTTTCTAAAATGGTTAAATCACGCGCCGGGTCCATGCGTGTGGTAATCGCCCAGATGACATCATTCCAATCACGGACATTGACATCGTCATCGACCACAATCACAAATTTAGTGTACATAAATTGCCGTAAATACGACCAAGTCCCCAGCATCACCCGCTTAGCATGGCCTGCATATTGTTTTTTCATCGAAATCACCGCCATGCGATAGGAACAACCCTCAGGTGGCAAATAAAAATCAACAATTTCAGGGAATTGCTTTTGTAAAATCGGAATAAATACTTCATTTAAAGCAAGCCCTAAAATCGCAGGTTCATCGGGTGGACGACCTGTGTAGGTGCTGTGATAAATAGGGGCTTGGCGTTGGGTGATGCGCTCTACGGTGAACACGGGGAATTCATCGACTTCATTATAATAACCCGTATGGTCGCCATAAGGGCCTTCGGGCGCGGTTTCATTAGGATAAATAAAACCTTCTAAGACAATCTCCGCGCTGGCTGGCACTTGCAAATCACTCAATAAACACTTAGCCAATTCGGTTTTACTGCCACGCAACAGCCCCGCAAAAGCATATTCAGACAAGGCATCAGGCACAGGCGTGACGGCGGCAAGAATGGTCGCAGGGTCTGCGCCTAAAGCCACAGCAACTGGAAAAGGTTGATTAGGATGGGCTTGTTGAAATTCTTTAAAATCCAACGCGCCACCGCGATGGGCAAGCCAGCGCATAATCACTTTATTTTTGCCAATCACTTGTTGGCGATAAATACCTAAATTTTGCCGCGCTTTATTAGGGCCTTTAGTAATTACTAAAGGCCAAGTAATTAACGGCGCGGCATCCTCGGGCCAACAAGTTTGAATCGGATAAACGCTTAAATCTATTTCATCGCCTTCTCTTATTAATTCTTGGCAAGGCGGATTATTAATAACTTTTGGAGCCATATTTAAAACTTGTTTAAGCATGGGCAGTTTATCAAACGCGTCACGCATACCTTTAGGTGGCTCAGGCTCTTTTAAAGTTGCCAATAATTGTCCAATAGCGCGTAATTCAGTAATTGAACTCGCGCCCATACCCATAGCCACGCGTTTGGTTGTACCAAATAAATTAGTGAGTACAGGGATATTATAACCAATAGGATTTTCAAACAGTAATGCAGGGCCGCCTTGTTTTAAAACCCGTTGAGAAATTTCAGTCATTTCTAAATAAGGACTAATAGGCGCGGTAATGCGTTTTAATTCCCCTTGTTTTTCTAATTGGGCAATAAAATCGCGTAAGTCTTTATAATTCATTATCATCAAGTTTAAAAGTAATAATAAAAGACCTGACAGGTTTTAAAAACCTGTCAGGTCTATAGGATAAAACGCTTAAGTCTTACAAGACTGTTGGCATTAAACTACCACAAAATCTGCATTTGTCACGTCTAAATTACTACCAATAATGGCAATTTGCACCATTTTAGCAGAGCCATTGGCATCTGCATCATATAACAACGCGCCTGTATTATTGTTGTAGATAATAAAATCATTAGTATCCACAGCGGTTGTGCCAATAATAAAATTAGCTGGATTTAATACCCCTTTAAGCGTTAAAGCAGTAAATACGCTGTTTTTTAATTGAATAGTATCATCAATGACTTTGAAATCACTGATAGTATCAATACCTGTCGTTGCTAATTGGCTATTAAATACAAAATTATCTTTGCCCGTGCCGCCGCGTAATATATCATTGCCAGAGCCGCCATTAACAATATCATTACCTACGCCGCCGTAAAGTAAATCATTACCATTATTACCGCTGAGATTATCATTACCACTATCACCGTGAATTAAATCATTCCCATCACCGCCATTAATAGTGTCATTACCCGCGTCACCGTCTAATAAATCATTACCCGCGTTACCATTTACACTATCATTGCCAACATCACCGACTAATAAATCATCGTTTGCTGTGCCGTTTAAAACTAATTTAGCCGCAGTTACTACTTTGCTTAACGCGCTAGTAACGGTTTCATTATACCCTAAGCCGTCAATATAATTAGCAGTGACACTAATAGTTTTACCAATATCACTACTGCTAACGGTATAACTATTACCCGTTGCAACATTAATACCATTGCTTTGCCATGTGTAATTAATTGTACCCAAACCATCGGCATCGATTAGGGTATTTGAAACTAATAGCACTTGATTCACTTGCGGGTTAATATTATTAAGATTAACTGTTCCCGTAGGGGCGTGATTGACGATAGTTGAACCATCAAAACTACTATCTAAACTACCATCGTTGTTATAACGTACTAAGGCAACATCATCATTAGTCCCATTCCAACTATAACCTGTTAATACTAATTTACCATTAGCTACAGCAATAATGGCTTGCGCTACATCATTGCTGGCATTTATATCAGTGGTAACTTTACCATTATTGCCAAAGCTAGTATCTAAGCTACCGTCACTATTATAACGCGCTAAGGCAAAGTCATTATTAGTGCCATTATTACTATAACCTGCAAGCACTATTTTGCCATCGTTTTGAATAATAGCCGCTTGAGCAAGGTCATTAAAACCACTAAAATCAGTTGTGGTTTTACCCGCATTGCCAAAACTGCTATCTAAACTACCGTCATTATTATATCTAACCAAGGCAAAATCATTATTAATGCCATTATTACTATAACCAATAGCCAATAATTTACCATCGGCTTGAGTGGTGACAAAGCGAGCATAATCAAAACTATTACCAATTGCTGTGCTGACTTTGCCATTATTACCAAAGCCAGTATCTAGGCTACCATCATTGTTATAACGCACTAAGGCAAAATCATCATTACTGCCATTATAACTACGCCCTGCGGCGACAATTTTTCCATCGCTTTGCAATAACGCAGAATAGGCATAGTCATTAGCCAAACCAATTGCTGTGGTCACTTTGCCATTATTGCCAAAACCAGTATCTAAACTACCGTTATTATTATAACGCGCTAAAGCAAAATCATTATTAGCACCTGTATAACTATAACCTATTTGAATGATTTTGCCATCAGTTTGTAATAAAGCACTATAGGCATAATCATTACCCGCACCAATGGCAGTAGTTACTTTACCATTATTACCAAAGCTAGTATCTAAACTACCGTTATTATTGTAACGCGCTAAAGCAAAATCATTATTGGTAACAGTAGCATTGGTATTACTATAACCTGATGTGATTAATTTGCCATCGGATTGGACAAGAATACTATAGCCAATATCATCAAGTGTATTAATGGCTGTTGTGACTTTGCCGTCATTGTCAAAACTGGTATCTAACGCGCCGTTGCTACTATAACGAAGCAAGGCAAAATCACCATTAGCACCGTTAAAACTATAACCTGCTAAAACTAATTTTCCATCGGTTTGAGCAATGATTGCGTTGGCATAATCATTAGATGCGCCAATGGCAGTGGTAATAATACCTTTTGGTGTTGTGGGCATGGGTTTTCTCCAATTGGGGATTGAATTAAAGTATTTGCAGAAAATCTGCATAGCGTTTATAGCATAATTTGGCGATTTGTGTATGACTGTTTAAATCAGAATTAGTAAATTTATCGTATTAATAATTGAAGTTAGGCAATTTTAAAAATCCCGCCTAAGCTTTGCGTAGCTTCAAATACAGAGTTTTCATATTCAATCAGTTACTAAAAATATTAGCATTGTAGCGACAATTATATTCGTCTTTGTACAACAGTTATTAAGGACAAATATGTTGGCTCTACATTGATAAACTCTGCGCAATTTTAGACAGTAATTAAATGATTTTTAAAATCCTGTAGATGCTTTAATTTTAATAATATGGGTTATTTAACTCATTTAATTGAGTTAAATAACCCAATCATTTATCAATTAACTAAAAATAGTTATAAATTATCTTTTATATCAATTAGTTAAAATACTCGGCATTATTTCTGCTTTTCTTCACAATTGGGCTAAAAAAATAGCCCAGAACAAAACAAGGGGATTAATAGCGTTTATTTTGGTTTAACTTACAAAAGTTCTTAGCTGTTAGTCCTCATTTATTTATTTGAGGAGTAGTTATGCAGAATTTTATGTTGAACTTAAGGCGACATCCTGCTTTATTTTTGATAATGCTAAGTAGTCTTATCAGTTTGCCTGTGTATGCACTCGATGCAAACGCGCCAGTGTGTAAAATTATCAGTCCAATGACAGGGGCAAATTTTTCTGCTCACACCACTGTGCATTTTGCCGCACAAGCGCGCTTAAAAGACAGTAGTGCCGCGCCATTAAAATATGAATGGGATTTTTCAGGGGGTGTTTTTGGCGAGTTAATACCAAATAGTTATCCACCCGCCTATAAACGCCCCGAAGGCTTAAAAACTAAGGTGCAGTTTGTGCGTGATAATGCGACTTATACAGTCCATTTCAGCGCGATGGATGCTCAAAATCGGCGTTGTGAAGCAAGCATTGAGGTTGTTGTCGGTATGCCAGCAACAGGTTTGCCTGATGTTTCAGCAATGGTTAATGAGTCACAAAAAAATGCACCTAAAGCAGGTAAATCCTTGCATGGCAAAGCAGGTGACGTGGTTGTTTTGCCTTATCCTGAAATGGGAATGCAAGCGCAAACCGATGCGCGTTATCAGCAAAGTTTATACAACGCGGCAACACCGGGTTCATACAACACTTTGAATGCACAGGTTTATTCAAAAGGTCGTCTGCCACAGGTTTTAACCAAAGACGATGTCACACTGCGTTATGCGGCGGCTTCAAACAAAAATGACCCTGTTGGTAAAAACTCAATTAATTCAACCAGTCAAAATTTCCCGCTTGGCGCAAAAGGCGAAGCCGCACCCTTTGCAAATGCCTTAATTCAAAAAACGGATATGTGGGAACTGCCCGTGCGACCTACAACGGACAAACTTGCGGGTGGCTACACGGCAATGAATTGGCTTTCTTCGATAACGTGGGGTGATGTCAAAACGCCAGACCAAGGCGTGAAAACAGATGTTCAAAGTGTTATGCCTGGTATTGAAAATCCTTTTTTGAGCAATGCGTTTCAAGATTTTGCAATTTATGACGAGGCAAAACACGCATTTACCGCGAAAAATATTCCTATTACAGATATTGACGATACAGGGCGAATCAATCCTTATCCGTTAATGCGTGTACAAGCCATTGACAATAAAACCCAAAAACCAATTGCTAAAGCAACGGTCGATGCGGTTGTTTCAGCGGCAAAAGATTTTCACTGTAGCGAATGCCATGAAAAAGGCAAAATTGCGGCAAATCCTGCCGTGGATTTTTCACAATTCAAAGAGGCTTTTCATTCAAGCCCAGAATATAACAACGGTTATCACTGCCTACTGCCAACGTGCGATAAAACACACGAATTTTCAGTACCTAAGTTTTATGATGCCGTTGATAAAAACGGTAACTTAAGCACCGATTTAGCCGATAGAGAATATGCGGCGGTGAGAAATGCGGGTGCTTTGCATGATTTTTACGATAATTTTGGTATCAATTATTTCATTGAAAACGGTAGCAAAGATGAAGCTACGGGTGAACACAGTTTGGACATGGTCAATAGCTGTACTGGCTGTCATGCAACCATGTCTAACCTAGAAAAAGGCTGGGCATTTAATACCAATAACGGTAAAAAATCGGGCGATATGATGTATTACCCCAGTTTTTCAGAAGCTTTGCATAAATATCACGGCAGAATTCAGTTAGACCCCAGTGATAAAACCAAAATTTTGCGACAAACTAGTGGTCGTCCCTTGCAATGGGATGACAGCAAAGGTGCGAATCCCAACACTTTATTTCCAACTGTTGACGCAAAAGGACAATCGTTACCAATGGAACAAAGTTGTTTGCGTTGTCACTCTGGACATCGTGAACAGTTGTATCGTGACCGCATGCTAACCGCTGGAACAACCTGTGCAGATTGTCATGGCGATATGGCGGCCGTTGGTAACGCTCACAATAAACCAAAGGCTGGACTTGAAGGCAGTTCAAAACGGGTGGAATGGTTAGAACAACCCAATTGCGGCTCGTGCCACATGGGTGATGGCAACTTAGGCAAATCGGGAACAGGTAAAGGTGGTATCAGTGAAGCCTTCAGTGCTGGTGTGATGCGGCGTGCCTTTGATAGTAACGATAAATCTGCAACACCACGCAAACCGTTGTTAGATAGATTTGCCGTACAAGCACCCAGTCAACCCATTGAAGTTCAAAAAGATGACTGGGTCGACTCAGAATACAGCACTCGTCATAGCGTTTTGACTGTATCAGAACCGCTTTATCGTAAAAGCAAAGATGTTCATGGTGATGTTGCGTGCGCGGCGTGTCATGGGGGTTCGCATGAAATCTGGGCAAATCGTAATCCTAATGCCAATGACAACCTCACCGCCGTTGAGTTACAAGGTCATGCGGGTACGATTTTAGAATGTAGCGTTTGTCATACCGCTGATGCGTTCAAAAATGGACAAGATTTAGACGCGGGTCGTTTTATGAAAGATGTACAGCCCAATTCGGGCATACTCGGTGGCCCGCATAATATGCACCCTGTCAATGATGCTAACTGGTGGAAATCAGCGAAAAATACCAAACAAGCCAATGACTTCAGTTCGTACACAGGCTGGCATTATATTTATGCCACAATAGCGGGTAAAGACAGTGAAAGCCAATGCGTGGCGTGTCATGGTAATGATTTGAAAGGCACGCGTTTATCGAAAACACCTGTGGCTAGAACCTTTGATTTTAGTTATCTTGATGCTGATAAACTCAAATCGATTGGTTTTAAAAATAGCGTTATTAACATCGCGGCAAATACCCAAATTGGTTGCGATTCTTGTCACAGCATCGAAATTGCCTGTAAAGGTTCACCCGATGGCGGTCAATGTGGCGTAGCGTCTGAAAATTTCGTATTCCCGAAAAATCATAACCCTGTTATTAGCTCGAAACCTGCAAAATTAACGGCGGTTATGGGTAGAAAAACCACTTATCAGGTTCAAGCCAGTGATGCCGATAATGATTCGTTGACTTATTCATTACCTTTGAAATCGGGTCAGTATGACGGCGCAAACTGGGCTTTCATCAAAGATAAAGATGGCAAAGTGCTGAGCGATATGTCGATTAGTAACACAGGTTTGGTGACAATCAATTGGACTGAAACGATGTTTGCAGCTTACAAAAAAGGGCCATTCACCTTCCCTTATTCGATTAATGTCAGTGACGGCAAAGGCGGTTATGCTACGCAAAATGTTGAAATGACGCTCCATTGCCCAGCAGGTACAGCTTGGCAATGGAATGGTGGGATGTGGGATTTGACAGGCGGGTCGTGCGTTGCCAGCAATGATATTTCATTCACATCGACACCTGTTCCAAGCATTGACGCAGGTAAAACCTATAGCTATACAGCGGTAGCGAAAGATGCAAAAAACCTTCCGATTACTTATAGCTTACTCAATGCACCCAATGGCATGACCATTGACACGAAAACAGGTGTAGTTACTTGGGCGGCTCGAACTGTGTGGTATGGCGAAACCTTCTACCAAGTAAAAGCCACCAACAGTAGTGGCGTTTCCCGCACACAATTAGTGACTGTGAAAGTAAATGTTGTCCCAGGTGTCATATTTCCTGTAATACCTGACGTGCCAACAGAACATAGTTGTCCTGCTGGTCAAACGTGGGATTCAAGCATGGCAATGTGTATGTAACTGCAAATTACCGCCAGTTTTTTAATAGACTGGCGGTTTTGATTTAAACAACCCGTAAAAATTACCAAAGCACAAACGGTAGTTTTTACGGTTTTTCGTCTTTTTTTCCTTGACTTTTATTTAGGGTTTGACGCTACGCGGGTTTCCCTATACCATTACGCGGTTATGTTGACTCGATTACCTGAAACCATAGACCCCATGCACTTAGCCGATAAACGCGGCGCATTGAAAGGTCACATCCCCCTACAAAACCTGACACGTTTAGCAGATTTATTGCTTGATGACTCAGGTAGTATTGCTGTGGAGCTAGTTTTTTTCCGTCAAGGACGACTGGCATTGATTGAAGGCTCACTCGAAGCAACATTAAATTTAAAATGTCAAAATTGCTTGGAAGCTGTGCCTTATACAGCAAAAAGCGTAGTTAAATTAGGCATCGTCACCACAGTAGAACAAGCTAATCGTCTACCTGATGATTATGAGCCACTACTGCTCAGTGAAGAAAAAATCCTGTTAGCTGATTTAATTGAAGATGAGCTATTGCTTTTGATTCCTGATTATCCCAAACACGATGTTGCCTGTTTTAAAACCTTAATTGACAACACCCATACTGTTTTAGCCCCACCCATTTTGGAGGCTAAAAAAAATCCCTTTTCTATTCTAGCTAGCCTAAATACTTCGGAGAATATCAATGGCCGTACAAAAAAGTAAAGTATCACGCTCACGTCGTGGTCAACGTCGTTCACACGATGCTTTAACTGCAAAAGCTCTATCACAAGATCCTATCACAGGTGAAATGCACTTGCGTCACCACATGACTCCAGACGGTTATTTCCGTGGTCGTCAAATCGTAGGTGCTGTTGACGAAGAATAAAATTCTTCTAGCGGTTTTGTGTTGTGGAGTGTTGCCGAATCAATTTGATTCGGCTTTTCTTTTTTTATCACTGCGGAGTCATTGATTAAAGTGAGTTTAACAATTTCAATTGATGCAATGGGCGGCGATTTTGGCACGACAGTCACAGTCCCCGCTTCATTGGCTTGTCTAAAAGCCAATCCTGCTCTGACTTTAATTTTAGTCGGTGATAGCGCGGTACTTGAACCATTACTTCAAACCGCTTTAAGTGAATTTTCAGGACGCTTAAAACTTCAGCACGCCTCTCAATGCGTAGCGATGGATGAATCGCCCTCTAAAGCTTTAAAAAATAAAAAAGATTCGTCCATGCGCGTGGCTATTAATCTAGTGCGCGATGGTGTAGCCGATGCTTGTGTGAGTGCGGGTAATACAGGCGCGTTAATGGCAACGGCGCGCTTTGTATTAAAAATGATTGCAGGTATTGATAGACCTGCCATTATTTCTACTTTGCCTTCCATTTATGGACATACCCACGTTTTGGATTTAGGCGCGAATGTTGATTGCACCGCTGAGCATTTATTTCAATTTGCCATTATGGGCAATGAACTGGTCAAAGCCGTTGATGGTATTGAACAACCGCTGGTGGGTTTGTTAAATATCGGTGAAGAAGACATGAAAGGTAATGAGCAGGTCAAAGCGGCGGCGAAATTATTAGAAGCCTCTTCATTAAACTACATCGGTTATGTTGAAGGTAACGCGCTGAATGCTGGTCATGCCAAGGTTGATTTAATTGTCACCGACGGTTTTGTTGGTAATGTCGCGTTGAAATCGATTGAAGGCGCGGCAAAAATGATAGGCACAGTATTAAAAGAATCCTTTAATAAAAACTGGCTAACCAAATTAGCAGGTTTAGTGGCGTATCCTGTATTGAAATTAGTGAAACAACGCATTGATCCGCGTTTATACAATGGCGCGAGTTTTCTAGGGTTGCGCGGTTTAGTAATTAAAAGTCACGGCGGGGCGGATGTATTAGCCTTTAAAACAGCAATTCAATTGGCTTGCCATGAAGTTCAGCACAATGTTATTCAAAAAATCACTGAGCAAGTTGAACACACCTTAGCATCGAGAGCGAACAATCTATGACACGTTATGCAAGAGTCATTGGCACGGGCGGTTATTTGCCCAAACAGGTGCGTACCAACCAGCACATTTCTCAAATGGTGGATACTTCCGATGAGTGGATTTATGAACGCACAGGCATTAGAAGCCGCCATATTGCAGGGGCAACTGAAACCGCTTCCAGCATGGCAGAAATCGCCGCACGCCAAGCGATTAATGTGGCAGGCATTGATCCAGAAAGCATTGATTTAATTATCGTAGCCACAGGTACGCCTGACAGAGTTTATCCTAGCACTGGCTGTTTATTGCAACAACGCTTAGGTGTTAAACATTGCGTGGCTTTTGACGTACAAGCGGCGTGTTCGGGTTCATTGTTTGCTTTAAGTATTGCCGATCAATATATTAAAACGGGCGCGGCAAAAATTGTTTTGGTAGTGGGCGCGGAGATTTGTTCGCGCATTGTCGATTGGACTGACCGTAGCACTTGTATTTTATTTGGTGATGGCGCGGGTGCGGTGTTATTGGGCGTATCGGAAGAAACAGGAATTTTATCGACCCATATTCATTCAGACGGTGAATACGAAGATTTGCTTTACTGCCCTAATCCTAATGCGGCAAGCGAAGCCGATCGCTCTCAAGCGGCTCATATTGCGATGCGCGGTAATGAAGTTTTCAAAATGGCAGTGAATACTTTAGGACGCATTGTTGATGAAACTTTAGCGGCTAATCATTTAGAACAAAACGCTATTGATTGGTTAGTGCCGCATCAAGCCAATATTCGCATTATTGCCGCGACCGCTAAAAAATTAAAAATGGATATGGAACAAGTAGTGGTCACGCTAGAAACCCAAGGCAATACTTCGTCGGCTTCGGTACTATTAGCCTTTAATGAGGCAGTGCGTGATGGTCGTATTCAGCGCGGACAAGTCGCGTTATTAGAAGCCTTTGGCGCAGGGTTTACTTGGGGTTCGGCGTTAATTCGGTATTAATTATGTGTCCACAAAATACACTAAAGGCACGAAAAGTTTTAGTTTTGTGTTTTTCGTGCTTTTAGTGGACATACATTGATTGCAACAGTTTTCAGCATTTACACATTATGAACACACAAACTTATAACTTAGCTTTTGTTTTTCCCGGTCAAGGTTCACAGTCTGTTGGCATGTTGAATGACTTAGCGGCTCACTATCCACAAATTCAGCACACTTTTGAACAAGCCTCTGAGGCATTAGGCAAAGATTTATGGGCATTAGTTACTGAAGGCTCAGTTGAAGCTTTAAATGAAACCGCCAATACTCAGCCCATTATGCTAGCCGCAGGCGTTGCTGTGTGGACTGTGTGGTGTTCGCTGAGCAATGTCCGTCCTGCGTGGATGGCAGGACACAGCTTAGGTGAATACACCGCCTTAGTCTGCTCAGGCGGCATGGCATTTGAAGACGCGATTAAATTAGTTGCCTTGCGTGGTGAGTTAATGCAAAACGCTATTCCTGCAGGTGTGGGGGCAATGGCGGCGATTATTGGTTTAGAAGAGCATTTAGTGGTTAAAGTCTGTGCTGAAGCCGCTGAAAACGAAATTGTTACCGCCGCTAATTTTAATTCACCTGAACAAATTGTAATTGCAGGACATGCCAAAGCAGTAGAACGTGCCATGCTTAAAGCCAAAGAAGCGGGAGCGAAACGCGCATTAATTTTACCTGTCAGCGTACCTTCACATTGCGCTTTAATGCAGTCAGCCGCTGATACTTTAGCTGAACATTTACAAGCAATTAACATTAATATGCCCAACACTACCTTAATTCACAATGTAGATGTGGCTTCGCATAACGCCCCTGAAGTGATTCGCAACGCTTTAAAAGAACAACTCTATAAACCAGTGCGTTGGGTTGATAGTATTCGCTTTATGCAGCAACAAGGCGTTAGCCATTTTGTTGAATGTGGTCCGGGTAAAGTGCTGACAGGATTAAATAAACGTATTAGCAAAGATGCTCAGCACAGCTCACTTGCTGATACCGACAGTTTGCAAACTCTATTGGAGCACACGCATGAGTAATGAAAATAAAGCCATTGCCTTAGTCACAGGGGCGAGTCGTGGTATTGGCAAAGCCATTGCAGAACGTTTAGCCAGCGATGGTTTCTTTGTTATCGGCACTGCCACCACCGAAAACGGTGCTACGGCAATTGCTGATTATTTAAGTGATAACGGCACAGGCTTAATGCTTAATGTTGCCGATGCCAGCTCTATTGAAGCGGTGATGAAAACCATTAATGATAATTTCGGCACAATTACCGTATTAGTCAATAATGCAGGTATTACTCGCGATAATTTGCTGATGCGCATGAAAGATGAAGAATGGGACGATATTATTAATACGAATTTAACTTCGGTCTTTCGTCTCAGCAAAGCCGTATTGCGCGGCATGATGAAAGCTAAAACGGGACGAATTATTAATATCTCTTCAGTAGTAGGCTCTACTGGCAATGCAGGTCAAGCCAATTATGCAGCAGCCAAAGCGGGTATGATAGGTTTTACTAAATCGATGGCAAAAGAAGTCGGTTCGCGCAATATTACCGTTAATACAGTCGCCCCCGGTTTTATCGATACTGATATGACCAAAGAATTAAATGATGCAATTAAAACCAATTTATTAGCAGGTATTCCTTTGGGTCGTTTAGGTGAAGCATCAGAAATTGCGCACGCAGTTTCTTTTTTAGCCTCAAGCGGAGCTGGCTATATTACAGGTGAAACCTTGCATGTTAATGGCGGCATGTTTATGCCATAAGTGTGACATTGCTATAATATGTCAGTATAATTTCATCCGCCGTTGGTTTATTCAAAGACGGAATTTTCAGTAAAACTAAATAACAATATCACTGTAACTAGCCGTTTTAATACGCATACTTGCAGTATTTGAGGATAACAATTATGAGCAGCATTGAAGACCGCGTAAGAAAGATTATTGTAGAACAATTAGGTGTACCCGAAGATAAAATCGTTCCAGAAGCTTCATTTGTTGATGATTTGGGAGCAGATTCTTTGGACACTGTTGAATTAGTAATGGCTCTTGAAGAAGAATTCGATTGTGAAATTCCAGACGAACAAGCCGAAAAAATTACCACTGTAAAAGCGGCTATTGATTATATCAACGACCACACAGACGCATAAGACAGTAACGTCTTAATACTTTGAGCGGGTGAATCCTATTCATCCGTTCGACACGCAAGCCATTTCCCTTTCTTCATTTCCTACGGTACAAGACCTTGAGCAAACGTCGAGTTGTTATAACTGGATTAGGCGCGATTACGCCTTTGGCCAATACAGTCGCTAAAACTTGGGACGGTATTATTAACGGCAAAAGCGGTATTAGCCCTATCGATTCTTTTGATATTTCACCGTTCGCTACCACTTTTGGTGGCGTGATTAGAAATTTCGATATTAGCCAATACATTGCTGATAAAGATGCCAAACGTATGGATGGTTTTATTCACTATGGTATTGCCGCAGGTTGTCAAGCGTTTGAAGACTCAGGTATTGAAGTCACTGAGGAAAATGCAGAACGTATAGGTATAGCTATTGGCTCAGGTATTGGTGGTATTACAGGCATTGAAGAATGTTACGCCACTTATAGTAAAAGTGGTCCGCGTCGCATTTCACCGTTTTTTGTCCCCGGCAATATCATCAACATGATTTCGGGCAATTTATCCATTAAATACGGTTTAAAAGGCCCTAACTTTGCCATTGTCACCGCCTGTGCTACAGGCACACACAATATCGGTGATGCGGCGCGACTCATTCAATATGGCGATGCCGATGTCATGCTAGCTGGTGGCGCGGAGCGTTGCACCACCTCTCCTACTGCTATGGGTGGTTTTGCCTCAGCCAAAGCCTTGTCAAGACGCAACGATGACCCACAAGCGGCAAGTCGTCCTTGGGACAAAGACCGTGATGGTTTTGTACTCAGTGATGGCGCGGGCGTGGTAGTTTTAGAAGAACTCGAACATGCAAAAGCTAGAGGCGCGAGAATTTACGCTGAATTGGTCGGTTATGGCATGAGCGGCGATGCTTATCACATTACAACCCCTTCAGAAGGTGGTGAAGGCGCGGCGCGGTGTATGCGTAATGCCTTGCGTGACGCAGGACTGAATGCTGATGCTGTTGATTATATTAACGCGCATGGCACATCAACCCCAGCAGGTGATTTGGGCGAAACCTTAGCTATGAAATCGGCTTTAGGTGATCACGCTTATAAAGTAGCGATTAGTTCCACTAAATCCATGATTGGTCACATGTTAGGCGCGGCGGGTGGTATTGAAGCGGTGTTATCTGCACTGAGTATTTATCATCAAATTGCCCCAGCGACTATTAATCTTGATAATCAAGACCTTGAGTGTGATTTAGACTACATTCCCAATATTGCCAGAAACATGAAAATCGATGTCGCTATGTCGAATTCTTTTGGTTTTGGCGGTACTAACGGAACGCTAGTCTTTAAGCGTTACCTTTAATTTACTCCCTTGTAATAGTGGGCATAAGTTTTTGCCCACACTCAACTTTTCTTCTCTGTCCATGATTCTCATCAACGGTGAACGCAGGGACGCTATTAATAGTGCCGATCGCGGCTTTCAATACGGTGATGGTTTATTTGAAACCATTGAAATTCACAATCACCAGCCCGTTTTTTTACAGCGACATCTTAAGCGTTTAAATCTAGGTTGCCAGCGATTATTACTGCCTCCCATCGATAACGCGCTACTCGTTTCTGAAATCGATGAACTCATCAAACACAGTCCTAACGAAAAAGGCGTACTTAAAATCATCATCACGCGTGGTTGTGGTGGTCGCGGTTATCGCCAGCCCGATGACATAAAAACTACTCGTGTATTAAGTCTGCATCCTTTTCCTGATTATCCCCTTAGTTATCAACAACACGGCATTCAAGCCCGATTTTGTCAAACGCGTTTGGGTTTAAATCCTGCTTTAGCGGGTATTAAACATTTAAATCGTCTCGAACAAATCCTAGCGCGAGCAGAATGGCATGGCACTGATATTCAAGAAGGTATTGTTTTAGATATAAACAATCATGTTATTGAAGGCACGATGAGTAATGTGTTTTATGTTAAAAACCAGTGTTTATATACTGCGGATTTAACTTATGCAGGTGTTTTAGGCATCGTGCGTGAAATTATTATTGAACTAGCCCAGCAACGTGGTATTAAAGTCATTATTCATGCTTATCATCAACAAGATTTACTGTTAGCCGATGAACTATTTGTCTGTAATTCCATTATTGGTTTATGGCAAGTTCGACAATTAGAACAAAAGCATTTTATTTATAATCAAACTTCATTAAGTAGCAGATTGCAACAGGCTTTAGCTGAGTATAAAACCGATGCGCAATAGTTTTATCATTATTGTCTTGCTGGGTTTATTAAGTGCGGGCTGGTGGTTATTTTCAAGTTATAAACAAGTCATCACCGAACCTGTCGTTATTTATAATACCGTTAGCATAGAAATTGAAAAAGGCGATTCTTTAGATAATATTACCGATAAATTAGCCATGCAGGGCTTATTAATTTCACCGCTGTGGTTTAAATTAATTGCTCTGCAAAAACACGTTGCGCGACAATTAAAAACAGGTGAATATGAATTAACTATTGGTTTGAGTTTGCCTGAGATTATTGATGTATTAGCATTGGGTAAAACCAAACAACACAGTATTACTTTTGTTGAGGGTTGGCGTTTTCAAGACTTATTAGAAGTATTACAAAAAAATCCCTATCTTGAACACACACTAACAAACTCTCAAGCCATTAATGGTTTTATTGATTCACTTAATAGTCATTATAATAATCCTGAAGGCTTATTTTTTCCTGACACTTATTTCTTTAGCAAACACACCACCGATACCGCTTTATTAACACGCGCTTATCAAAAAATGAGCGATTTATTAGTAGAAGAGTGGTTAAAACGCGCTGATAATCTGCCTTTAAAAACCCCCTATCAAGCTTTAATCTTGGCTTCTATTATTGAAAAAGAAACCGCCGCCGTTGCTGAACGTCCCCAAATTGCAGGGGTATTTAGTCGGCGTTTACAACAAGATATGCTTTTGCAAACCGATCCAACGGTGATTTATGGCATGGGTACTGGCTATCATGGCAATATCAGTACGCAAGATTTAACTACGCCTACGCCTTATAATACTTATATAAACAAAGGCTTGCCACCCACGCCCATTGCTATGCCCAGCAAAGCCGCCATTAATGCCGCCCTGCATCCTGCTGAGGGTGATAGTTTGTATTTTGTGGCGCGTGGTGATGGTACGCATAGTTTTTCAAGTAATTTAAATCAACACAATCAAGCAGTTAATCAATTTCAGCTTGCACCTAAAATCGAAGAACCGCCTGTTATTGAAAAACCAGTGCATCTTGCCCATAAAACGCCTAAGAAAAATCATAAGAAATCGCTCAAACTTCGGCATAAAAAACGCTAATTCTGTATGTATCTGTATCGTTCCCATGCTCTGGCGTGGGAATGAATCCTGCGCCGTTCCTGCGGTGCATGACGCGGGAGCGTCACTTGGCGGCATCGATTAACGATAAATTCATTTAAACTTAAAAAATGCTTTAATTTGTAGGGGTGACAGATTCGCCCTTTAAACCTTAATAATACGGAACTAATGAATATAGTCTCACTTTTTTCAGGAGCTGGAGGGCTTGACCTCGGTTTAATTCAAGCAGGACATTCAATTATATGGGCAAACGATATTGATATTGATTCGTGCCAAACCTATAAATTAAATATAGGGAAACATATTGTTTGCAAAGATATAACTGAAATAGCATTAGAAGACATACCAAACTGCGATGTAGTTGTAGGTGGTTTTCCTTGCCAAGGGTTTTCAATGGCAAATAGACTAAGAGTTATAGACGATGAACGTAATACCCTTTATAAAGAGTTTTATCGAATAATTAAAGGCAAAAAACCTAATTATTTTATTGCAGAAAACGTAAGAGGTATTTTAAGTTTGGATAATGGTAACGTTATTCAAACTATTGTAAATGATTTTCATCATGCGGGTTATAAAGTGAAATACAAACTTTTTAATATGGCAGATTTTGGTGTGCCACAAACTCGAATGCGCGTAATTATTGTTGGGACTAGAATTGATTTGCCTCAAAAAATGGATTTTCAATTTCCTGAGCCAACATATCCTAAAAAAGACTGGGTAACTATTTCTCAAGCATTAAAAGAAATACCAGAACCAGATACATTAAATTTAGCTTTAAAAAATCACATCTATTCTAAATATAAAATTACTAATAGAAATTTTACAGGACATAGAAACACAGACCCCAATAAACCATCACCGACTATTTTAGCAAGAGGAAATGGTAAAGGCGGTGTTTGTGCAATTCAACATCCTAATAATCACAGGCGTATGAGCGTGCGCGAAAGTGCTTTAATTCAAACTTTTCCAATTGATTTTGAATTTATAGGTTCAATGGGGTCTATGTATCGGCAAGTAGGTAATGCCGTACCTGTTTTATTTAGCAAACAGCTAGGAGAAAAATTAAAAGAATTAGAGGGTAATTTATTATGAAAATAGTATCACTTTTTTCGGGCGCAGGTGGACTTGATTTGGGTTTTATTAAATCGGGTCATGATATTGTCTGGGCTAATGATAATTTTAGCGATGCTGTAAAAACCTATCGTAAAAATATTGGAGAACATATTATTTGTGCAGATATTGCAACTGTAAATTCTATTGATATTCCTAAGCATGAGTTATTAATTGGTGGTTTTCCTTGTCAAGGTTTTTCAGTTGCTAATACAAAACGCGGTGGTGATGATGAACGTAATAAACTTTACTTAGAGTTTTTAAGGGTTTTAATTGAAAAACAACCCCCGTTTTTTTTAGCTGAAAATGTTAAAGGTATTTTGAGTTTACATCAGGGTAAAGTATTTAACTTAATTCTTTCAGATTTAGAAAAAGCAGGTTATATCGTAAAATACAGCGTTATAAATGCCGCTAATTTTGGTGTTCCACAAAAAAGAGAACGGGTCATTATTTTAGGTACAAGAAAAGATATTGACTTTAAATTAGACTATCCTGAAGCTACTCATTGTGAATCCCCTGATTTATTCAATAATAAAAAACCATGGTTATCTATAGGTCAAGCCTTGAAAGATATACCCGAACCAGAAGAAACACATCAACTTTTTAATCATACTTATTCAAAGTTTAAATTAAAATTTAATGGTTATATTGGTAATCGAGCAATTGACCCTAATAAACCTGCGCCAACAGTGACTGCAAGAGGTGATGAAAAAGGTGGTGTGGTGGTGTTACATCATCCTAAAAATCATAGACGCATGTCTGCAAGGGAATTAGCAATAACACAATCATTTCCGATTGATTTTATTTTTGAAGGTAATAATTCATCGGTTTACAGACAAATAGGTAATGCAGTGCCACCTATGTTATCAACCGCATTGGCTTCAATCTTTCCAAAAGAATGGAATTGATATGCGTATTATTCAAGCACCCAAAAAACCATTCCCAAATTATAAATGGCGTTGGGCGGTATTAACCCCTACAGAATCACTTAATGACCCCCCTGTTTTTCTGGGTGTATTAAGAGTTTTTAATAAATTCAATCATTATTCACCAAGCTCAATTGAAGTCATGAATGCGTTAGCATTAGTTCAACAAGAAACTAATTCCAGCGTAGATTTAGTGAGAACTCAGCAAAGAAATTTAATTAGAAACTCTGGGCAATATTGGAAAGCATTGGGATTAATAGAAGAAACGCACGGTAAAATCTCATTGAGTCCATTTGGTCATTTATTAGCAGAAGGCAAAATTACACCTGTAGAATTTGCAACTACAATAATAAAAACCTTAGAATTACCCAATAAAAGAATTATTGCAGATAGTTCTGAATGGGATAATGCGGGTTTAAAAATAAAACCGCTTGAATTAATACTTGATATTTTAGTGCTAATTTCAGAAAGAATTGATTTAAAAGAAGCTTTTATCACGCCATTTGAATTATTAAGAATAGTCATTCCGTTAGCGGGTATTAAAGTTCCATTAGAAGATTTTGTTGAAGCCATTATGCAATACAGAGAGGGATTACTTGATATAACTTTATGGACAGATTATGCAAATAGTGCTAATGATAAAAGAATGGCTAGAGAATTTTTGCTTTTTTTAGCACATTATGGGGTTTGTAAAAAAGAAAATATTGGTATGGGCAATGATAATGAACATTATGTATTAGCTAGTATCTCTAAAGAAGAAATAGCAGAGTTGCATCAGTTAGAAGTAAATCAAATAGAACTTGATAAAATAGTGAAAGCTATTCGTATTAGCCAGATTCCAGCCAATATTGAAAGAAAAAGAGTGGCTAGAGCAGTTATTGAAAGACCTTTTCAAGCGATTTTTAGAAAAAATGTTCTTAATATGTTCAATTCAACTTGTATGATAACAGGGGTAACTATTAAAAATGTTTTAGAAGCCGCTCATATTAGACCTGTTGAATATCATGGTAGTGATTTACATACTAATGGATTATGTCTACGTTCTGATATTCATCAATTATTTGATAGTAATCATTTAAGAATTTACCCAACTGGAAAGATATTGCTTTCCGAAGTGGCGAATACAGAAAATAATTATGCACATCTTCCATCAAATATTAATATTCCCGAATTCGTGAACAAAGATTTTCTTGATTGGAGAATTAAATATTATTAGTTACAGTATTGTTGCCAAGATTTTTTTAATTATTTACCAATAAGAAGCTGGTTATCTATACTAGCAAAAAGCACTTTATTAGAATTAAATATAAAAAACCAAAATGACTAAATCACGCGGCAAATTTATCACCTTAGAAGGCGGCGAAGGTGTGGGCAAAAGCACCAACCTACCGTTTATTGAAGACTATTTAAGCAAGCAAGGCATTAATGTCGTAATGACCCGCGAACCGGGTGGCACAGTTTTAGCCGAAAAATTACGCGCCTTATTACTAGACGCGGACAGCGAAAGCTTCGCCGAGCAAACCGAATTATTATTAATGTTTGCCGCTCGAGCGCAACACTTAAAACATGTGATTGAACCTGCTTTAGCAACAGGACAATGGGTGTTATGCGATAGATTTACCGATTCAACTTACGCTTATCAAAGCGGCGGACGAGCTATGCCACTAGAGACCATTGCATGGCTAGAAACAATGGTACAAGGCAGTTTGCGCCCAGATTTAACCTTATTGCTTGACGCGCCAGTGAATATTGGTATGCAACGCGCCAAACGCCGTGCCGCTTTTGACCGCTTTGAAGCCGAGCAACTCAGCTTTTTTGAGCGGGTACGCGCCGCGTATCTAGCCCAAGCACAACGCCACCCTGAGCGCGTTAAAATCATTACAGCCGACCAGCCCTTAGCACAAGTGCAACACGCCATCATTACTGCTTTACAATCACTATGTCTTTAACTATTTTGCCGTGGCAACAGGCGCAATGGCAACAGTTGCAAGCTTATTTAAACCAACAACGCATTCCGCAAGCCTTACTTATCACAGGTAGAAAAGGCTTAGGTAAACAACAACTTGCCACTTTATTTGCCCATAGACTGCTTTGCACTGCACTGACTACTCAGTTGATGCCTTGCGGTCAGTGCCATAGTTGCAAGTTACTCAAAGCGCAAACGCATCCCGATTTCATCACCGTGCAACCCGATGAAGAGGGCAAAGGCATAGGCATTGATAAAATCCGCACTTTAATCACCCGCCTAACCTTAAAACCGCAGTTTGAAACCCAACGCGTAGTGATTGTCAGTCCTGCCGATAAAATGAATAACGCGGCAAGTAACGCTTTTTTAAAATGCTTAGAAGAACCCACCGAACGCACCACTCTTTTACTATTGAGCGATAGACCCAGCAAATTACCCGCTACTATTGCCAGTCGTTGCCAAAAACTAGCGATTAGTGTGCCTAGCAAAGCCGCAACGACAACATGGCTACAACAACAAGGCGTAAAAGCCTCCATTGACACTTTGATTGCCTTAGCCCAAGGCGCGCCCTTACTTGCCTTGCACTATGCCAGTGATGATGCTTTAACGAGGCGCAATCATTGTTTTCAAGCGTGGTTAATGGTGGCGCAACACAAAACTCATCCTGTGTTAGTGGCCGATGATTGGCAAAAACAAAGTGCGTCCGCTTTATTATTTTGGCTGAGTTCGTGGTTGATTGATTTGATTCGACTTTACCCCCAGCATCAAAATAACAGCGCGCCCCGATTGTTATATAATCCCGACTTAGCCGATAGCTTGCGCCAATTAACCGCACAAATTGATTTAAAAGCACTGTATCGCTTGTACGATAAAGTGTTGCAAAGTCGGCAACTAATCGACACGCCTATTAATCAACAACTGCTCTATGAAGAACTTTTAATTCAATGGACAGCTTTAAATCGGAGATCACCACATGGCAGAATCAACCAGCGTTAGACCGGGCGTATTATCGCTTGCTATTAAAGATAAAAACGCGCTTTATGCCGCGTATATGCCTTTTGTTAATAATGGCGGTTTATTTATTCCAACTAACCGCGAATATAAAATGGGACAAGAAATATTTATGTTATTAACGCTGATGGATAATCCTGAAAAATTACCCATTGCAGGTAAAGTAATATGGAAAACCCCTGTGGGTTCGGTAGTGTATCGGGTGGCGGGAATTGGTTTGCAACTCAGTGATAAAGACGGTGGTTCTGCTAAAGCTAGAATTGAAGCTTATTTATCAGGGGTATTAAATTCAGAACGTCCTACCCATACTATGTAATTCATGTTAGATAGTCTCATTATTGTGTCTGAATCAGGATTTTTTATGGTAATAAGATTTACAGAATCATCTTGTTAATCTTCAAATCCTATAAATCCTGATTCAGATAGCATGAATCAAAGTAAGCTAAATAATTACGATTTTATTTTAAAGTTTTTTACAAAAAAATATTTTTATAACGCTATAAAACACCCTAACTATAATGAGGCGTAATAATGTCATATAGTGATTTCACTATCAAACAAGTTCAGCATAATTTTGGTTTGGAGATTATTGAAAAATTCGGTATTTTTTCAACCATTGAAAGTGTAGCAATTAGTGATTATTTTACGGTTACATTAGAAGAAAATATCCCGCTTGCCGTTTCTATGAATACCGAAAAAGCAAAATCGGAATTAATTATTTCTAACGTTCTCATTGAAGTGAGAAAACTATTTGATAGAAAAATTAGTTTCTTTTCTGGTGTTGAATTCAATATTGACAAAGAAAAAGGATTGAATGGTTATTGTGATTTTCTTATCAGTTTGTCTGCTGAACAATTATTTGTGAAATCACCTGTAATCGCCTTAGTAGAAGCAAAGAATGACAATATTATGGGCGGACTTGGACAATGTATTGCCGAAATGATTGCGGCTCAAATTTTTAATGAAACAGAAGGCAATACTATAGCATCAACTTATGGGGCTGTTACCACAGGAATTTTTTGGAAATTTATAAAACTAACAAAAAACACCGTTCATATTGACTTGAAAGATTATAGTATTGAAGAAAATCCAGAGCGAATTATTGGAATATTATCTGCAATGATGCAACAAAAAGCGTGATGTTTTTCATTATAATAAATAGCACTTAATTAAATTCCAATAACAAGCGGCGCGTTTTATCTATTAACACCAACTGCATTTATAACAGAGGTAATACATAATGAGCGATGATATAAAAATAAAAGAACCCCCTATTCTCTTTGATAAAACCCAAACCCTTATTAAAGAGTTAGAAAGCTATTTTAATGCCCCGCTAATCTGCTATTGGAATAATCCAAGGGGCTGTGTGTGTAGTAATGATGTGATTGCCTTATACGAACAAATAGAAATTATCGGTAGACATGAGGTTATTTATCTTTTTATAAAATCAGCAGGTGGCAACGGTACGGCATCATTGGGATTTGTTAATTTACTCAGACAATACTGTAAAAAATTAATTGTACTTGTGCCTTTAGAATGTTCTTCAGCGGCCACCATGATTGCCTTAGGCGCGGATGAAATTCACATGGGACCCATGGGACATTTATCGGCTGTTGATACTTCATTAACACATGATTTATCACCTATTGATAGAGATAATAATCGTGTTTCTGTCAGTTTAGATGAATTAAATCGTGTGGTGAGATTGTGGCGCGTTGAAAATAATCAAAACCAAAATCCTTATCAATACTTATTTGAACATGTGCATCCTTTAGTGATTGGTGCAGTTGATAGAGCGGAATCACTTTCAATCATGCTCTGTAGTGAAATTCTTTCTTTTCATCTCGATGATAAAAACAAAGCCAATGAAATAGCGCAAACGCTTAATTCAAAATATCCAAGTCATGGTTATCCAATTTTATTAAACGAAGCTAAAAAACTTGGATTAAATGCCATGCCTATGGAATTACAAGTTCATAAAATGTTACTGAATTTAAATAACTTGTATAGTGAAATGGGACAAAAAGCGACCACTGATTTTAATGAAATTAAAACGCACAGCAATGAAATTTTAAATATCTTAGAAACAGCCAATATACAAATTTATTATCAGCAAGATAAAGATTGGTTTTACCGCTCAGAAGAACGCCGCTGGATTACGATGAATGATGAAAGTTCATGGCGTAAAAACCAAAATATCGATGGTGAGATAAAATCATCAATACTGCATATAACTTAAATGCTTGCTTTTTGTTATGAATGCAATGCTTAAACAAATAATGTTCAATTTTTTTAATTCACGAGGATAAAACTATGCTTGAAAAAAAATATCCCAATATAGCTGATTGGATAGATAGACACGGTTCAATAGAATTAGGCCAAAATGATTATTCAGATTCTATGGTAAGAGTTCTCGATGAAGGCGGTACTGTTTGGGAATCTGAAGAAGACTATAATAGTCTTGATGATTTATTTAATGCCCTTGAAGCTGAGTTAGCTGAATTCATAAAAGAACGCGATGATTAATAAAATTAAGGTATAGTATTTTAGTTTTTAGATGATTCGCACAACGACTGGCAGTCCTTAAAGGACTGCCAGTCGTGAGATTTATAATGAGCAACATAAAACTAAAATACTATAACTGCCTAGCTTGTCAATTATTCTATTGTCAGAATCAAAATTGACGGGATTTTAGGATTAACAAGATAGTATTGTGTTAATCTTAAATACCATAGAAAATTCTGATTCTGACAATACGACTACAAAAGAGAAGATATAAAACCAGCCCCTAATCTAAAAACAATCAACTTCACTTAATTAATCCCATGCTGATAGATTCTCATTGCCACCTCGACCGTATTGATTTAAAACCCTACGATAATAGTTTTGCTAGTTTTATGCAAACTGCCCAAAAAGAACAACTCGAACATTTATTATGTATTGCCATTGATATGGAGCGTTATCCTGCTTTATGTGCATTAGTCAAAGACTATCAAAATATATCCTTAAGCGTAGGTGTGCATCCTAATGTTGATGATGGTCATGAACCCAGCGTAGATGAATTAATTGCATTAGCACAAAACCCAAAAGTGATTGCCATTGGTGAAACAGGATTAGATTATTTTCGTAGTGAGGGGGATTTAAGTTGGCAACATTTACGTTTTCGCACCCATATTCAAGCGGCAAAAGCATTAAATAAACCCTTAATTATTCATACCCGCAATGCTAAAGAAGATACCTTAAAAATTTTAATTCAAGAAAATGCTAAAAACGTGGGCGGGATTATTCATTGTTTTAGTGAAGATTGGCAATTTGCACAACAAGTTTTGGATTTAGGCTTTTATATTTCTTTTTCAGGGATTGTGACTTTTAATAGTGCTAAAGCCATTCAAGAAGTGGCACAAAAAATCCCTGCTGATAAGTTTTTAATTGAAACTGACTCGCCTTATTTAGCACCCATGCCGCATCGTGGCAAACCCAATTATCCGCATTATGTCCGTTATATTGCCGAGCGTATTGCAGTATTGCGCGAAGATAGTTTTGCCAATATCGCTAAAGTATCAACGGCTAACTTTTATAGTTTATTTCCTAGCGTTGCTAAGTAATTAAATCAGGAGTGCAAACTTAGGTTTGCATTCCAAAAAAATCCCCCTATTAAATCCCCCGCCATGACCACAGCCATTGAAACTTATTTAAACGCCATTCATGCTCAATTAAAAACAGGCAACGCCACCGAACATACTCACCGTCCCGCATTGCAAAATCTATTAAATACCTTATTGCCTAATTATCGTATTACCAATGAACCACGGCGCATTGCTTGCGGCTCACCTGATTTTGAAATAGCCTTAAATGATGAACCTATTGCCCATATTGAAGCTAAAGATATAGGTATTGATTTAAATAAAGCCCAAAAGTCTGAGCAATTGCAACGTTATTTACCTGCGTTAAATAATTTAGTATTAACCGATTATTTAGAATTTCGCTGGTTTGTTAATGCTGAATATAAGCAAGAGTTTAGCGTTAAATTAGCTGAATTTAAAAATGGACAATTAAAAACCCATCCTGAGAACTTTAATCGTTTTGAACAGTTAATTAAAGCTCTTATTGAAACCCCTATTATTACTCTGAAAAGTCCCGAAGAATTAGCCAAAAAAATGGCGCATATTGCAGGGCAAATGAAGTATTCCATTCATTTAGCCTATCAAGATGAAGATGACAACGGTAAAATTCATCAACAATTAAATAGTTTTAGAGAAGTTTTAATTGATACCTTATCAATTACTGAATTTGCTGATATGGTGGCGCAAACCATTTGTTATGGTTTATTTTCAGCCAAATGTAGCGCGATTAATGAACCGTTTTCACGTTTAACAGCGGTGCATTTTGTGCCAAAAACTAATCCGTTTTTACGGCAATTTTTTAATCAATTAGCGGGGATTGATTTAGACGAGCGTTTAATATGGATGGTGGAACATTTAGTTGCGGTTTTAAATAGAAGCGATATAAGTGCAATACTCGCCAATTTTGGCAAACGCACCCGTCAAGAAGACCCTGTGGTGCATTTTTATGAAACCTTTTTAGCCAATTACGATGCAAAACTGCGTGAAGTGCGCGGGGTTTATTATACCCCAGAGCCTGTAGTTTCTTATATTGTGCGTTCGGTGGATTTAATACTTAAAAATCAATTTAAGTTAATTAATGGACTTGCTAATAATAGCAAAATCAATGATAACACCCATAAAGTACAAATACTTGACCCAGCCACAGGTACAGGGACTTTTTTATATGCGGTGATTACGCAAATTTATCAACAAGTAAATAAAAAAATAGGCGGCGGTTGGTCTGATTATGTATCGCAACATTTATTACCGCGTTTGCATGGTTTTGAATTATTAATGGCGGCTTATACTGTGGCGCATATTAAATTAAGTTTGCAATTAAAAGATTATGGTTATGATTTTAAATCCAATGAACGGTTGCGGGTTTTTTTAACCAATACCTTAGATGAAGCCCACGGCAAACAAAGCACTTTATTAGCACAATGGTTATCAGACGAGGCAAATTCTGCTAATAGTATTAAACGTGATACGCCTGTAATGGTAATATTGGGTAATCCACCTTATTCTTATGCGTCTATGAATAATGAAAAATGGATTAGTGAGTTAATAACGGATTATTATAAAGTAGATAATCAGCCCTTAAATGAAAAGAATTCTAAGGGCTTGCAAGATGATTATGTGAAATTTATTCGTTTTGCCCAATGGCGCATTATGCAAACAGGTTATGGTGTATTGGCTGTGGTGACTAATCATGGTTATTTAGATAACCCTACTTTTAGGGGAATGCGTCAAAGTTTATTAAATGATTTTGATGAGATTTATATTTTAGATTTGCACGGTAATGCTAAAAAGAAAGAAACGTCGCCCGATGGTTCATTAGATAAAAATGTGTTTGATATTCAGCAAGGCGTGGCAATTGGGATTTTTATAAAAAAAGGAGTGCAAGCTCTGCTTGCACAAGCAGGCAAAGCCTGCACTCCAAAGATATTTCACGCGCATTGTTATGGTGAGCGTAAGGCTAAATATCAGTATTTAGCTGAAAACGATAGTAATACAACGCAATGGACACAATTAAAACCACAAGCACCGTTTTATTTATTCATTCCACAAAATACCGAATTATTGCCTGAATATGAGAGAAGCTGGAAAATGACTGAAATGATGCCTATTAATTCTACAGGTATCAAAACCCATCGTGACCATTTTGTATTTGATTTAGATAAAACAGTATTAGAAAAACGGCTTAACGATTTTAGAAATCTTGAATTATCGGATAATGAAATTTCAGAACGTTATGATTTAAAAGACACAAGTAGTTTTAATTTATCTAAAAGCCGTAAAGCTTTAGCTAATAATAAAAACTGGCAGAAAAATTTTATTAAATGTTTATATCGACCTTTTGATGTACGTCATTATTATCATGATAAATATGTTGTTGACCGTTCGCGTGATGAAATTATGCAACACATGTTATTTAAAGATAATATTGTTATTAGTTTGGGAAGACAAGGCATAGCAGTAAATGATGCTATTTGGCATTTAATTACTTGTTCTTCTTATGCCGTAGATACTAATATTTTTAGACGTGGTGGCAATTGTCTTTTCCCACTTTATATCTACCCAACAGAAAAAACCAGTTTATTTGATTTAGACCACGAAACCCGACAAGCCAATTTTTCCGCAGAGTTTATTGCTGATTTAGAAACAAAATTACAATTAACATTTATTCATGAAGCGAAAGGTGATTTTGTAAAAACCATTAGTGCCTTAGATGTGTTTTATTATATGTATGCAGTATTTCACAGCCCAAGTTATCGCACTCGTTACGCTGAATTTTTAAAAATCGATTTTCCACGCTTACCTATTAGTCGCAATAAAGATTTATTTAAAAGCCTAAGCCTATTGGGTGAGCAATTAGTCGAATTACATTTAATGAATAGCCACTGTGAAAACGATTGTAGTTTTCCCATTGCAGGCGATAATTTGGTTGAGAAAATTGTTTATAAAGAACAGAGAATTTATATTAATAAAACTCAGTATTTTGATAAGGTCAGTGCTGAATTATGGGGATTTTATATTGGCGGTTATCAAGTCTGTCAAAAATGGTTAAAAGACAGAAAAGATAAAGTATTGAGTTATGATGATTTGAATCAGTATTTAGCTATTTTAGCCGCCTTAGAAAAAACTCAAGCGTTAATGATTCAAATTGATAGCATTATTCGTTTTCCTATTATTAACTGAAGTTACGCGTTGCTAATAATTTCAAGCATTAGAAAGAATATATTCCCCCCTTAGAAAAAGGGGGGTTAGGGGGGATTTTTAAAAAGCTATTTTCCTTCTCTCTCTTTATATTTTAAAGGTTTTGCCAAGACTGTTTTTAAAATCCCCCTCAATCCCCCTTTTGCAAAGGGGGAGGTAGTGCGTAATTTAACCTAATTCTGATAATAAAATTTAATTAACCACCCTGCCAAAATCCCCCCAGCATAACTGCACAGCCGCTAATGCGGCCAATGAGGCGGTTTCAGTTCTTAAAATTCTCTGCCCCAAACGCACAGGAATAAAACCCGCAGTTTTTGCTAATTCACGCTCTTTATCAGCAAAACCACCCTCTGGGCCTGTCATTAAAGTGACCTGATTTATATCGCGTGGTAAATCGCTTAAGGTTTTTTCAGCATAAGGGTCTAAAAATAGTTTTAAACCTTGTTGCTGGGTAATCCATGCGGCTAAAGGCGTAATTTCAGCAAAACTGGGTAGATAGGTTCTACCGCTTTGTTCAGCGGCGTGTTGCACAATTTTTTGCCAATGTTGCCAGCGTTGCGGCTTGGTTTCGCCTTTAAACTGCACCACGCAACGCTCGGTAATTAACGGTGTAATATGATTAACGCCCAGTTCTACGGCTTTTTGCACTGAAAAATCCATTTTGTCGCCGCGTGAAATGCCCAAGCCTAACGTTACCGTTAGCGGTGATTCAACACTACGCTCATCTTTTTGGTTAATGCTAACACTGACATTTTTGCGCGTCATTTCACTGACAACGCCATGATAATCACTGCCATCACCGTTAAATAAAATAATTGCGTCATTGGGTTTTAAGCGCAATACGCTACGCGCATAATGGGCGTTGTCGTCATCTAAGTCTATGGTTTTATTTAGTTTTAAATCGCTAACGGTATAAAGTCTGGAGATACGCATAAAAATAGTTGTGTTGGAGGTCAAGCTTTGCTTGACAGATGGTCAGGCAAAGCCTGACCTCCTAATCATTTACCGCTACGTTAATGGCTTGCCACGCCACCTCGGCAAGTAATTCAAGTTCGCTTTCGCTAATAATATAAGGCGGCATGAAGTAAATCACATTACCTAAAGGACGCAATAACACGCCTTTAGACAAAGCGTATTGATAGGCTTTAAGTCCGCGCCGTTGTTGCCACGGATACGGCTCACGGCTTTGTTTGTTTTTCACCATTTCAATGGCGACTATCATGCCTGTTTGGCGCACTTCGGCAACGTTGGGATGTTCAATAAATCTGGCACTGACTCGTTTTAAACAACGCGCCAGTTGTTGATTATTGGCAATAACAGCTTGCTCTTGAAACAGTTTTAAGGTGGCAACGCCCGCGCTACACGCCAAAGCATTGCCCGTATAACTGTGCGAATGTAAAAATGCACTCAGTTGGCTGTAATCGGCATAAAAGGCTTGATAAATGTTGTCGGTGGTTAAAACCGCCGATAACGGTAAATAGCCACCCGTTAAACCTTTGGCAACACACATAAAATCAGGACTTATTTGGGCTTGTTCACAAGCAAATAATGTCCCTGTACGCCCAAAACCGACGGCAATTTCATCGGCAATTAAATGTACGCCGTATTTATCACACGCCTCACGCAATAAGCGCAAATACACAGGGTCATACATACGCATTGAACCCGCGCATTGCACCAGCGGCTCAATAATCACCGCGCAAACGCTATCGGCGTGTTGCGCTAGGGTTTGCTCCATTAAAGCAAACTGGCGCGTGGAATAATCGAGCCACGTCTCACCCGTCTCGCGGTAATAACAATCAGGACTGGGGACGGTAATCACTTCCATGAGTAGCGGCGCGTAAGTTTCTTTATATAACGCAACATTACCAACCGCTAACGCGCCCAAGGTTTCGCCGTGGTAGCTGTTTTCTAAGGTGATAAAACGAGTTTTTTGCGACTTGCCTGTGTTTTTCCAATACTGAAAACTCATCTTTAAGGCAATTTCAACCGCCGCCGAACCATTATCCGCGTAAAAACAACGCTTTAAAGCTTGAGGCGTTAATTCAACCAGCTTTTCGGCTAAAACAACGCCTACTTCATGAGTAAAACCTGCAAAAATCACTTGAGACAAGCTGTCTAGTTGGGTTTTGATGGCTTGATTAATAACAGGATGGGCATGTCCAAAAATATTTACCCACCATGAACTGACCGCATCTAAATAGCGATTACCATCAAAGTCTTCTAACCACACGCCGCGCCCTTGTTTAATAGGCAGAAGTGGTACAACTTCGTGGTCTTTCATCTGCGTGCAAGGATGCCACAGCACCGCCAAATCGCGCTCAGCTAAGTTTTTATTATTCATAATAGTTATCAATGATGTCAGCATCAAACCAGCCGCTAATACTTTTAACAATGGCTTTTTTTAACGAAAAAGGCAGAAAACAAAAATCAAAAGTGCTGTTAAGGCGTAATACCCAGCGTTGCTGAGTCGCATCATAACTGGCGGCATCAAATAATAAGCTAGCAGGTTGGGGCAGGTGTAAGCCTTGCCAAGTATCGGTGGGCAAACATAATAAGGCTTGATTAACGCTGAGCAAGGCTTGTGCTTGATTAGGTAGTGATAATAATAAAATACAGCGGGTTTTGCTTAAACAAAGCTGAGTGGACAATAAGGCGCAAGCATTAATTAAGGGTAGACGTGTGTGCGGCTTGGCGCGATTGGCAGTTGTTAAAAAACGGCGGCGGCTACGCGTCGATAGCGGTAAATCATTAAGGGTGCGTTTGACTAAAGCGAGCGGCAATAAATAATGGTTAGTGCCACAATCAATTTGCAAACCTTCATTTTCAAAACTGGCATAAGTCGATTTTATTGAGATTAAATCAAGCTGTGGCGCGTTAATAATAGACACCTTCAGCGGTTTATAGCTTCGATTTATCAATAAATTAGCATTAAGCAGTTGTTGCACTGCGCCTGTTGGGCTGATATACCAAAAACAAGCCTGATGGTTTTGTTGCTCGAGCCATTCATGGAGTTGTTTTGCCGTTAAACATAAGCGTTCATGATTAGCATTAGAGACATAAGCGTGGCTAATTTGTTGAAAACCTAAGACTTGTTGAACCAATAACGCCCACGAACCTTGTTCACTGTTGACAATAACGGCAATGGCTTCTGGGCAAGTTTCATTATCAGTGCATAAACGACTCAGCGAATGCACGGGCAATAATTCATTTTTAATTTCAATAAGCGTATCAGCGTCAATATTGGGGGTTTGCACGCTAAAGAGTTCTTGAATATGGTCGATATTTTGAGTCGCCAGTGCCAAGGTGATCGCGCCTGAACGCACTAATAACATGGTTATGGTTTCATGTCGGGGCGTGGGCGTTACCGTGATGTTATTTTCAAACGTTTGTCTGTCTAATTTAACTTTGCCATTAGCCGTCCACGGTAATAGTTCGCTCAATACTAAGGGCGGTGGCGTGTTTTGATTACTGCAATCAAAATGGCTTATTTCATCAACGCGTAAGGCAATAAT
>JBAQSX010000176.1:0-27969 GCA_049296695.1 Methylococcaceae bacterium | reverse complement strand
ACAATCATTAACGACTTGGTTTGCGGATTTAATTAAAACTATTAAACCCACTATTGTGCATACTCATCATTATGCACATTTAGGCTTAGAATACTTACGCATTATTAAACAAATTGACCCCAGTATTCACATTTACATTACATTGCATGAATATATGGCAATTTGTTTGCATGATGGACAAATGATAAAAAAAGGTGATTTTAAATTATGTAGCCGTGAATCATTTGATGAATGCCAACGTTGTTTTCCTGAAAAAACCAGTGAAGATTTTTGGTTACGCAAACATATTTTTCAAACTTACTTTAAATTAGCCGATGGTTTTATTGCTCCCTCTGAGTTTTTACGGCAACGTTATATCGCATGGGGATTAAAACCCGAACAAATTATAGTAATTGAAAATGGACAAGCCGATAAACCCGCTCTCGCCCCGCGCCTTTTACACGAAGGCGAAACACGCAATCGTTTTGCTTATTTTGGACAAATCACCCAATACAAAGGTTTAGATATTATTCTCGAAGCATTACAGGCTTTACCTAAAGAAGAGCGTAAAAAAATAGTTTTAGAAGTACATGGCGCGAATTTAGAATATCAACCCCAAGCTTTTAAAGACAAAATAGAAAATCTCCGCACTAAATTAATAAAAGAGGGGGTTGTGCAGTGGGTGGGTGCTTATCAACCTTATGAAATAAGCGACCGTATGGCAGGAATAGATTGGGTCATTGTACCTTCAGTGTGGTGGGAAAATTCACCAATGGTTATACAAGAAGCATTTATTCATGGTAAACCCGTTATCTGTTCCAATATTGGCGGTATGGCAGAAAAAGTACAACACAATATTGATGGTTTGCATGTTCCAGCGGGGAATGTGTTTGCATGGCAAAATACTTTGCGGCGTGTTACTCAAGATGAATTATTATGGAATACCTTACACAGTAATATTAAAAAACCACTGAGTTATCAAGATTGCGCCGAGCAACATTTTAATTTTTTTAAATAATATAAAGATAGCATTGCCTCTTTATTTGTAATTACCTAGCCATAATAACAAAGCATTCAAAATAAGTATTATGGCTATCATTAAAATAGTAGCAACTTAACTTCAATTAATCCTCCTCTTGATTATTTATTAAGATATATATTTTAATAGTAATTAGCTATTCTTAGTTGTACGACTTTATAGCTGTTGCACTACAACGTTTGTACGAAAAAACTCATAGCTCATTACGCATTCCTTACTATTATCCATAGAATACAGTCGTATCTACTTTAAATTCAGTAGCCAACCTTAACCGCATATAAAGGCTAGCTGTAAAAACAATAAATTTTATAAACTAGATTATTGTTTTATAAATAATTAATATTTAGCCTATAAATTAATCTATTATTATAATGATAATCACAGATTTATTTTGTTGTAAAAAACTATTGACTTATTTTATAGACAGATTACACTCACAACACCTTGGTATATAAATATGGCTGACTATCAGAATAGTGGGTAATTGGTATTAATACCATTAAATTAATTATTAAATTTTTAGGAGACATGTTATGTCAAATCATGATACTTGGTTATCAAACATACAAGAGGAAGTAGATTTTTGGAGAATGTGGATGACCAGTGAAAAATATGCACATCTCAAAGACGCTAGATTAAAAAATAATAAGATTGTATCTCAGGGTATAATTAACTTATTAGGTTTATCAGAAGGTTCACAAATAAAATTACTAGACGTGGGTTCTGGTCCTATTAGTACCTTAGGGAGCGAACATGATAATTTTGATATTCAGTTACATCCAGTAGATCCATTAGCCGAAGAATATAATAAACTTCTCGATGAACTTAACTTGTCGCAATGCCCGCGCATAGTTAAAGGTACTGGTGAGTCTTTAAAAGAATTATTTACAGAAAATCACTTTGATTTTGTAAATTCTGCCAATGCCTTAGATCATTCATATAATCCATTATTATGTATTCAAAATATGGTACATGTTTGTAAGCCTTCGGGTTGGGTGAATATCGTAACAGTACAAAACGAAGGACAACGCCAAAATTATCAAGGATTACATCAATGGAATTTTGAATTACAAGACGATTGTGTACGTTTGTGGAATTTAAACAGCGATTTATTATTACACGAACATCTTGATAATATAGAGCAATTAGAAGCTGTTTCAGTAGATCATGGCAATGGGCTGCCAATGATTATGATTAAAATTAAAAAGAAAATCTAATCGTTATAGAGATGTTTTCTAATAAGTAAAGCTCTTATGTATTTCATGCTGTTGTTAAATTACAGTGCTTTTAGAATAGTATTTTAGCTTTAAGTATAAATTTTTAGATTATGCTCAAAGCAATAAAGCATAATAAATTAAACGCTTAAAATACAGGGTTTTTACACCCATTAATTATTAGATATTCGTCATTTTGGCATCCTTGCAGAAATGACGATGTTTCCTTAACTTAATGATAGTGTTTTGAGGCAAAAACCGTATATCATTAAAATCACAATAATTATAATATATAAATACACTCTATTTTAAGCGTTCATTCGTTTCCAGAAGCATTAACAGTGCTTACTATTGCATTTTTATAAGTATATAATATGAAAAAACCAGAAAATTTTGAATTAATTATTCATATCGGTACAGGAAAAACAGGCACGACCTCAATACAAGAGAGTTTAATTGCAAATGAAGACTGGCTACATGCCAACAATACTAATTACTTTGGTCTGATGATTGAGCGCGTTTCAAAAAAACATTTTGATTGGCAACGCGCGGGGGATATTCATCATTTAAATGACTTAGAAGGTATTGATAGAACTCAAGCACAAAAACAATTGCAAGAAACTATTTTTACTGAAATAAAAAATATTACCAAACAAGGAATAAAGCGAGCTATTTGGTCAAATGAAAGTATTTTTGAGACCAGTGATTTTGTTATTCCAGTATTGCTTTATTTAATAAAGCAAGGAATTAACGTTAAAATTATTGTTTATATTCGCCGACATGATGCGTGGTTACGTTCTGCTTATATTCAATGGGGTATCAAACACAAAACCTATGAAGGTCAACTACAATCGTTTAATCAATGGATTAATGGGCGTATTCCGCATTTTTCGAGCAAATTAAAACCATGGTTAGAGCAAAAAAATCAATGGACTGATTTATCTGTACACAATTTTGATACTTGTGGCGATATAGTTAAAGATTTTTTTGAATATTATGGTTTATATCATCCAGAAATGACCATTATCAGATCCAATAATAGCCCTAATGCTGTTTGTTTAAACGCGTGGGCTATGTATAACGCGCAATTTGAAGAAATGGTATTGCCTCATAATATGGAAATGCTATTGGCTGAATCAGGATTAATTAATAAAAATTTACAAGAGATTAATTTAGAAGAATTATTGCCTTCTCAAGAGGATATGGAAAACATCTTGTTACTAACAAGAGAAGATCGTGATGCGATTAATAAAATTTTTGAACAGTTTTCACAACCCAAGATGGATATATCCACGCAAACTATAAAACAACAGCAGGTCACACAAGATCACATGAATACATTATTTTTATTCATGTTAAAAAATCAATTAGACCGTATTCATCATCTTGAATACTTAGTATATAAATTATCCAATTAATGATTTATTTAGGGAAAATAAAACCTTAGCCAGTTATTACAACATTTAAACTCTGTAGAATTAACGCATAGAATATATAATGTCTACTGTTAGTGAATATTTGACCACTATTAAAGAATACTTACTAAATCAGAATACGCAATCTGCTTTAGAATTGGCGCAATTAGCTGTTCAAACCTTTCCCAATGAAGCCGAAGGGTATTTTTTATGCGCTGAGGCGTATTTGCAACAAGATAATCAGGCTAATAAAGACAAAATTATTGATTATTTAAGACAAGCTTGCGTATTAAAAAATGACAATATCAAATATCATGGACGTTTAGCAGGACAATTATTATCAGTTGGACAACTTGATGAGGCGATTAGTCATTATCAGCATATTATAAGTTTGCAACCTGTAGCATGGGCTTATATAGAACTCGGTAATGCCTTTCAAAAAAAAGGTAATATTGCAGACTGTATTGTCTGTTTTGAACAAGCATTAAAATTAGAAGCTACTAGAGAAGGATTGCGTTCTCGGCTTAATAATTTGCAAGCAAAACATCAAGCACCCCAAAAACAAGCAATTTTAATTTTAGGTATGCACCGCAGTGGTACTTCAGTATTAACTCGAATAATCAATTTATTAGGTGCAGATATTGCCCACGATTTAATGGAAAACAATTTTGCTAATGAAACAGGTTATTGGGAATCTATTGAACTCGCTAAAATTCACGATGATATATTAGCCTCATTCAATTCTTCTTGGGATGATATATTGCCCAATACGCTTTATTTACAAAAAGAAAATACCAATTATTATAAAACACTCTTAAATGATTATTTGCTAAAAACTTTTAGTCAATCCAACTTTTTTGTTATTAAAGACCCAAGATTATGTAAACTCATTCCATTATGGTTAGAAGTTTTAGCGCAATCCAATATTGGCGTAAAAGTTATTATTCCCTTTAGAAATCCATTAGAAGTCGCTGGCTCTTTACAAAAAAGAGATGGTTTTTCTACAGAAAAATCATTTTTAATGTGGCTGAGACATATTTTAGAAGTTGAACAGCACACGCGTGGATTGAAGCGTTGTTTTATTAATTATGTGCAATTATTAAATAATCATCAGCAAGTTATTGAGGCAATAACAAAGCAATGCGCCATACAATGGCCTTATGAAATAGAGTCAGTATTAAACCAAGTTAATCAATTTATAGACCCAAGTCATTATCATCAACGCATTGATAATGAACAATTGATGCAATCATCTATTTCAACTTGGATTAGTCAAGCATATACAGTATTAAATAAACTAACCCAAGATAATCATCATCAAGCCAGTATAGAACAACTCGATAATATTACTAACGCCCTGCAACAAGCTGATAAACTTTACGCCAATATTATTGCTGATAAAAATCATGAGTTTCAGCAATTATTAAATACTTATCAGGCACTGATTGAAAATCATCAACACAACGCAGATATTCAACAAAGCATTAATAATGAAATCAAAAATTTCTATCAACGCCTTGCTGAATTAAATAATTCTCTGAGATAGTGCATTAATATTTAATGCGTTTTAGTCTAATCAAAAATCATAATTTTATGATTTCATTTTTATACACGCCCTTCACTGATTTAAACAATTAACCTTTTTGGTTTTCATTCCCATGAACTTATTAAACCGTTATAAAATTTTATTATTACTTTTAGGCGGTTTGAGTAGTATTCATGCAGAAGCAAAACCTTTAGCAATGGGTTATGGCGCGTTACCTTTTGATGCCGCTAGCGCGGGCAGTTATCAATTACCCGTATTAGGGAATGCCGCCAATGGCAGGGTATTAACTAGCGATAATAAGCCTATTAATTTATATGATTTAATGGGCAATAAAATCGTATTACTGAGTTTTATTTATTCCACTTGCAGTGATGTTAATGGCTGTCCATTAGCAACCGCTGTCTTGCATAAAATTCATTATCGTTTAAAACAAAATCCCCAATTAGCTTCGCAATTGCGTTTATTAACGCTCAGTTTTAATCCTCAGCAAGACACGCCACAAGTGATGCAACATTACGCCCAAGAATTTAAAGGCGGCGCGGTCGATTGGCAATTTCTCACCACCCAATCTGAAAAAGAATTACAGCCGATTTTGCACGATTATGCACAAACCGTGCAGAAAGTTTTTGATGAAAAAGGGCAATTTACTGGCACGTTTTCACATAATTTGCGGGTGTATTTAATCGATAAAAATAAGCAATTGCGTAATATTTATAGCGTGGATTTTTTGCATCCCGATACTTTAATTAATGATATTGAAACTTTATTAATTAAACCCACTGCAAGTATTAATAATACGACAATAAAAACCGCTGAACTTTATAATGCGGGTGATAATAAAAGCAATTATGACAGTGCGAATTATCAAACCCATTCAGTAGCATTAAGCGATAGAATTGGTAAAACCACGGATTTATTAAAAACCATTAAAAAGCCGCCTTTAGGATTACCTAAAGTGCCAGTACCTAAAGATAATCCGATTACTAGCGAAAAAATTAATTTAGGTAAAAAATTATTTTATGATAGACGTTTATCATTAAATCATACTTTTTCTTGCGCTATGTGTCATATTCCCGAGCAGGGATTTACTAATAATGAAATGGCAACCGCTGTGGGTATTGAAGGGCGCACGGTAAAACGTAATTCACCGACCTTATATAATATTAGTTATGCTAGTGCTTTATTTCACGATAGTAGAGAAACGACTTTAGAACAACAAGTATGGTCGCCATTACTTGCCCATAATGAAATGGCAAATCCTTCTATTGGTTTTGTGATTAATACTATTAATAACAGCAATAATTATCCGCAATTATTTTTAAAAGCTTTTGGCAAACCCGCGAGTATGGAAACGATTGGTCAGGCGATTGCCAGCTATGAGCGCAGTTTAAATTCAGGCAATTCGGCTTTTGATCGTTGGTATTATGGTAAGGATAATAAAGCCTTAAATGAAAATGCGGGGCGCGGCTTTGAATTATTTATCGGTAAAGCGAATTGTGTGCAATGCCACAGTATTAATAAACAGAATGCTTTATTTACGGATAATCAAACCCATAATACAGGGATGGGTTATGCGGAGGCGATGATTTTACCTAAATTACCCAAAGCTTTAAATCAAAAAATTCAAGTTGCTGCTGGGGTATTTGTTGACGTAGATGCTAAATTAATTCAATCAGTCGCTGAAATAAAAGAAAATGATTTAGGACGTTATGAAGTCACGCAAAATCCTCAGGATAGATGGCAATATAAAACCCCTAGTTTGCGTAATATCAGTTTGACCGCGCCTTATATGCACAATGGGCGTTTACAAACGTTAAAACAAGTAGTGGCGTTTTATAATGATGGTGGTATTGCTAATGAAGGCTTAGATACTAAAATTAAACCTTTATTATTATCAGCTCAAGAAATAAATGATTTAGTCGCTTTTTTAGAAAGTTTGACGGGTGATAATGTGCAGGAATTAGTTTCAGATGCGTTTAGTGCGCCGATTGGTGAAATAAAATAATATCAGGAGTGCAAGCTTTGCTTGCAATGCAGGCAAAGCCTGCACTCCAGTTTAAATAGTTAATTATTAAAATGGTTTAACCACCGCTAAAATAATAATCCCTACTAAAAATAATACAGGGACTTCATTCATCCAGCGATAATAAATATGACTGCGAGTATTACGGTTATGTTTAAAATTAAAAAGCCACACGCCGCAATAATAATGGTAAATCACTAAACCTAATAATAAAGCCAGTTTAGTATGTAGCCAACCGCTTTGTCCATAAACTGCCCAATCCCCCGCGAGCAACATCCAAAACCCAAAGATAAAAGTAACAATCATCGCAGGTGTCATAATACCAAAGAATAATTTACGCTCCATAATTTTAAAACGTTCATTACTAATTTCATCATCACTCATGGCGTGATAGACAAATAAACGCGGCAAATAAAATAAACCCGCAAACCACGTTACCATAAATATTAAATGCAGTGCTTTAAGCCATAACATAGATTGTCCTTAATGAATAAAAATGGAGGTCAAGCTTTGCTTGACCTTAATTAAAATCAGGCAAAGCCTGACCTCCAATCTATTTAAACCGTATATCTTTGTTTATTGCGTTGTTGCCAATAATTGCTGGCTAATTCGTGCGCGTCTTGTTGATTATCGGCTTTACCTAAGAGTTTTAACGCAATAGCGGCTGTGCCTATAATTGAGTTTTGTGCAAATTCATCTTCTTCACTACCCGACCAAATACGCGCTAAACGAATAGGGTCTAAGGATTCTTCTTTAACGTGACGCAAGGCAAATAATGCGGGCCAGTTTTCATCACTTAATTCTCCTAAATGAACGCTCTGCACTAAACAATCCATATCAGGATTACGCTCAGTTTCACCGCCTTCGCCTTTTAATACTGCCATGTGCGCTTGATTTAATAAGGCGGCGGCTTGTTGATGTACGGGTCGATAACTAGGATGAAATATGCCTTGAATACTATAATCGGCATTAAAAGGATTTAATAAGCGCACTAAAGTATGTACGGGGGAGCGTAAACCTAATAAGGGTCTTAATTCGATTATTTCATCTAATTTAGGACAGAATTGTTCTAGGGATAAATAACTAAAGTTTTCTGTGCTTAATTGTTCTTTGGCTTGTTCAATAGTATCAGCGGGTTTTAAATTTAAATACTTTAATACATCTTGCGTATAAACTCTGCCTGCGGTATGTCCTTCTGAACCGTGCATAAATACAGTAATGCCATTATTAGCTAGTAATAAAGCTGATAATAAAAACCACGGTAAATGTCTGCGTTTGCCTGCATAAGAAGACCAATCTAAATCGACGTGAGTATTAGCTGAAAAATTAAAGGTTTCTTTAGCGGCTAAGACAAAACCTGCTAATTCTTCTGGGGTTTCTTCTTTTACGCGCATTAACATTAAAAACGCGCCTAATTGCACCGCTTCTACTTGATTGTTTAAAATCATTTTCATAGCTTGATACGCTTCGTCTTGAGTTAATGGACGAGAGCCTTTTTTACCTTTGCCTAAAATACGAATAAAAGGCGCGAAATCATGTTCAGGGATTGGTGTTTGCTCGTGATGAGAGAAATTCATAATTGGATTTAATGATTAAAGATTAAAAATATTGTCTGAATCAGGATTTTCAAGATTTAAGGATTAACAGGATTATTTAATAACCCTAAAGTTACTCAAGAGAATAATTGTCCACGAAAAACACAAAAAGCACGAAAAAGAATTTTTAAGAGGCTAAGCCCATATTTAATTACTTATTTTTCGTGTCTTTCGTGCTTTTCGTGGATAATTAAAACTGTTTGCATAATAATAACCTCTTGCTAATCTTTTAATCCTGAAAATCCTGATTCAGACATAAATTAAGCGGTTATAAAAAAATAATGGTCAACTAATAAAATGGCGAATAATAAGGTGACATAAACAATAGAATACCAAAACGCCGCCATTGCATTTTTCTTAGTCGGATTTTTCTGCATCACCACAATAAAATACAAGAAGCCTAAGTTACAAAGCATAATTGAAACTAAATAAATTAAGCCACTCATACCTGTTAAGTAAGGCAATAAAGTCACTATAAATAATAAAATAGTATAGAGCAGACTATGCAGACAGGTTAAGGCAATACCGTGAGTAATGGGGAATTGTGGAATTTTAAAAAGAGTGTATATCTCTTGGTATTTTTCTATTCTAGCAATGGTTAAAGGCCAAAAATGTGGCGGTGTCCACACAAAAATAATCAATACTAATAATAAAGCATGAGGATGAATACTATTCGTAATCGCGCACCAACCCAATAACGGTGGGGTTGCCCCAAATGCGCCACCGATTACTATATTTTGGGAAGTACGCGGTTTTAAATACTTGGTATAAATAATAGCGTAACCTATCATTGATAAAAAAGTTAATAACGCGGTTAATAAATTAACCCAAACAATTAATATCAACATTGCCAACAAACCCAAGATAATGGCAAATACTGTAGCTTGTTTAGCGGTTAAATAACCCATAGGAATGGGACGATGTTTATTTAAAACTTTATCAATTTCTCTATCAACCACATGATTAATAGCCGCCGCCGAACTTGCCGCGAGTGCAATACCTAAACTGGCATAAAACATTAAAGCAAGTGGCGGCAATGTGGGCATTGCCAATAACATACCAACAATGGCAGTAAATACCATTTCAATAACGACATTGGACTTACATAATAATAAATAGCATTTCCACACAGGAGGACGCTGGCTTAATTGGTTTGACATTATCATCACATTTGACGGTTTTAACGCTATAGCATAGCACTATTTACTAAAGGCAATAAAACGGCGGTAAGGTGAATCGCCTTTCCAAGTAAAACTTTCGGTGTAATAGTGCATTAAGGCAAGATAACCCAATAAACCCACGGTAATGACTTTGGGAATAGTTGCACCAAATAAACTTTGGCTGATTAGCGCGAAAAATGCGTCACCGTAAGCTTGTAATACAAACGCTAAGCTAAACGACAATAAGGGTAAAATCAAAAAATTATGGATATGACAGCGTGATGCCAACCGATACAGTGCGTTTTGAGGTTTTTCTGCATGTTTGTTGACATCGTGGGTGATATAGAAAATATAAGCGGTTGCGTCATGCACTAAACGCGGCATTAAAATGGCAAAAAACGCGTATTGCTGGGCATAAAGATAAAAACTGCTCACAACTAGCAACACATTCGCCCATAAAAAGGCTTTGCCTAATAAGCCCGACACATAACGCTGACAAAACACCGCACTAACGACCAGTAAAGCGCATAAACTAGCCGCTATATGACGCACCCAAACAGTTTGCTCGGCATCGAGTCCATTTTTTAAAAAAATGGCTAAATAAATAAAACAACCCGCCGTAACGCTAAGGGTGACTAATAAATAAAAAGCTTTTTGGGGCAGACGACACACGCCTTGCGCCACGCCAAGCTGTTGTTTTAAAACATGAAATACTGTCCACATCGCCACTAAAATATAAAAAGCGCGATAGGAGATAAATAAACTGCCTACACCAAAAAATACCGCTAAGGCTAAGCTCATCCACACTAATTTGCCTTGATATAAACGCAAATAATCGCCATTACTGACCAATAAAATAGAACTGGCAATAATATGGGGTGTGCCGAATAGAATTTGAAATAATAGAAATTGTTTAGGATTACTCGGTAAGCCATCGCGCAGGGCATAATGCCAAAACGCACTATCTAGCCAATATAAACCTAAACACAGTGGAATAATCGCGTATAAACTCAATAACACGCGAAATGAAATAGACAGCTTACCAGACTTAGAAAACCCTTGCGCTGACAGCATTTGTGCAGACATAAACCCTCCTCTTAATATTACCGTTTTATTATTATAGTTGTCATGAAAAACAATATGTTAGAAAGGTAATCATAAGACATGTACACTAAAAAAGCTAGTTATGTCATGGTGTAAAAATCGACTAGGCTGGTAATAGCTTTAGCATTATTTATTAGTAATTACTTAGCTTATTCTATTGTCTGAATCAGGATTTACAGAATTAACAAAATTAACAGGATTTATTTTGTCATTCTATAAGCATAGAAAATTCTGATTCAGACACAAGCAAGCTAGGTGGTTATATTTATTATTATGCTGAAATAATATTTATCGTAGAGACCTTGCACTGCAACGTCTGTACAACCGTATAATTATAATGTTTAGGACTATTAAATTATTTATGCGTACTATAAAAACAGTATTAGCGCAATCGGCTAATATTTTAAAATATCATTCCGATTCACCTTTATTAGATGCTGAGGTTTTACTGGCTTGGGTTTTACAAAAAACGCGTAGTTATTTGCGTGCGTGGTGTGATAATGAATTAACGCTAGAACAGTTAATTCATTTTGAGCAGTTATTAACCAAACGTCAGCAAGGAATGCCAATTGCCTATTTAATAGGTCAACGTGAATTTTGGTCGCGGGATTTTAAAGTTTCGCCTGAGGTATTAATTCCACGTCCTGACACTGAAGTATTAATTGAATTATGTTTGCCATTAATACCACAAAATCAAGCTTATCGATTATTAGATTTAGGCACAGGTTCGGGAATTATTGCCATTACTCTAGCCGCTGAACGTCCTTTAATACAGGTCACTGCTGTGGATTATAGTGAGTCTGCTTTAGAAATTGCTAAACAAAATGCACTAGCGCATTCTATTAATACGGTAGATTTTTATCAGAGTAATTGGTTTGCAAGTATTAAGGAGCAACAGTTTGATATTATCGTCAGTAATCCGCCTTATATTGCCAGTGATGATGTGCATTTATTACAAGGGGATGTGCGTTTTGAGCCTAAAACTGCTTTAGTTGCAGACGATGAGGGTTTGCGTGATATTAAAATAATTGCCAAAACGGCAAAGCATTATTTAAAAAATCAGGGGTATTTATTAATTGAACATGGCTATAATCAAGAAACCGCCGTACAGGCGATTTTCTTAGCTAATAATTATGTAGATATTAAAACTGAGCGGGATTTATCAGGACAAGCGCGAGTAACAATGGGTAAAAATTAGCTTTCAGCCTTTTGGTCTCTGGCTAAAAGATTTTCAACGGCAATTAATGGCTTTAAACCTTCGTATAATACTTGGTAGGTTTGTTCAGTAATAGGCATTTCTATATTATATTTTTGGGCTAATAAATAAGTTTCTTTAGCCGCAGATACCCCTTCTATTTCTTGTCCTATTTCTTTAGTGGCTAATACTCTATCTTTACCTTGACCCAAAGCTAAACCTAAACGTCTATTACGCGATTGATTATCGGTGCAGGTTAAAATTAAATCGCCCAAACCCGCCAAACCCATAAATGTTTCTTTGCGCCCACCTAAATGAATCCCTAAGCGGATAATTTCATTTAAACCACGCGTAATTAAAGCCGCTCGAGTATTTGCACCAAAACCTAAACCATCGGCAATACCTGCGGCAATGGCTAACACATTTTTGACTGCGCCACCCACTTCAACGCCAATGACATCATTGCTGGTATAAGCGCGAAACCGTCCGCTGTGCAGTAAATTAGCCAGTTGATTGGCAAAATCATCTTGGCTGGAGGCAATGGTGATGGCTGTGGGCAAGTTTGCGGCCACTTCGGCGGCAAAAGTAGGTCCGGAAAGAATGGCGGCTGGGGTATTGATTGACAATTCGCTTGCCACGATTTCATGCAGTAATAAACCCTCATCTGGGTCAAAGCCTTTGCTTGCCCACGCGATTTTGGTGTGTGCTAAAAGATGGGGTTTTAGTTGTCTGAGGGTGCTTTTAAAAGCGTGACTGGGGACGGCAATTAAAATTAAATCACTAAACGCCGCCGCTAAAGCTAAATCAGCGGTCAGATGAAGATTGTCAGGAAAAGCCAGATTGGGTAAGTAGCGTGTATTTTGCCTGTCTTGTGCTAAAGCTTTGATATGCTGGGGGTTATGTCCCCATAATAGAGTCTGGCAACCATTTCTGGCTGCCAGTATCGCTAAAGCTGTTCCCCAAGAACCTGCGCCAAAAACGCTTAAAGTGGGCGATTGGGTATTCACAAGCAATTAATTGATAGTTCCAGAGGCACTGTTAAGTGCTTGTTGTTGAACGTGTTGCAAATGTTGGGCATACAACGCGTCAAAATTCACAGGAGCTAATAATAATTGTGGGAAGCCACCTTTATTAACTAAATCAGACACCGCTTCACGCGCATAAGGGAATAAAATAGTAGGACAGAAACTACCCACCATAGGACCCATTTCTTGTTCATTAAAACCATTAATGGTGAAAATACCTGCTTGATTAACTTCCACTAAATAAGCGGTAGTTTCACCTATTTTAACGGTAATGGTGACGGTTAAAGCCACTTCAAATAAGTTGTTTTCTAAAGCTTCAACATGGGTGCTTAAATTAAAATCAACTGCGGGTTCCCATTTTTCAGTGAAAACTTTAGGTGAATTAGGGGTTTCAAAAGATAAGTCTTTGGTATAAATCTTTTGAATAGCAAATTGTTTTTCTGCTGCGTTGTTGTCTTCTGCCATGATAGTTATCTTAAAGGTTAAGGTTAATTAAAATTACGAATGGGTTTCTGTTTTAGCTTTCGCTTTGGATTTACTGCTGATTTTCACGGGTAATTTATAATCATTTTCCCACGCATTCATACCACCAGTAATCACAAAAACTTGGGTAAAACCCGCTTTAGTTAATATTTTTCCTGCTGAAGCGGCTCGAGTGCCACTTTGACAAGCAATTAATACAGGCTTTTCTTGATATTTCATTAAGCCATTTAATTGTTGCGGCAATTTATCTAAAGGAATATTAGTGGCTTGCTCAATATGGCTAGTGACAAATTCAGGTGGATCGCGTACATCAATAATAGCCACATCGGCATCATTCATTTTAGCAACAGCCAATAAGGGTGAAATGTGTTGAAACTTTTTAAATGCGGTATCAAAGAATTCTTGAATCAGCAAATAAGTGACCACTGCAAATGCCAAAGACAAAATATAGTGGTTTAAAATAAATTCTAAATAACGGTCCATGAATTAGCTTAAATTAAAAGGTTAATTTGAATAATGCGCTGTTAACGGCGATGAGTACAGAAAATATCGTGCATTGAGCTAATGAGTTGCAAAGTACGTTCATCATCGATGAAATAATAGACGCGATTGGCATCTTTTTTAAAACCTAGAATATTTTTATCACGCAATATGGCTAGGTGTTGGGAAACATTGCTCTGGCTCGTGCCGACTTGATCGACGATGTCTTGCACACTAATAGCATTACAGCCCAAAACGCATAAAATCTTCAAACGCAATGGATGGGACATGGCTTTTAGGCACCGCGCTGTTTTGGTTATATCTGTATCATCATATAGAATATTTTTGTCGCTCATAATAATCGTTTACCGTTAAACATTTGTGAAGTTGACGCTTTAAAACTCATTAAAGAATTATTTATACGCACAAATCCGCAACGTGTATTAATATAACGCTTATTAATATAACGATTGATTATGGCGTTTAATCAATGTTCAGATTACAAGAACCCGAAATGTGGCGGCATGATACATGATTTTGCATCCTTTTGGGTAATGGAAATGAAACAAAGCTCGTTAGAACCCCTTTTTTTACTACTAGGAGAAATGAATGTTGACTAGACCAAAGCCTTTAGTTTTGTTAATTCTTGATGGATTCGGTTACACCTTAAAACAAGAAAACAATGCTATTGCACTGGCAAACACACCTTGTTGGGACAGTTTGCAACAAGACTATCCGATGACTTTTTTGCAATGCTCTGGCAGTTCAGTCGGTTTGCCTGACGATCAAATGGGTAATTCAGAAGTCGGACACGTCCATATTGGTATGGGTCGCTATGTGCCGCAAGATTTTTCTAAGGTCAACGATGCGGTCAAAGACGGCAGTTTCTTTAGCAATCCTGTGTTGTTACGCGCGGTGGAACAGGCTAAAGCCAATGATAAGGCATTGCATATCTTAGGGTTGCTTTCACCCGGTGGCGTGCATAGTCATGAAGATCAAATCATGGCAATGATTGAATTAGCCGCAAAACAAGGTCTTAGCAAAATTTATCTACACGCCTTTTTAGATGGTCGTGACGTGCCACCCAGAAGTGCCAGTCCTTCACTAGCCTTAGCCGATGCTAAGTTTGCACAATTAGGCGTAGGTCGCATCGCTTCTATTTCAGGGCGTTTTTATGCAATGGATAGAGATAATCGTTGGGACAGAGTCCAATTGGGTTACGATTTAATTGCCAAAGGTGTGGGTCAATTTACAGCAACTTCGGCAGAAGAGGGTCTGCAAGCCGCATACCAACGCGGTGAAAATGATGAATTTGTTGCCACCACGGCTATTTTGGATGCTGAAGGTAACAGTGTGGTTTTAGACCCGCAAGATTCAATTGTCTTTATGAATTTCCGTGCTGATAGAGCGCGTGAAATCTCTCAAGCCCTGACCGAAGCCGACTTTAATCGCTTTGAACGTGGTCAAGGGGCGCATCAAGGTTATTTCTGTACCTTGACTGAATACCACGCTGATTTTCCGTTTGATGTCGCTTATCCACCTACTAACTTAAAAAATGGTTTGGGTGAATATTTGGCAGAACTGGGCATGACACAATTACGCATTGCCGAAACCGAAAAATACGCGCATGTGACTTTCTTCTTTAACGGCGGCACAGATGTGGCGTTTGCAGGTGAAGACCGCGCTTTAATTCCATCACCACAAGTCAGAACTTATGATTTGCAACCTGAAATGAGTTCGGTGGAAGTTACTGACCGTTTGGTGGAAGCAATTACTAGCGGCAAATACGATGTGATTATTGGTAATTATGCTAACTGCGATATGGTCGGACACACAGGCATTATTCCCGCCGCGATTTTAGCCGTTGAAGCCGTAGATAAGGCTCTGCAACGCATTATGCCTGCCTTGCAAAGTGTGGGCGGACAATTATTACTCACCGCCGATCATGGCAATATTGAACAAATGACCGATGACTCCACAGGTCAAGCCCATACCGCGCATACTACTAACTTAGTGCCGTTTGTGCATGTCGGTGGTTCGCATCCTTTGCGCTCAGGTGGTAGCTTGTCAGATATTGCCCCCACGATGCTTGCCATTTTAGGCGCGACCCAACCTGTTGAAATGACAGGGCGTAGTTTGCTTGAAACCGATTAAAGGGTGAATGAAAAAAAGAGCTGCCATTATTTTGTTTTTTTGTGCGTTGCTCAGTGCTTTAGTGAGTGATATTAGTACCGATGTGTCCAGAAAAAGCGATGAACTCAATCAAGTGCGCTTAGACATCGATACCGCTAAACAAACCATGCAACGCTTATCGCAAGAAAAAGATAAGCTACAAGCGCAACTTGCCGATAGTGAAAAACGCTACGGAGAAACCGCCGCTTCAGTGAAAGCATTAGGCACTGAGATAGCTGAAAAACAGCGTAGTGTGCAACAGCTTCAAGCGCAAACTCAGCATTACCAAACTGATTTAGCCCAACAACAAGCCGAGTTTGTTGGGCTAGTCAAAGCCGCTTACGCACTAGGTCAACGAGAACAACTCAAATTACTGCTCAATCAAGAGCAACCCGCGCTATCGAGTCGGATGATGGCGTATTATCGTTATCTATATAGCAATCGCGTAGCAAAAATCAGTGTCACTGAAAACACTCTGCAACAAATCAGTCAACTGCAAGAACAACAAAACTTAGAACAAAAGCTATTAACGCAAACACAACAACAAGAACAACATCAGCAAACCGTACTAAGCGGTGTTAAAAAAGAAAGAGATGCCCTATTAGCGCAATTGAGTCATGAAGTGTCTTCACATGAACAGCAACTGGCGCGTCTTAAAGAAAGTGAAAACAAATTACAAAATCTTATCGCTTCTTTGCAAACTCAAGAAGAAGCCTTAACCGTTATTGACAGTAGTCAACCTGTCAACCAGCCAAGCCCACAGCCTGTTGCTAATGAACTGCCTTTCACCGCTATTTTTTCCAAAACCAACACTGACTTTGCCAGCCTCAAAGGCACATTGCCTTGGCCAGTACGCGGCAGACTAGCCCAAAAATTTGGTAGCAAACGCGCCGAAGGGGCATGGGACGGCGTAGTTATTGATACCAATGAAGGTGCGGAAATTCATGCGGTCAGTAGTGGCAAAGTCGTCTATGCCAATAGCCTTGGTGGTTATGGCTTATTAATGATTATCGACCACGGTAATGAATACATGAGTTTATACGCCTTCAACCAAAGTATTTATAAAAAAGAAGGTGATAAAGTCAATGCAGGTGATGTTATCGCCTCAGTTGGACAAAGTGGTGGACGTAGTCAGACGGGCTTATATTTTGGTATTCGTAAAAAAAATGTCCCGCTTGACCCCTTAGAATGGTGTCGTAATTAATCATTGAAGTAAGTCCACGAAAAGCACTAAAGACACGAAAAATAACTGATTAAAATCTGGGTTTGTTTTCTTTAAGAATCAAATAGCGTTCGCCTTTTCGTGCTTTTTGTGTTTTTCGTGGAAAAATGAGTTTCCTGCATCACTTCAATTAATCATAAATAAGCAAGCGGCATGAGCAACTAACAATTGAAAGACTATAATAGCCAGAGCAATTAGCCAATGAACAGTAAAAAACAGCAATGGGAGTGTTAAGACACATGCTAAACAAGAAAACGAGTTTTATTTTATCCGCAGGAATAGCACTGGGTATTTCCATAGGCATTTGTGGCAGTGTCTTAGCTGATAAGGATAGCGACACCAGTACCGAAACCGAAAGCCTACCATTTGAAGACTTACGCACCTTTACCGAAATTTTTGGGCGCATTAAAAAAGATTATGTTGAACCCGTATCGGACAAAAAGTTATTAGAAGATGCCGTGCGCGGCATGTTGACAGGACTAGACCCGCATTCAGCTTATTTGAGTGCTGAAGAATATCAAGAACTCAAAGAAGGTACGACGGGACAATTCGGTGGCCTTGGCATAGAAGTCACCATGGAAAACGGTTTTATTAAAGTGGTCTCGCCTATTGATGACACCCCCGCGCAACGTTCAGGCATGAAAACGGGTGATTTAATTATTAAATTAGACGACAAACCCGTTAAAGGCATGACCTTGGGCGACGCTGTTAAAATGATGCGCGGTGAACCGGGTAGTAAAATATTATTAACCGTGGTGCGTGAAGGTTTAGACGCGCCTTTAAAAATAACCATTACCCGCGATATTATTAAAGTTAAAAGTGTTAAAAGCCGATTACTCGAAAAGAATTACGCTTATTTGCGTATTAGTAGTTTCCAATCAGGCACGGGCGATAGTTTAAAAGAAGCTATTACTGCCTTGAAAAAAGAAAATAGCGGCGTATTAAAAGGCTTAGTATTAGATTTAAGAAATAATCCGGGTGGGGTATTAAATGCCGCTGTTGAAGTCAGTGATGCCTTTATGAAAAGCGGTTTAATTGTATATACCAAAGGACGCATTGAAAATTCTGAAATGCGTTTTAATGCCGCTCCTGATGATTTATTAGACGGCGCACCGATTGTAGTATTAATTAATGCAGGTTCAGCGTCTGCTTCTGAAATTGTGGCAGGTGCGTTGCAAGATTCCAAACGTGCGGTCATTATGGGTGAAAAATCCTTTGGTAAAGGTTCAGTACAAACCATTCTACCCACCAGTAATGGCGCGGCGGTAAAACTGACCACTGCGCGTTATTACACGCCTTCGGGTCGTTCAATTCAAGCTGAAGGCATTGAGCCTGATATTGCTTTAGGTCGCGTTAAATTAGAATCCATTGATAATCCGACTGATTTTAAACCCGTTAAAGAAGCGGATTTATCGCGGCATTTAAAAAATGCGAAAGAATTAGCTGATGAGAAAAAAGACGCGACTGATAAAGATAAAGATGCGGTTGATTTGAAGGATTATCCTTTATATGAGGCTTTGACTTTATTAAAAGGCATTAATATCGTCGATAAAAAATAAAGCGTGATATTTAAAGCCATGTAGAGAAGACAATAATTTCTACATGGCTTTTTTAAATTTTATTTGCTCATCCTTTGAAGATGACCAGTCCTTGTAAAAACTATCGATTATCGTAGAGCTATCAGGTTTTTAAAACCTGATAGCTCTAATTTTGTGTAACTTTAGTTAATTACTCAAGTTACGCAAAGATAATTGCTTGTTCGCATGTTCTGCGTGGGAACGAGACTATACAAACTATTCTATTATCCCTTCACAAAAACCAATTCACCCGCATCATTTAAATCTACTTTAATGGTATCACCTGCAATAAATTCCCCCGCGAGTATTAATTGCGCTAAAGGATTTTCTAATTGCTGTTGAATAACACGTTTCATCGGTCTCGCGCCATAAACAGGGTCAAAACCTGATTCACCTAATATATCAAGTGCCGCGTCACTAATCACAAAACCCAATTCTCTGTCTTGCAGACGAGCGCGTAAATAATCAATTTGAATACTCGAAATAGCGCGAATTTGTTCACGACCCAAAGGATGAAATACTACCGCCTCATCAATACGATTAATAAATTCAGGTCTAAAATGCTGACTAACTCTTTCCATAACAGCGGCTTTCATGACTGGATATAACGCCTCACCTGCTAATTCTTGAATAATATCTGAGCCTAAATTAGAAGTCATGACAATCACAGTATTTTTAAAATCCACCGTGCGTCCTTGACCGTCAGTTAATCTGCCATCATCTAATACTTGTAATAACACATTAAATACATCCGCATGAGCCTTTTCTATTTCATCCATTAATATTACAGAATACGGTTTTCTACGCACTAATTCAGTTAAATACCCGCCTTCTTCATAACCGACATAACCCGGAGGCGCACCTATTAATCGCGCTACTGAATGCTTTTCCATAAACTCAGACATATCAATACGCACTAAAGCATCGGTAGTATCAAATAAAAACTCCGCTAAAGCTTTACATAATTCAGTTTTACCCACGCCCGTAGGGCCTAAAAATAAAAACGAACCATTGGGACGATTAGGGTCAGAAAGTCCTGCGCGTGATCTTCTAATGGCATTACTGACTGCTTTTAAAGCTTCGCTTTGTCCAATAACGCGTTGACTTAATACTTGCTCCATTTTTAATAATTTATCGCGTTCGCCTTCTAACATTTTAGAAACGGGAATCCCTGTCCATTTAGAAACCACTTCGGCAATTTCTTCTTCGGTGACTTTATTACGCAATAAAGACATTTTCTTGGTTTCTATATTACTCGAATCCAGTAATTGTTTTTCTAAAGCGGGAATAATACCGTATTGTAATTCCGCTTGTTTGCTTAAATCATTAGCCCGACGTGCCGATTCTAATTCGGTTTTTGCCTGTTCTAATTTCTCTTTAATTGAGGCACTGCCGTGTAAAGAAGCTTTTTCAGCTTTCCAGATTTCTTCTAAATCTGAATACTCTTTTTCTAATTCAGCAATTTCAGTTTCTAATAATTCACGGCGTTTTTTTGAAGCGGCATCTTTTTCTTTTTGCAAAGCCACTTGTTCAATTTTTAATTGAATTAATCGCCGATATAATTTATCCATGACTTCAGGTTTAGAATCAATTTCCATTCTAATGCGACTTGCGGCTTCATCGATTAAATCAATGGCTTTATCGGGTAATTGTCTATCAGCAATATAACGATACGATAAAGTCGCCGCCGCCACAATTGCAGGGTCAGTAATATCAACGCCGTGATGTACTTCATATTTTTCTTTTAAACCGCGCAATATCGCAATGGTATCTTCAACTGAGGGTTCATCCACTAATACCTTTTGAAAACGCCGTTCTAATGCCGCGTCTTTTTCCACATATTTACGGTATTCATCTAAAGTAGTCGCGCCCACGCAATGTAATTCACCACGCGCTAAGGCTGGTTTTAACATATTACCCGCATCCATTGCGCCTTCAGCTTTTCCCGCGCCCACCATCGTATGTAATTCGTCAATAAATAATATAACCTGACCTTCTTGTTTGGCTAAATCATTTAAAACCGCTTTTAAACGTTCTTCAAATTCACCGCGAAATTTTGCCCCCGCAATTAATGCCGCCATATCTAAGGATAATACCCGTTTATTCTTCATGCCTTCGGGTACTTCACCATTAACAATACGTTGTGCTAATCCCTCAACGATTGCCGATTTACCTACGCCGGGCTGACCAATTAATACTGGGTTATTTTTAGTACGGCGTTGCAAAACTTGAATCGTTCTACGAATTTCATCATCGCGTCCAATAACGGGGTCTAATTTACCTAATTCGGCTCTTTCGGTTAAATCAATAGTATATTTTTTTAAAGCCTGACGACTGTCTTCGGCATTAGCATCATTGACATTTTCACCGCCGCGCATAGTATTAATTGCAGTTTCTAATTGGCTTTTATTAATAGCGTGTTTTTTAAACAAATCTTGTAATACGCCTTTTTCTTCAACAGCTGCCAATAAAAATAATTCACTGGAAATAAACGAGTCATTGCGTTTTTGCGCGAGTTTATCGGTGAGATTTAATAAGCGGGTTAATTCATTGGAGATTTGCACATCGCCGCCTGAACCGCTCACGGTGGCAATACGATTTAATGCTGTAGTTAGTTCGGTGCGTAATACATGAGTATTGACATTTAATTGCGCGAGTAAAGGTTTAATACTGCCGCTTTCTTGATCTAATAAAGCCAGTAACACATGCACAGGCTCAATAAATTGATGGTCTTTACCTAATGCTAAACTTTGCGCTTGCGCTAATGCTTCTTGAAATTTGCTGGTTAATTTATCCATACGCATGGGTAATACCTCATAGAAGAGTTTTTGAATGATATTATTGATGTGGTGATGTCAACAAAAATTTCAAGTGCTGTTTGAAAATATTTAATTACGCATTAGCCAATATATTTTTTTAATAGTTACGCAAAGGTTATAAATGTAGGGGCAAATTATTATTTGCCCTTTCGCAACACTCGTGTAGACGATTCGCCCCTACGATTTCATTATTTTTGCGTAACTACAGTTAATAGTTAGTTAATATCAGTTATAATTTATAACAGCATCATTATTGAATAATAATGTCTGAATCAGGATTTACAGGATTTATCCTGTAAATCCTGATTCAGACAAAAATAATTGATGAAAGTATTACTTTATTTAACTTAGATATTACTCACACCTTATTATGACCAATCAATTTAATTTAACCAATGGTTTAAGTATTCGTCCAGCACGCGACAGTGACAAACCTTTTATTGCACAATTGCATAATTCCACGCGTGATGATTTACGTTTAATTGACGGCGAAAAAGAGTTTATTGAAACTTTAATTGAGCAACAACATTATGCACAAACACAAGGTTATGGTGATATGTTTCCCAATGCCATGTATTTTATTATTGAAAAACAATTTGAAAGAATAGGGCGGGTAGTTATTAATTTTGGAATGAATGACGTTCGGCTAGTTGATTTAGCTTTTATTCCCTTAGCACGGGACAAAGGTTATGGCAGTGATGTGATTCAAATGTTGCAAAGGGCGGCGGCGATTAATCGTGTACCGCTAACACTGGCAGTGATTAATTATAATTACTCAGCAAAAGCTTTATATTTACGTTTGGGGTTTTTAATTCAAGAAAGTTCGGCAACGCATGATTATATGATTTGGTATCCACAATAATTGATTTTTAGTATATTTAAGTGGAGTACAAACTAAATGAAAGTTTGTACTCCATTAAAACCAATACAATATCAAGCAAAAACAATTTGATACCAAGCGGTTTGATCGTTGGGATTGAGTGGCAGAATCCGATTAATGGATACATTTTCCAAAATGCCCAAAGTAGGATGGTGCAAATGACAATAATCTGCAATAAAGGCGTGTTCCAAAGGCGTTTTAAATAATAATGAAAACGGAATCCGCGTATCAGGATCACTGAATGGAATTGCCGCCTGAGGTTTTTCCTCGATTTTTACCAACTCAATGGCAACTTCACAACCTTCTGCAAGGGTCAATTGGCACAAACCTTTTTCAAGTGCTTGAAAATCTCGCGCTCGTACAGTAGCTAACATCTTTTTGCCTTAAATGAAGAATTTAACGACTACGGTTTTGATGGGTAAATCCCTACTAAGGCAATACAAAAGTTGACTACTAGAAAAGGGTTCATGAGTGGTACAGTCTGATTTCCACCAGTAGAGCCTGTTGCCGTACCGCTTCCGCTACTGGAGATGGTAGTCGAGACACCGCCTAAATTTACTGGTGCACCAGGAGTTCCCGCAAAATAGTTAGTTAAGGTTGTAAGCCCATTCTTTCCAGTAGCTAAATAAGCACCAGTAGCTGGAGTTCCCGTATTACCGCCTTCAGTAGCCGCTTTCACAGTCGTAGTTGCTGTGAGAGTACCTAAGTTGGTGCTATGTGTATGCGCGGCTAGCTGGTTCGCGGTTAACACTAGACTTTCCGCCCCACCCCTATTACCGATAGTACGCGCACTAAGCCCCGCACCCGCTCCCACACCAACAGGGACGCGTCCTAGTAAATTGGGCAAGTTAAAAGTAGTTGAGCCATTTCCACCATAAGTCGTGCCAATTAAAGAATACAGCCCCGCGTATTGGTTTGTAGCGAGTGTACTCCCATCGCACAAAGCCCAGTCTACTGGTGCCCATTTATAACTAAACATACTAATTAGCCCAATAAATGCATCCATAGTTATCTCCTTAATACATAAAAGTTTATTAATTAAAATACAAAACATAATTACAGAACTCGTACTGTGCTGAATTCTGCTTAATTGTTATCGCATAAATTAATTTAAAAGTAAATGCGTTTGGGTAATCTGTAATAGATTTTAAGCGCAATCAATGTCACAATTTAACCATTATTATTTAAGCCTATTAACTCCTTAAGGACTGCCCTCATGTCAAACTCTATTTTATTTATCGATGCTAATATTAGCGACTATCAATCATTACTTACTAATATAGATGCTAATACCGAAGTTCATATTTTAAATGACCTAGAAGACGGTCTGTTACAGATTGCTAATATAGTAAAAGGTCATTCCAATTTAGACGCGATTCATATTGTTTCACACGGTAGTAGTGGTGCTTTATCTTTAGGCTCTAGTGTTTTAAACAATGCGGATTTATCAAGTTATCAAACTGCTTTAAAACAAATCGGCTCATCTTTAACGGTAAATGGCGATATTTTGTTGTATGGCTGTAATGTGGCGCAAGGTAATAGCGGTCAACAATTTATTGAACAGTTAGCCAACTGGACTAGCGCGGATATTGCCGCATCGACTGATGCAACGGGTTCAGCGGCTTTGGGCGGCGATTGGGTTTTAGAAGCCAATACGGGCGCGATTGAAGCCGCCGCTATTTTTGACCCTTTAGCCTTATCAAACTATAGTGGCTTACTTCCAACTATCACATCAGCTACCGGAGGTACTCTTGGTCTTTCTAACATCGGTTATGGGACAGGCGATATTATTGGCAATTCGTTTACTGCAACTACGACTGGTACGATTAACAGCATAAGTTTACTAGTAAGCACTACAAATGCGGCTACATTAAAATTCTATGCGGGGGCTGGAACAGGCGGCGGGACGTTGCTTTATACGCAGGGAATATCAGCTGGTGCTACGCACGTTGCAGGTAGTTACACCGATTACAGCGTGATTACGCTAACCATACCTTTGAGTATCACTAATACATCGGTTTATACCTTCACGGTAACTGATGGAATTTCGGCTTATTACTACGACAATACAGTCCCTGGTGAAACTAACTACAAAGGCGGTCAGGTTTATTTCAATGGGGTAGCGTACTCTACTTATGACACTGTTTTTGTTATTAATGAAGTCACGGCGACCAACACCGCCCCCACTTTTACCACCGTAGCTAGCACGACAATCACTATCAACGAAAACGCTGGCGCGACTGATATTTCAAGCTTATTGCATGTCAGCGACACTGATAGTAGCCAAACTGAAACTTGGTCAGTTGTAGTTAGCCCCACTAATGGTAGTATTTCAGGTATGACAGCTAATACTGCTACGTCGGGGAGTGCAAATATTACCCCCGGAAATATAATTAAATACACCCCAGCCATAAATTATGCGGGTACGGATAGTTTCACGATAGGCGTTGGTGATGGCAATGGTGGCACAGCAACACGGGTTATTAACGTTAATATCACGCCCGTCGCCCCTAGCATCACAGGCTTAAGCACTGCCACAGATACAGGGAGCAGTTCAACAGACGGCATTACTAAAAACAATACCCCTACTGTTAGCGGCACAGCTTATCCCAATTCAACGGTTACGCTTTATGCGGATGGAAGTTTGGCAGGGATTGCTACCGCTAATGGAGCTGGTGCTTGGAGTCTCTCTCCAAAACTCGCGCTAACAGATGGTTCGCATACCCTAACCACAACAGCAACAGTGGGTAGCTTAATCAGTTCTGCTTCTAGCGGTTATACGACAACCATTGATACTATCGCGCCTTCCGCCCCTGTTGCACCCGCTGAAAAATCAGGTAATAGCGTATTGACTAACGGAGTCAATGCAACCGAAGCTATGGGTAATATCATTATTACCACTTCACTGTCAGGTTCAGGTGCAGTGGCAGGCGATAGCATCGAGTTGTTACTTGGCGGCAGTTTTTTTGTGATACCTTTAACCGCTGGTGATATTACGGCGGGTTCGGTTGACTTTACCGTGGCAGGTTCGGTGTTAGGCGCGGATGGCAGTAAATCACTGACCAGTAAAGTAATTGATATTGCAGGAAACATAGGGTCAGCGTCATCTGCTTTGACCTTTACGCTTGATACCGCCGTACCTACTATTGATAACAATAAAACACTTTCTGTTTTAGAAAATGCCAGTGCAACCTCTGTTTATGGCGACCTTACGTCCTCTGATACGGTAACCACTTCGACCGCTGATTTAATTTATACCGTTACTGCGTTGCCTGCGCTTGGCACCTTGTCACTGTATGATGTAAATAAGACAAAGACCGATGTTGCATTAAAAGTAGGTGATACTTTTAGCCAAACTAGCATCAATAAAGATTGGGTTAAATTTGCACCGACCACAGGCAAATTCGGTGGCGATACCTTTGGCTTTAAAGTAGCCGACCAAGCGGGTAACACAACCAGTGTGCAAACTTTTAACTTAAGCATTACAGCGGTCAATGACGCGCCTGTTATTGCTGGATTAGATGGCGATAGTAGTAGCTTTAATTTAGGTGCGTCTGAATACATAGATAATCAGAGCGGCTCAAATCTTGTTGCTACAGTCACCGATATATATTCGACTGTTTTCAATGGTGGTTATCTAGCCATTACCCATACAGGTGGCGCAGGTGCAAACGATGGTTCATTCAATGCAGATTCTACAAATGATAACGCAATAAAATTTGGCTCAACTGAAAGCGGTGCAGGTGGTACACCACATGCGGGCGACACTGTTTGGGTGAATACGTTAGTGTCGTCATCGGGTACAAACTGGGTTGCAGTGGGAACGATTGCCTCAGGTAAAGATGGGCAAGCGGGCAATGATTTACGCATTGATTTCAATACAACTGACGCGACACCTATTACCAGCGGCATCATATTAGGGACTTTAAAATACGGTTCAAGCACAGGTGGCGCAAGAACCTTTGCTGTAACCGTGAATGATGGTGATGCGACCAGCAATCAAACCTCTGCACCTGTTGCGATTACTATGACAGGCACAGATTCCAATCCGCCCACTAGTAGCAACGATACGACCAGCACCTTAGAAGATACGGTAAAAGTCTTAGCTATTACCGACTTTGGGACTTACAGCGATATTGAAACCAGTAGTCCAGACAGCATAAAAATCACCACTCTAGCTTCTCATGGCACATTGCAATATAACAATGGTTCAAGTTGGGTAAGCGTCACACAAGACCAAGTCATTAGTAAAACCGATATTGACGCGGGCAAATTACGCTTTAATCCAACTGCTGATTTTAATGGTTCAGACAGCATTGGTTTTAAAGTCAATGACGGCTCAAACGACAGTGCCAGTGCTTATACGCTCAGCGTCACTGTTAATCCTATTGCTGATACGCCCAGCGTTGCCAGTCCAACAATTAATGAAGACACCGATTCAGGTGCAATAGCCATTAGTCGGAATACTAATGACAGTTCAGAAATCACTTCTTACAAAGTGACAGGAATTGACGGCGGCACGTTGTACAGCGATTCAACTTACACCACGGCGATTAGCAACGGCAGTTTTATTGCCTCAGCGGGCGCAACGACTAATGTGTATTTTAGACCCACCGCTAATTCTGACGCGGCGGGACATTTCACTGTTCAAGCCTCAACTAGCAATGCCGATGCGGGTTTGGGTGGTTCAACCGCTACGTCAACTATTACAGTTAATCCTATAGCTGACACGCCCAGTGTTGCTAGTCCAACGATTAATGAAGACAACGACACAGGCGCGATTGCCATTACCCGCAATGCCAATGACGGTTCAGAAGTCACCTTTTATAAAGTGACAGGCATTAGTGGCGGCACGTTATACAGCGATTCAAACTATAACAATGCTATCAGCAACGGCAGTTTTATTGCCTTAGCAGGTGCTAGCACTAACGTTTATTTCAGACCTACGGCTAATTCCGATGCGACAGGACATTTCACGGTTCAAGCCTCAACCAGTAATGCTGATGCTGGCTTAGGTGGTTCAACTGCCACATCGACTATT
>JBAQSX010000175.1:0-12681 GCA_049296695.1 Methylococcaceae bacterium | reverse complement strand
CTCCTGCACTGTTGCTATTATTGATTATTTCATTACCTTTGCGTAACTTCAGTTAATAATTACAATTAATTTCATGCACAGCGTGCATGACTAATTAAACATTAACCATTAAAATCCTCTTTCTCTCAAAGAAATCATCCCAAAGGAAATTGTTTTGAATAAGGTGCAAGATATTACCAGCCCGATGACGGCATTAGAAAAACGCGCAACATGGACATTAGCGGGTGTTTATGGCTTACGCATGTTAGGGTTATTTTTAATTATGCCCGTATTATCCTTATTTGCTGAGCAACTAAGCGATTCAACCCCAGCATTAATAGGTTTAACCATCGGTATTTATGGCATTACCCAATCAGTATTACAAATCCCTTTTGGCATACTCTCTGATAAATGGGGACGTAAAACCATTATTATTGCGGGTTTAATACTCTTTCTAATTGGCAGTATTATTGCCGCATTATCAAGCAGTATTTACGGGGTATTATTAGGCAGAGCCATTCAAGGCGCGGGTGCAATTGCGGGCCCTATTATGGCGTTAGTCGCGGACTTAACCCAAGAAGTCCATCGCACTAAGGCTATGGCATTAATAGGCGCGAGTATTGGAATATCCTTTGCAATTGCCATTGTGGCCGCACCTATTGTGGCGCATTTAATAGGCGTTCATGGCATTTTTTGGTTAATTGCAGGATTATCCGTGCTGGCTATGTTAGTGATTAAATTCTTAGTACCGAATCCTAAAAAAATAAAACGTCACCGTGATGCACAATTAGATACCAGCCAGTTTTTTAATATCTTTAAAAATGCTGAATTATTACGTTTAAATTATGGCATATTTACCCTACACGCGATATTAACAGCGAGTTTTGTTATTATTCCATTATTAATGCGTGACGCGGGTTTATTACCTGCCTTGCATTGGCAAGTGTATTTACCTGTATTTTTAGTATCGATGCTTGCGATGATTCCCTTTGTGATTATTGCTGAGAAAAAACGCAAAATGAAACCTATTTTTATCGGCGCGATTTTTAGCGTAGTAATTGCTAATTTGGGTTTAATGCAATTTAGCGATTCATTAATGGGTATTATTGGTTTTTTAACGTTATTTTTTACAGGTTTTAATTTATTAGAAGCCACCTTACCGTCATTAGTTTCAAAAACTGCCCCTGCGGATTTACGCGGCACAGCAATGGGCGCGTATTCCACTTGTCAGTTTTTAGGTGCGGGATTGGGCGGTAGTATTGGCGGCTGGTGTTATGGACATTATGGCGCGGGCGCGGTATTTTTATTATGTGCTAGCGCAGCATTATCGTGGTTATTATTATCATTAATGATGAAACCGCCGCGTTATTGGGCGAATTTATTAATTAATTTAGATGAAATTGATAAAGCCCAAGAGCCAGCTTTTATTGCAGACTTATTAAAAATTAATGGCGTTGAAGAAGTGACTGCCCATGATGAAGAGGCGGTGGCTTATTTGAAAGTTGATAATAGCGTATTGAATAAAGAACAGTTGCAAGCTGTTATTGAGCAATATAGTCGCTAACTATGAAACAGGTGATACTGTCAATTATTGCTAGCTATATTTTTTGGATAGTTGTGCTTTTTTTTATATCGCCGATGAGTGCAGGTTTTTCCCTTTTTATACCACCACTTATATTTTTCTTTATAGGGATAATGATAAAAACCTATACCGTTATTTTTAGCATTTGTATTTTTTCTGGTTTAATTACTGTTAGTATTTTTTACTATTTCTTTTTTAAAAAAGAAGAATGGCTGATTGTAAATATATTAGCCATTAATTTCTTTCTTTTATTAGGGATGCTATTAGGTGGTGAATTAGTGCGATTAACGGTATTGCTTTATACTTTTATACAACAACCAAACTGTCTTGAATCCACTTCTTTTACGGCATCACTGGCACAATTAGAAGACAATCATCAAGCACATATTGGTTATATGAAAAATAACAAGGCTTTTTTATGGAGCTATAAAAAATTTAGCTATGTTGAAATAGACCCAAAAGATAACGCGGCTTGTAATCATTAAATAAACCTATAATTTCATATCCATAGTTACCCCCGCACCATCGACAGTCGAGCGGCGTTTTTCGGTGTCAGGCGACATAATTAATTTACCTTTTAATTCAATAGCACGTTGCTTTTCTTTAGGGCTAAAGGCATTGGGTTTTTCAATATTTTTTTCAGGTTCTAAATTAATAGGTTCATCTACTATATTAGGTAGCTGAACGGGTAATGATAAATCTAAGGGCGGTTGAGGCTCAGTTATTTCAACACTATTATTAACCAGTGGTTTTTTATTAACAGGTTTTGCCCCCATTAATAAAAAACTAGCCAGCATTATATTAATTACTAGCAATCGAGCAATATTCTTCATTAGTTTACTGCCTCACAGCGAATTATTATTTATGGGTATATCATTAATCAGGATTTACAAAATTTTAAAATTTTCAGAATTATTATTGGGTTAATTTTTTAATCTTGAAAATCCTGATTCAGACAATCATTTTATACCGACTACAAAATAAGCAACACTTTTTTATCATTACGACTTAAGGAAAAACCCATGCAAAATTTCACTAATATTAAAGCATTAATTATTGATATGGACGGCGTGTTATGGCACGGCGACAAACCATTAGAGGGGCTGTGCGAATTTTTCGATACTTTGCGTCAATTAAATATTCGTTTTATTTTAGCTACGAATAACGCCAGCCTAACGCGCCTACAATATGTTAATAAATTAGCCAAAATGGGCGTGACGGTTGATATTAATGAAATTTTAACCTCAGGACTGGCTACTGCTTTATATTTAGCTGAAAAATATAAGCCCGAAGAAACCAGAGTTTATGTAGTAGGTGAGGCGGGTGCAACTGAGCCTTTGGCTGAAAGAGGTTTTATATTAACTGATTTATATGATGTTAGTGCTAATGTGGTGGTTTGTGGTAAAGATTCAACTTTAACGTGGGATAAATTAGCCACCGCTTCATTGAATATTCGTAATGGTGCGGCATTTATTGGTACGAATGCCGATACTACCCTGCCAACTGAATATGGCATTACTCATGGTAATGGTGCAATACTCGCCGCTTTGCAAACAGCAACTAATATTGAACCTGTGTGTGTGGGTAAACCCGAACCCATTATGTACAGGCAAGCCATTAGTTTATTAGGTTCAGATTTAGCAGAAACGGTGGCAATTGGCGATAGATTAGAAACTGATATTTTAGGCGCGGTGCGCACGGGTATTCGTAGTTTAATGGTATTAACGGGGATTTCTTCACAAGCCGATATTGACGCTGAAAATTACGCGCCGACTTGGGTAGTGCCTGATATTCGTGATATTACAGCGGCTTTAAAAGCGATGTAATAAGTATTATTAACTCAATGTCCACGAAAAGCACTAAAGACACAAAAAATAAATGATTAAAATTTGGGCTTACGCTCTTAAGAATCAAATAGCGTTTTTCCTTTTCGTGTTTTTTGTGTTTTTCGTGGAAAAATCAGTTATTAATCTAATCCCCACTTATTTTTTAAAGAAAAATAGTTAAATTATGAAAACAGTGACTTTAAAAATAGATGATAGTATTAATGATAATTTCATTTGGCTATTAAAACATTTTTCAGATAGTGAATTAAGAATTTTAGAACAAGCAGATTATGTGAGTGATGATGAGTATTTAAGGTCTATGGATGGAATGGTTGATAGCATTAAAAATGCTAGAGAAGAATCTATTGAACTGGGTGTTTCATTGGATAAACTGGATTGGTAATGTACGCTATTATTTTTATGACACAAGCGCAAAAGGATGCAAAAAACTATCAAGTAGCGGCTTAAAAGAAAAGGCATTAAAATTAATTGAAATCATTAAAAATAATCGGTAGTGCATCAAAAAAGTAGGTTAGTTAATATTAAACCTTTCGGAGTTCAAACCTAGGTTTGAACTCCAGCTAAAATGGCGTTTTGTTAAAATCTACTCTTTTGAAGCACTACCAAATAATCCATATCAATATCCACCCGAATATGAATTTTTGAAAGGTGATATGGATGGTTTAATAAGTCGGCGTATCAATAAACAACATCGCATAGTTTATGAAGTTATTGAACATCAAAAACTGATAAAAATATATCGAATGTGGACACATTATGAATAACTACTTTATTCTCGTTCCCACGCGCTAGCGTCACTGCCATTAAGTTAAGGAAACATCGTCCAACGGCAAGGATGCCGAAATCCAGAAACCACGGATGGTAACGATTATAAATACATCCCTGTAACTGGATTCCAGCATCCCTGCTGGAATGACGACTTAACTTAATGGCATTGACGCGCTAGCGTGGGAACAAGCAATTAATATTTAACGCACTAATAACTGTGTACCAAACCATTCCACTAAAACATGGCGATAATGCTCCGCTTTGCGGGTTTGCAAATGTTCTAAAGGATTAAAATTATCGGTTAATACCGTACCTAAAGTGGAATTAACACTAAATTGACGTTGTTGCAACCACGTTATTTGTTCACTGAGTAATTTAGGTGAATTGATATTAATGGCTTCTTTAGACGATAAGAAAATAAAATCATTAAATTCTTTATCAGGCTCAGAAATAAAAACCGATTGTTGCGGTAATACTTGCGCTATGGTTTTTGAAACCGAAGCTAAAGCGGGATTATTACCATTATCAGCAAAAGCCACAAAATTCACTGCTAAAATACCCGTAGGCGTTAATAACTCGCGTAATTGCGTGAGGGTTTCTACGGTTAATAAATGCGCGGGTTCTGAACCGCCTGTAAAACAATCATGAATAATTAAATCGTATTTATCGGTTAATCGCCGAATTTCATAACGGGCATCACCCACAATCGCTTTGCCTTGGGCTTTATAACCAAAATAATCCACCGCCGCTTTGGCAATAGCGGGGTCAATTTCTAAAGTATCTACAGTCATATTATAACGTTCATGTAATACCTTAGACATGTGTCCCGCGCCTAAGCCAATAATTAAAGCTCTATTCATATTCGGTCTTAATGCAGGGATTAAACCGACAATATCTTGATAACTCAAACGGCTTTCACCATTATGAATACTGGACGCGCCAATAGTAGACGCGTCTGAGGTTAATAAACGTAAATCTTCTTTAGGCTCATCAATTACTCTAACCCAACCGTATAAACTCTCACGCTCGGATTGAATTTTAAATTTATCGCCGCCCTGATAAGCATGTCCTGCATTCACCACTACGGGTAATAATACTAAACTCAAGACGCTAATCATCATTACTGGCAATAATGATTTAGCTGAATTTAAGTTTTTTTTTTCGTAAATGCCAATAATAATGCTCAGTATTAATAAAATAAAACCTGTGCCGATTAATATTTCGCGTGAACCTAATAAGGGGAATAAAAAGAAACCCAAAACTAATGTGCCAATCACACTGCCTACGGTACTCATGGCATAAATAGAACCTGAGCTATGTCCGACATCTTCTAATTCAAGCGTGGCTAATTTAATGGCAAATGGCCCTACCATACCCAATAAGGTTAAGCTGGGTAAAAATAATATTAACGCGCTAATAAACGCGCCTAGTCTTAAACCTAAGGGGTCGGTGGCTAATAATATGGGACGAGTAAGCCACGGTATTAATAAAGTCAAAATAGCGGCTAATGCAATAATTAATGATAAGCCGATACGTTTATTATTATCAGCTAATCTGCCGCCCATAAAATAACCCATTGCCAAGGCTATCATGGTGACTGAAATTAAGGATGACCAGACATATAAACTCGCGCCATAAAAGGGGGCGATGAGTCGCGTGCCGAGTAATTCGATTACCATAACGGACGCGCCTGTAATAAAGACAGTGGCAAATAAACCCGTGCGTGCAAAACTGTTAAGTGAGGTAGTAGTCATAAAATAGAGGTAGTTTGTGTTTTTATTAGAATGATTATTTTTTTGTACTCTAAAAAATAAGACGCTTATTGTAAGTATTTACCTCACTGTATATTTAATTTTATAGTGGGTAAATTTATTTTATGTGACAAAGCAAGCGTTGTACGCCATTACATTATTAATAATGACTGGTTTTTTATTCGTCTTGGCGTTTGGTTAAACCTGATAATACGGCGACTAATAATAAACTAGCAATCCAGCCGAGTGACTCTTAAAATTTCTGCTGTTTGTTTATGTTGATTAACAATAATCCTCAATCATTAATTAATATTATTAATTTGTTGCTGTGATTCTGCATATAAAGCACACACTTCATTTAAATATAAACCTGCTTTTGTAACGTGACGGATTTTTTTAATGGTCATTTTATATCTCATAAATTATTTACGCTTAGATGATATTTATGGCTTTCGTGGTATAATTAAAGATTAATGTTAATAAAATTTTATTTGGTACATTGGCAAATAAAGGACAATACAAATGAGTAAATCTACAATCTTTATTTCACATATTACACAAGAAAAAGAAATAGCCTACGCCATTAAAAACTTATTGGAAGATAAATTTCTTGGGACTATAAGTGTATTTGTGTCTTCTCATGAAGAAAGTTTGCCAATGGGAGATGATTGGATAAGCACTATTAAAAAATCTATGATTGATTGTCACTTACTTATCGTTATATGTAGTCCGATTTCAATAGTAAGACCGTGGATAAATTTTGAAGCAGGTGCAGGTTGGATAAAAGGTATTCCAGTTATTCCTTTGTGTCATTCTGGATTGACACCAGATAAGTTACCCGTTCCCATTAACTCATTTCAAGGTGGAACGCTCAATAGAAAAGAAGATATAACTCGATTATTTAATCGGATTGCTTCTTTATTCAATATGAAAGCACCAAAACTTGATGATGATAATTTTTTTAATACAATAAATTCGTTTGAGCATATTGTAGAAAGAAATGCAATACATCAAGATACGCTATTTATCAATAATTTGTTATATAAACAAATCGTGTTTTTAAGGTATTCAATTTTTGCATCAACTTTTGATTATGAAGAACTAAAGAATTTAGATTTTGTCGCGCAGAATATAGATTATAATATTTCTTTCAATAAAATTCATAATTTATTTAATGTGTCACTATTAATGATTAGCACTAAAAGGATTTATGAATTTTTTTATGAAAATGCTAATAGACTAGCTGATAATTGTAAATTCATATTATCATACAATAATATTCAAATTGTACCTGATTTAAAAAGTGTTCTTAATCAAATAATATTCTTGGTTAGCACACTAGATAATTGGTTTGAAAATATTGCTAGAATTAATATAGAGTCTAATATTGAAATAAAAAAATTCTGTCTGGAATCAATTAAAAGTGCTACCCCACCCTTTGAGTTAAAGGGTGGCAATATTATTGATTCCTTTATTTATTATTATGAAAGTTTATTGCTTTTTCAAACATTGATTATTAATTATGAAACTATTATCGGTAACATTTTGAATCAACCAAAAGAATAACAGGATTTTAGATTGTAGCAATTTTATTCACAATTTTTAAAAATATTGAATCAGACAATAGAATAATTAAAATGCGCTAGATAGTTACATGAATTTTTAAATTAAGATTATGAAACAATTTAATTCAAATCTTAAAAACGCTATCATGTCTGATTACAACACAATATGTAGCCAACACATTAAACCTAGGAATCGCACGCAAACGAAAAAAACAAAAAAATAACCAACGAACGTCCAAAAGGTTTTAATGGCGTATTACTCATATTTATAATCCTATAGTTTGGGTTTTTATAATAATTAAAATGGCGTGTATTAAAACGACTGGCAGTCCTTTAAAGGACTGCCAGTCGTAAGTGTTTTACTAAATTCAAACCATGCAAATGCGATAATCAAATTAACTTATTGCAAAATCATCTCTTTTGAAAGTCCTGTCACTTCAATAATAGTTTCAATATCGAAACCTTTTGCTAACATCGTTTCTGCAATCGTTATTTGACCTTCAAGTTTACCTTCTAACTTACCTTTTTGTACCGCCTCTTCAATATAAGATTCTTCAATCATAATTCGACGTTCTTCGGGTGTAATACCATCTTGCTCAATAAAACTTAATACTTTTTGAATTTCAGACAAGTGATAATGCGTTTCATCGGCTTGATTATGCAAACTATCATTAATTACTTCAAGCCATTCTCGATATAACAACGGCGTTTCATCGTTAATATATTGAGGACAAAGATAAATAACACGATGTTTTATCTTTTTCAAAGGCGTTCCATTTAACCGTTTTGGGTCAAATTCAATCGTTGCAACATCGTATTGTAAATCGTGGTCGCCACCCGTTAAAACGACAATAGTATAAACAGTTTTTTCAGGTTTATATTGTGTGGAATTTTTAGCTTGGTCTAATAAAGTCACGCAGTGATAATGTAGAAATCTATCGTAATGGTCTTCATTATGCTTGTGTTGAATTTCAACTACGATATTATTTTTAATATCTTCGGCATAACAATCAAACTTCACATTGACATGACCAATAGCGGGTTTAAATTCTTTTTCAGTTTCTACTTTGTCAATTTCAATGTGAATCCCTAAAATATCACGAACAAACCCCGTAAATATTTCAACATCACTGAAGGCTTTTTTAAAAATAACACCGTATTGTAAGGAAGCGATTTGTTTCATAGTAATTCCTAAAGCGTTTTGTTTTAATTATTATATTGTCTGAATCAGAATTTTAGAATTAACAGAATTTATCCAGTTAATCTTGAAATCCTGAAAATCCTGATTCAGACAATAAAAAAGGCGTACAAACTTTAGTTTGTACGCCTTTTTAAGTATTAGTTAGTTAATTAAAAAATTAACTATGACCATTCACTAAATAATGCACAAAAATACTTGCCGCATAACCCGCCGCAATTGCAGGAGTCCATTTTAAATGGCTAAAGAAAGTATATTTATGATCAGATTGACCCATTAACGCAACACCCGCCGCAGAACCGACTGATAATAATGAACCACCCACACCCGCAGTTAATGTCACGAGTAACCATTGATATAAATCCATATCCAAGTTCATATTCAATACCGCAAACATCACAGGAATATTATCAACAATCGCTGAAATAACACCCACTAATATGTTAGCAGTGGTTGCACCTAAACCGTTATACATACCGTGTGATAATAATTCTAAATAACCAATATAACCCAAACCACCCACAGCAAATACTACACCGAAGAAGAATAATAAAGTATCCCATTCAGCGGCTTTGACTTTATTGAATATATCAAAACCTTTTTCGCCTTCTGGGGTTTTGAAATGGTTTAAATAATAACCAAAGAACATTAATGCAGATAAACCCACCATCATGCCCATGAAAGGTGGTAAATGCAGAACTTGTTTAAAACTAACCGCCGTTACGATGGTAAAGAAGAACATGCCGCAAATCACTAAACCGCCAGTTTTTGGATAAACCGCCGCTTCATCTGTGCCTGTGGGTTGTTCGTCAGGAATCGCAAAATACATCACTGCCGCTGGTACGGCATAGTTCACCACTGAAGGGATGAATAATTTGAAGAAATCAAAGAATTCAGCATAACCCGCTTGCCATACCATCAGGGTAGTAATATCACCAAATGGGCAGAACGCGCCACCAGCATTTGCCGCAACCACTAAATTCACAAAGCTAATGCTGACGAATTTAGCATTGTTCGCGCCGACCGCTAATACTACCGCGCCCACTAATAACGCCGCTGTTAAGTTATCAGCAACAGATGAAACAAAGAAAGTGATGATACCTGTAATAATGAATAATTTACGGTAGCCAAAACCCATTCTCACCATCCATGAGCGTAAGGCTTCAAACACGTTGCGTTCAGTCATGGCGTTGATATAAGTCATTGCCACTAATAAAAATAACATTAACGCGGCATATTCTTTTAAATCATGCTCAAACGCGTCGTGCATCACTTTCATCGGCACGCCTTTTTGCGCCGATAAAATCGCCGCGTGCGCCCAAATAATCCCTGCGGCTAAAATCACAGGTTTTGATTTACGCAAATGGGTAAATTCTTCGGTCATCACCGCCGCGTAGGCAATCAAGAAAATCAATACGCAGTAAATACCGCGTTCTGTTCCTGTCATGCCAATGGTAAATACTTTTTCTAGGTCTTCTTCTGCCATTGCCAATTGCGGCATGAGCAACATTAATAACAACATCACTGCGTAACGAATCACAATAAATCCCCTCTATTATCTTTATTAAAGTTAAAAATTTGAATTGGTTATGTTATCACCAAGTTCTGTTTTTTGTCATTTTATGCCACCTGCTTTGTGACAAAACAGTAGTAATTAATAGCGCGTTATAGTAGATTTCATTTATGCACATCAAAATTTGCAGAGCGTTGCTAGTTAGCTGCGCTAAATCGTTAAAAATCTGAAAAAGCTATGCTTTATTAAGATGTTACCATGCCGCGTTTAGAATAAATCTGGCGCGATTTTTTATCACTACCGATTATGAACTGTCATTATTTGCCATAAAGGCTAAACACTAAAAGCTATGTATCAATACAATTCCATTGACCAAACCCTCGTCAACGAGCGGGTCGCCCAATTTAGGCGACAAACCGAGCAGTTTTTAAAAGGCGAACTGCATCCTGACCAATTTAGAGCGTTACGTTTAAGAAATGGTCTATATATTCAAATTCACGCACCGATGTTGCGCGTGGCAGTGCCTTATGGCTTATTGAGTTCTGGGCAATTGCGAAAACTAGCGCACGTTGCACGGACTTATGATAAAAGCTATTGCCACGTCACCACCCGCCAAAATATTCAATTTAACTGGCCCAAGTTAGAGCAAGTGCCTGATATTTTAGAAGAACTGGCAACGGTACAAATGCACGCCATTCAAACTAGCGGTAATTGTATGCGTAACACTACCACCGACCATTTGGCAGGTGTGGCAGTGGACGAATTAGAAGACCCACGTCCCTATTGCGAGATTATTCGTCAATGGACGACTTTACATCCTGAGTTTGATTATTTGCCGCGTAAATTCAAAATGGCAGTCAGTGGCTCAGCAGTGGATAGAGCCGCGACGCAATTTCATGATATTGGCATTCATTTAGTTAAAGATGAATCATCGGGTGAGATTGGTTTTAAAATATTAGTCGGCGGTGGTTTAGGACGTACCCCTATTATTGGTCAAGTCATAAAACCTTATTTAGAAAAGAAACATTTATTATCGTATTTAGAAGCGATATTACGGATTTATAATTTATTCGGCAGACGCGATAATAAATATAAAGCCCGAATTAAAATTCTAGTTAAAGAAACAGGCTTAGAAAAATTCAATGAATTAGTTGAAGCTGAATGGGCTTTAATTAAAGACAGTATGGAATTGAGTGCTGAGCGTATTAATGCCATTAAAAATCATTTTACGCCCTTTGATTATGATGTTAATGCTGGTAGCGATGAGAGTTTTGCTATTAATCAAGCTGAAAATCCCGCATTTGCCACTTGGGTTAAACACAATACTACCAGCCATAAAATCAATGGTTATAAAGCCGTGTTTTTATCGATTAAAGCCCCCGAAGTCGCGCCGGGTGATTTAACCGATAGTCAATTAGATAGTATTGCTGATTTAGCTGATAAATATAGTTTTGGTGAAGTGCGTACTACGCATCGTCAAAATATGATTTTAGCCGATGTAAAACAAAGTGATTTATTTGCTTTATGGCAAACACTCACGCAATTAAATCTAGCAACGCCCAATATCGGCACTGTTACCGATATGATTTGTTGCCCCGGTTTAGATTTTTGTGAATTAGCCAATGCGCGTTCTATTGGCGTGGCAAAAGAAATTAATCAAGCCTTAGATGATATGGATTATATTCACGATTTAGGTGATATTAAAATTAATATGTCGGGTTGTATGAATGGTTGCGCTCATCAAAGCGTGGGACATATTGGTATTTTAGGCGTGGATAAAAAAGGCGTTGAATGGTATCAATTAACGCTGGGCGGTTCGTCTGAAAATGAAGCGGCAATTGGTGAGCGTTTAGGGCCTTCAGTTGCTAAAGATGAAGTGACTAAAGCAGTGACTACTATTTTACAAGTCTATGTTGAAAAGCGTTTAGGCAGTGAAGAAACTTTTTTAAATACTGTTAAACGTATCGGTCTTGAGCCATTTCAGGAGAAAGTATATGCCGTTAATTAAAGATAAAACTGTCATTGAAAATAACTGGACATTTATTAGTGATGACGCTGAGATAATTGCAGGTAATATTAGCGTTTCTTTAGCACGTTTTGTGCAAGATAAAGAACAGTTATTAGCGCGTGAGGGCTTATTAGGGGTGCGTTTAAATTCCGCTGATAATGTAGCGCAATTAAGTGATGATTTAAAAAATTTAAGTTTAATTGAATTAAACTTTGCTGATTTTGCTGATGGCAGAGCATTTTCACAAGCGTGGTTATTGCGTAATCGTTATCACTATACAGGTGAAATTAGAGCTGTTGGTAGTTATTCTAATGACCAATTATTTTATTTATCACGCGTAGGTGTTAATGCTTTTGATGCCGCTAATGTGGAAGATGCTACAATTACGTTGTCTAAATTAAATGATTTTAGTGTGAGTTATCAGGCTTCGGTTAATTAAATAACTGAAGTTACATTGTAGGGGCGAATTT
>JBAQSX010000174.1:0-1706 GCA_049296695.1 Methylococcaceae bacterium | reverse complement strand
GCCGGCATTGTTGACCAGGATGTCGACCCGGCCGAATTCGGCGATCGCGTCCTCGATCAGCTTCCGCGCTTCTGCGCCGTCCATCAAATTGGCGCCATTATAGGCGACGCGGCTAAACGGAGAGCCCTTCTCCAGCTCCTCGCATACGGCCTCGATTTGCTTCGGATCGCCGAGGCCATTGATGACCACGTCCGCGCCAGCCTGGGCCAGTGCACGGGCGATGCCGAGACCGATACCGCTGGTCGATCCGGTGACAATCGCCACCTTGCCTGCAAGCGGGCGCGTCGTCGTCATCTGGGTCTGGGTTTGCACATCCATTGAGCGTCTCCTTGGGGATCGGGCGCTAGGATGACGCTCCGCCGCCAAAGACGAAAATTCAGTTTGTGCATCGACTCCATGCCGCCTCGCGATTTCACGCGGGGCTCTGTCTCCTCCATTTTTAGATGACGTCGCGGATCCGGCACTCAGCCGATGGCGGCCGGGAACGACATACCATCCCGCCCATCCAACGAGCCGGACGCCGCGACGACCATTTCTTGCTTTCAAGGAGACGGCTTGTGTTCCAACTAACGAAATCGTCGCTGGCGGCCGGCTTCATTGCCGCCATTGCGCTCGGCAGCGCCACCCCGGCTTTGGCCGGCCAGTGCCAGACCGCGGGTGTCAACCCGCTCGCCAACGCCCCGACCATGCCCAAGGATGTGACCGATACGACCATCGGCTCGGTCGACCTGGGCAAGGAAATCACTGTCGACGGGCGCCAGCTGCGCACCCGCCGGCTGGTTGTCCAGCCGGGTGGCATCGGTCCGATCCACAGCCATGCCGATCGCCCGGCCCTCATCGTGACGGTCAGCGGTTCGATCACCGAGCACCGTTCCGACTGCTCGACCCCGATCGAGCATCATGCCGGCGACATCAGCCGTGAGGCGGACGGCATTTCGCATTACTGGATCAACCACGGCACCGAACCGGCCGTGCTGCTGTCGTCGGACGTGTTCCACGGCAAGTAATCCCCTCCCCCGTTGCCGGCTGCCCCCAATGCCCTTGAGGCCGGCAAAACCCGGCGCCCCGTCGTAACCCGGCGGGGCGCCACCCCTTCGATAGGCCAGCTATGAATCACGCCGCAGCCCCCGCACTTGCCCAGCCAATTCCGACCCTGTCGCCAGGACGTTCGCTGCTGATCGCGGTGATAGGATTCCTGACTCTCGTCGACCTGTTCGCGACCCAGGCGATCCTGCCCAGCCTGGCCGCGGAATATGGCGTGACGCCTTCCGAGATCGGGATCGCGGCCAATTCGACCACGCTGGGAATGGCGGTGGCCGGCCTGCTGGTCGGCGCGTTCAGTGCCAGTATCGAGCGAAAGCGCGCGATCCTGCTCAGCCTCCTGCTGCCGGCCATCCCCACCGCGGCGCTCGCCTTTGCGCCCAATCTCACAATCTTCTCGTTGCTGCGGATCACGCAGGGCCTGTTCATGGCCACTGCCTTCACCCTGACGCTTACGCACCTCGCCGAACGCTGCGAACATCGCACCGCGACGGCATTGGCCGCCTATGTCACCGGTGTTGTCGCCAGCAACCTGATCGGTCGGCTGACCGCGGCTTTCGTCGCCGGGCTGGTTGGCGCAACGTCGAGCTTCCTGTTCTTCGCGGGCCTCAACATCGCCGGCGCCTTGCTGATCGCGGTGGCGCTGCATCGCAACGAGCCCGAGC
>JBAQSX010000173.1:0-1716 GCA_049296695.1 Methylococcaceae bacterium | reverse complement strand
ATGTTATGCCGTTTTCTTTAGAAAAAACCCTGCATATTTTTAATAAAACTAAAACAGGCGGCGTGCAACAAGTTATTGTTAAAGATACTAGCGATAAAGCGCAAATTGAATTAATTCAACAGCATTTATCAGCACTTGCACAAGGCTTTAAACACGGTGATTTTAGTGGGCCACAAGCTATTCACGGTAAGGCAATGGCAGGGCTTGATAGTTTAAGTAAAAACGCGGCTGATATTGATTTTAATTACCAAGCATTAATCAATGGCGCGCAAATTAATTACTCAACTACAAAGCCTGAATTAATTAGCGTAATTCATCAATACTTTGATGCCCAATTAAGCGACCATGCCCGTCATGCTATTAGCAATGAACATGCACTGCACCATAATTATTAGAGGATTTCATCATGTTTGATTATGAAACAATACGCCTTATTTGGTGGTTATTTATAGGAATCGTTGCCATTGCTTTTGTAATTACTGAATGGTTTGATTTTGGTATCTGCACTTTATTACCTTTTATTGGTAAAACCGATATTGAACGCCGCGTGATTATTAATACTGTGGGCGCGACATGGGAAGGTAATCAAGTGTGGTTAATATTATTAGGCGGTGCTATTTTTGCAATATGGCCCTCAGTTTATGCCACGCTTTTTTCAGGGCTTTATGTGGCAATGTTATTAGTTTTATTCTCTTTATTTTTTAGACCCGCAGGTTTTGATTACCGCAGTAAATTAGATAATCCTCATTGGCGCGAGGCGTGGGATTGGTGTTTATTTTTAGGTGGCACTCTTCCGCCTATTCTGTTTGGGGTGTTAGTGGGTAATTTATTATTAGGATTGCCGTTTCATTTCGATCAGGATTTGCGCCCTTTTTATGATGGTTCGTTTTTTAGTTTATTAAATCCTTTTGCCTTATTGTGCGGTATTGTTTCATTATTAATGAGCAGTTTTCATGGCGCGTTATTTTTAAAATGGCGCACTGAAGGTATTATTCATCAGCGCAGCACCGCTTTAATTCATTATTTAGGCTTGGCATTAATAATGGGTTTAGTGATTATTATGTTATGGTTATTTACAGGGATTAATCGCCCAGAAATCATCTTAATGGCGGCAACGGACGCGCCTTCTAATCCTTTAAATAAAACCGTTATTGCCATTGGCGCGACGTGGTTACAGCATTTTATGGCGCATCCTTGGATGTTACTTGCGCCTATTGTTGGCATGATTGGTTTTATATTAGCGTGGTTATTAGGCAAAGCGCAATCGACAATGGGCGCGTTTTTATCTAGTAGTTTAGGGATTACAGGTATATTATTAACCTTGGGTTTTGCCTTATTTCCTTTCTTATTAATATCGACTACTGACCCACGTTCAAGTTTAACCTTATGGGATGCAACTTCGAGCCATTCTACTTTATTATTAGCGTTTTGGATTACTATAGTATTTTTACCGATTGTTTTATTATATACCCGCTGGGTTTATAAAATAATGTGGGGCAGTATTACTGAAAAAAGTATTTTAAACGATTCGCACACATTATATTGAGGTTTTAGCATGTGGTATTTTACTTGGATATTAGGGGTTGGTTTTGCGGCGGCATTTGCTATTATTAATGCCATGTGGCTTGAATCGGTATGTGATATTGATAGTCATGGCATAGAGCAGTCGTGTAGTGATTTAAAAAAATAATACTGTAAGGGCGAATTCATTCGCCT
>JBAQSX010000172.1:0-24808 GCA_049296695.1 Methylococcaceae bacterium | reverse complement strand
GGGCGAATTATATTCGCCCTTGTGCAAGGTCTTGTTATTAAGGGCGAATATAATTCGCCCCTACATTATTTTAATTTGAAAACCCAGTAGTTATTTATATCAACAGTTTCTAGCTTTATTTTCATTACCATGACCCAAGCCTTTAAAGTTGTCATTCCCGCCCGTTACGCCTCTACACGTTTAATGGGCAAACCTTTATTGCCAATTGCTGGCAAACCTATGATTGAACATGTTTGCCAACGTGCGCGTGAAGCGCAAGCTGAGGAAATCGTGGTGGCAACCGATGACCAGCGCATTGCTGATACTGTCAGCGCGTTGGGCATTAATGCGGTCATGACCAATCCAAATCATCAAAGCGGCACCGAACGCCTTGCCGAAGTGGCGCAACTCTGTGGTTGGAGCGGTGACACCATTATTGTCAATTTACAAGGTGATGAACCCTTAATTCCGCCCGACTATATTCGTAATTTAGCAACCGCTTTGGCAAATCAACACCAAGCTTCATGTGCAACCTTAGCGGCGGCAATTGAAGATAATGAAGAAATTTTCAATCCTAATGCAGTAAAAGTCGTTTTAGACCGCCACGGACATGCTTTGTATTTTAGTCGTGCGCCTATTCCGTGGGAGCGTGGACGCTTTAGTCATACAGGTGGTGAGCCGTCTGGGGTGATGCCTTATTTGCGTCATATTGGCATGTACGCGTACACAGTGGATTTTTTAAAACGTTATATCGCGTGGGAGGCATCACCTTTAGAAGCGGTGGAATCGTTAGAGCAGTTACGGATTTTATGGCAGGGCGATAAAGTATTGGTCAATATTGTGGAACAAACACCGCCAGCGGGTGTTGATACTGCCGAAGATTTAGCAAGAGTTGAGCGCGTGCTAATTGCTAGTATTCAAAAATAAGGGTGACTACCGAGCCTATTTATTAAAACGGTAGTGCCTCAAAAAAGTAGGTTTTAATAAAACGCGTTTTTAGTTGGAGTTCAAACCTAGGTTTGAACTCCGATTGTTTGATATTCACTAGCCTACTTTTTTGAAGCACCACCATTAAAACCATAGTTCACCCATTTTTATTACTTATCAGTTAGAGAACACAAACTTATGTCCAGAAGACCGCGTAAAAAACCACTGCCCACCGAGCCAGTTAGAGTCACTATTGAATCGCTTGCCCACGATGGGCGTGGTGTGGCGCATGTGAATGGTAAAGTGGTATTCATCGATGAAGCCCTGCCTGATGAAGAAGTTGATTTTGTGTATACCGACAGCCGTAAAGATTATGCCGAAGGTAAAGTAGTGGCGGTGTTAAATCGTTCTGTTGATAGAGTCGATGCTTTGTGTACACATTATGGATTGTGTGGCGGTTGTAGCTTTCAGCACGTCAATTCTGAGGCGCAAATTCGTATAAAACAGGATTTATTATTAGAGCAATTTAAACGCATTGGCAAAGTAGCTATACCTGAACTTTGGCAACCGCTAAGCGCGAGTCATTGGGGCTATCGCCGTAAAGCGCGTATGGGGGTGAAATATGTGTCCAAGAAAAATCGGGTATTAGTGGGTTTTAGAGAACGCAGACACCCGTATTTAGCTGAAATTGACAGTTGCGTGGTATTGCATCCTCTTGTGGGAACGCGCTTAATTGCTTTAGGTGAATTAATCGCTCAGCTTAGTATTCGTGAACAAATTCCGCAAATTGAAGTGGCGATTGGTGATAGTCAGTGTGTGCTTGCCATTCGCGTATTAGAAGCACCTAATGAAGCTGATATAGCCTTACTTAAAGCCTTTCAACAAGAACACAATATTATTTTGTGTTTGCAATCTAAAGGTGTAGACACCATCATGCCGCTGTCGGGTAATTTAGAACAGACGATACTCACTTATGCCCTGCCCGACTATAACATTGAGTTTGCCTTTAAACCCGCCATGTTCACTCAAGTCAATTATGAAATTAATCGTTTAATGATGACGCGAGTGCTTGAAACTTTAGCACTTAACGAAAATGACACGGTGCTGGATTTGTTTTGTGGTTTGGGTAATTTTACTTTGCCAATGGCGCGGTTTGCGGGATTAGTGGTAGGCGTTGAGGGCGATTTACCTTTGGTGAATCATGCTAAAGAAAATGCACAACGTAATGGCATTAGCAATGTTGAATTTCATGCCGCTGATTTAAGTAAAGATATTAGTGGGTTTCCTTGGGCGCAACGTCGTTATAACAAAATCATGCTTGACCCTTCGCGTGCTGGCGCGTCTGAGGTTTTGCCTTATTTCAAACAATGGCAACCCGAGCAGATTATGTATGTATCGTGCAATCCTTCAACCTTAGCACGGGATGCGGGGATTTTGGTCAATGAGTTGGGTTATCGTTTAGTGAAAGCGGGGGTGATGGATATGTTTCCGCAAACGGGGCATGTGGAATCAATGGCTTTGTTTGTACGCGGCTAAATTATTATTGACTCTGTCACGCGCTTAATGATGGCTTAATGTTTCCCTGTTGTTATAGGGCTTTAAAATTAAAACTGAGGAGTTACGCAATGAAAAAATCTATTCTCGCCTTAACCATATTGGCTTTATTAGGTGTTAGTTCTGCTGCAATGGCCGCTAAAGACCCTGCCGCTGCCTTTGAAAAACACAAACAAAAAGCCTTGGCTAATGTTGAAAAGCACATCTCTTGTGTCAATGCGGCACAAGATGCTGTCGCGCTTAAAGCTTGCTTTCCTAAAGCTAAATTTGATAGCAAAGCCGCTACTGCAAATTTCGCTGAACATAAACAAAAAATAGTTGATCGTACCGCAAAGCACCGTGATTGCATCATCACCGCGCAAAGTAAAGAAGAACTGAAAGCGTGTTACAACAAAAAAGAGCCATCTGTTGCCGCGCCCGTTGGCACGCCAGCTCCTGCTGTACAATAAGTTCTAAAAATGTTTAAAAAAAAGCCCGATTTATTCGGGCTTTTTTTTGTGTGAAAGCACAAGATGAAAGCATTACAACTGTAATCTTCCGCCTTGTGCTACATCACTTAAATATGATAAGCGGTTTCGCCGTGTTCGCTAATATCCAAACCTTCACGTTCAGATTCTTCACTCACGCGCAGACCGATAGTCATATCCACAATTTTATAAGCGGCAAAAGAAACCGCGCCAGACCAGAGAATGGCGATAATCACGCCCCACAACTGACTGCCTAATTGTCCGACAACGCTGTATTCAGCCACGCCGTTAGTCACATAATCCCACACGCCTGTGCCACCTAATGCTGGGCTACCGACAAATGCTGTGCCTAACGCGCCAATAATCCCGCCAATACCATGAACACCAAAAGCATCTAAAGAGTCGTCATAACCCAATTTGGCTTTTAAGCTAGTCACTGACCAGAAACACACCGCACCAACCACTAATCCTAAGAAAATTGAACCCATAGGTCCTGCCCAACCACACGCTGGCGTAATAGCCACTAAACCTGCAATTGCACCCGAAGCCGCACCTAACATGCTAGGTTTGCCGCGAATAATCCATTCAGCGGCCATCCAAGATAAGGTTGCCGCCGCACTGGCTAGTAAGGTATTAACAAACACCAATGCCGCCAAACCGTTAGCTTCTAAGTTAGAACCGACGTTAAAACCAAACCAACCCACCCACAATAAAGACGCACCAATCATGGTCATGGTCACGCTATGGGGCGCGAGTGATTCTTTACGCAAACCAATGCGTTTGCCTACTAATAAACAGCCAATTAAACCCGCAATCCCTGCGTTGATGTGTACCACTGTACCACCCGCAAAATCTAACGCGCCTTTTTGGAAAATAAAACCTGCGGTAGCACCTGCAGTTTCAGCGGCTTTCGCGTCAGTGTAAGCATCAGGGCCTGCCCAATACCACACCATGTGCGCCATCGGTAGATAAGCAAAAGTAAACCAAATCAGCATAAACACTAAAATAGCTGAAAATTTAACCCGCTCAGCAAATGCACCGATAATTAATGCTGGGGTAATCGCGGCAAAAGTAAGCTGGAAGGCAACATAAATATATTCAGGTACAAACACGCCTTTGCTAAAAGTGGCCGCTAACGAATCTGCGGTAATGCCACTTAAAAACACTTTGCTCAAACCACCAAAAAACGCATTGCCTTCGGTGAAAGCGATGCTATAGCCATAAATTGCCCACAATATCGCCATCATCGAAAAGATGACAAACACTTGCATCAAAATCGACAACATATTTTTGGCTCTAACCATACCGCCATAAAACAAAGCCAAACCGGGGATAACCATTAAAATGACCAGCACTGTAGCCACTATCATCCACGCGGTGTCGCCTTTATTGGCACTTGGCGGTGCAACTTCAGCTTTAGGTACAGTGACCGAAAAAGTGGCCGCAACCGCAGGCGGCGTTGCTGAAATTTGTACCGTATTAGGTTTTTCTTGCTGTACCAGCGGCGTTACTTTTACCTCAGCGGTAGACTCAGCATGAGCAAAACCTGCAAAGCTGAGAAAGAGTAATAATATAAAACTACTTAAAAATGATTTCATCGCGTACCCCCTTTTAGTTATAGTGCTTCGTCGCCAGTTTCACCAGTGCGAATACGCACTACCTGTTCTAAATCCACCACAAAAATTTTACCGTCACCGATTTTGCCCGTATTGGCCGCTTTAGTAATAGCCGCCACTGCCTGATCGACCAATGTGTCAGTGACCGCAACTTCAATTTTTGCTTTAGGTAAAAAATCCACCACATACTCTGCGCCACGGTAGAGTTCAGTATGTCCTTTTTGACGACCAAAGCCTTTAACCTCAGTCACGGTAACGCCAGAAACCCCCATATCTGATAATGCCTCGCGTACATCATCTAATTTAAACGGTTTAACAATCGCGGTTATTAATTTCATAAGTGCCTCTTTGCTGTGAATACTAATTGCGACAACTACAGCACAGGCTATGCCAAGAGTTATTGATTAGGTTTTAGTCTAATTAATACCTCTTTAAAATAAGGAATTGACCTATTATTGAGCGTCCATTTTTAAAACCCAAACCAGCAAAGTGTATGTTTTATTAACGACAAATTTATCTAAGCTTGTATTAATTAAAGCGTGAATTAACGCACGTTATCAGTTCATTAAAACTCTTTACGCACTTAAACAGTGCGATTTGATTAAAGCGCAATAAAAAAGGCGATACTTTTAAAAGCATCGCCTTTTTTATTGCAAAAGTTTTAAAGCCAAAATAAGCTTTTAAACTTCTGCGTAACCGCTAAATGGGTTTAATTACTGAACAGCAGGTGCGGCTTCTGGTGTCGCTTCAACAGGCGCGGGTGCTGTAGCTTTTTTAGCTTTTGCTTTTTTGTGATGTTTTTTTACTTTTTTAGCGGTCGCTTTTGCGGTCGCTTTTTTAGCAGGTGCGGCCGCTTCAGGTGTAGCGACAGGTGTTGACGCTTCAGGCGAAGACATTTCAAGAATGGGTGCGGTCGCAGGTTCTTCTGCATAAGCAACACTTGAAACCAAAGCAGAAACCAATAAAGTACCCATTGCAATCGCTAAAGAAGTTTTGTTGATTATTTTCATAATAATTATCTTAAATTGAATTAAAAACCATTTTGGACACTGCCAAAGCCTAGCTTTATGGCTAATATGGCTTACAAAACAAGTTATGTAAGTTGTTGCGAGTATAGCCTAAAACACATCAATTTTCAGAAAATTAAAAAGCTATAACTTAGCGTTTTTAAGTTAAATTATGGTATATAGACATATAAATTATATCGCTATAAACACACAAGTTAAATAAAGAGGATATACCATGAAAGCAATATTTTACGCGCTATTACCTAGTCTTTTAAGTTTTAATGTATTAGCCGCCGATAGTTATACCATTGATTCTCGTCATACCTTTCCTAGTTTTGAAATAGGCCATTTAGGCTTTTCTACTCAGCGTGGTCGTTTTAATCACACCACAGGAAAACTTATTTTAGATGCTAAATCGCAAACAGGCGGTAGTCTTAATGCCAGTATTGATAGTAATTCTATTAATACAGGTTTGAGTGAATTAGAAGAGCATTTACGCGGTGAAGATTTTTTAGATTCAGCCCGTTTTGCACAAATCAATTTTAATTCCAATCAATTAAAATTTAGTAATGAGCAATTAATTGCTATTGATGGCACTTTAAATTTGCATGGTATAACTAAAGCTGTGCATTTAACAGTCGATTATTTTCATTGTGGTATTAACGTCATTTCTCTAAAAAACGTTTGTGGCGCGAATATGACTACTACCCTTAAACGCTCTGATTTTGGTATTGACAAATATGTCCCCATGATTAGTGACGAAGTAAAAATCATGATTCAATTTGAAGCTATTAAAGACTAAAGGAATAACCATGCTAACTATAAAAAAATATAACCGCTTAGCCCTATTAATGGTTTTATCATTAAATAGCGCATTAGCGGCTGATTTAAATAGAGTACAAGTCGAACAATTATTAGCTAAAGCAACTAATGAGCAACGCGCTGATTTACGGCGTAAAGATTTAACCGATTTAGACTTATCAGGATTAGATTTTCGTCATGCCGATTTATGGGGTTCAGATTTACGCCGTGCTAATTTTAGTCATACTAATTTAGCAGGCTTAAATTTAGATTTAACTGTAATGACCAATACTAATTTTAGTTATGCGGATTTATCTAATACCAGCGTTTTTGGAGTCCATGTGGCAAATGCTAATTTTAGTTATGCTAATTTATCAGGCAGTCGTTTTATTGCCACACTCGATAAAGCCAATTTCAGTCACGCTAATTTAAGTCATATTAACTGGGGCGCGGATATGAAAAACCAATCAATGGGTTTGATGAATGCTAAGTTAAATAATGTTAATTTCAGCGATGCTAATTTAAGTCATGCCAATTTAGAACGCGCCACTTTACGCAATGCTAATTTAAGCAATAGTAATTTGCATAACGCCTTATTATTTGGGGTGGATTTATCAGGTGCGAGTCTAAAAGCGGCTAATTTGAGTAATACTGATTTATCAGGGGCGCAATTTGAAGATACTGATTTTACTGGGGCAAATGTTGAGAAAACCCGTTTTACGGGTGTACAAGATTTAACTAAATTAAAAGGCTTGCAAACAGCTAAGAATTTTAATTTAGCGATTTTTAAATAATCGTTATATTAATTTTTCCACGAAAAACACAAAAAGCACGAAAATGAGTCCAGATTTTAATTATCTATTTTTCGTGTCTTTTGTGCTTTTCGTGGACACAGGTTTTTAGTTATCACGCTCATTATTTTATTATTTACGATAACGATAATAAGCCGCACACGCCCCTTCAGAAGAGACCATGGTTGCGCCTAGTGGATGCTCTGGGGTGCAAGTTGTGCCAAATTCAGCGCATTGCGGCGGCTTAATTAAACCCTGCAACACCTCACCACTACGACACGCCGCAGGTTCGGGGCTGTCGATGGTTTCAATATCGAATTTTAATTCGGCATTCCACTCAGCAAATTCAGGTTTAAGACTCAAACCACTCGCTGTAATCTCACCCAAACCACGCCAACTGCGATTCACCGTGATAAACACTTGTTGCATGGCTTGTTGCGCCGCTGGATTGCCCTCTGCACGCACCACACGGCTGTAAGCATTTTCTACTGCGTAACGTTTTGTTTCTAATTGTAAAATACATTGATAAATGCCTTGCAACACGTCCACAGGCTCAAAACCCGTGACCACAATCGGGACGCGATACTGCTCAGCAATAGGCACATATTGCTGATAACCCATTACCGCACAGACATGTCCTGCGGCTAAAAAACCCTGCACTTGATTGTGCGGTGACTCTAACAAAGCTTGCATAATCGGCGGCACGCACACATGACAAGTCAATAAAGAAAAATTCTTTAAATTTAATTGCTTAGCTTGCAAAGCGACTAAAGCGGTGGTCGGCGCGGTAGTTTCAAAACCCACGGCAAAAAACACCACTTCGCGTTCGGGGTGTTGTTGGGCAATTTTTAACGCGTCCAACGGTGAATAAATAATGCGAATATCCGCGCCCTGTGCTTTTAAACTTAATAAATCATTATTTGAACCGGGGACGCGCAACATATCGCCAAAAGAGCAGAAAATAACGTGCTGTTGATTAGCAATGGCTAAGGCTTTATCAATATAAGCCAATGGCGTGACACATACTGGACAACCCGGGCCGTGAATTAAACGAATATTATCGGGTAATAATTGGTCAAGTCCGTATTTAATAATACTGTGGGTTTGTCCGCCACAAACTTCCATTAATGTCCATGATTGGGTCGTGCAGTTTTTAATTGCAGCAATTAATTTTTTGGCAATAATGGGGTCTCGAAAAATAAGTTTATTCATTATTGTAACTCGCTTAATTGTGCAAACGCGTCTAAAGTTAATTGGGCTTCTTGTTCATCTAATAAGGATAAAGCCAGCCCCGCATGAACAATCACATAATCCCCAGCTTTCGCTTCGGGTAAATAGGCTAAACTAATATCTTTGGTAATCCCTGAGAAATCGACTTTTGCCATGCGTTGTAATGCGTCGTCTTGGTTGTTGATACTGATAATTTTTGCAGGAATGGCTAGGCACATATAATAATTGGAAGGGTTAATTAAAAAGGAATTATTGTCTGAATCAGAATTTTTAGAATTATAGAATTTTCAGAATATATAATCATTTGTAAATGTCTTTACGATGTCCAATTTCAATGGCTACAATAATTAATTCATTGTCAATGATTTCACAAATAACACGATAATCACCAATTCGATAACGCCATAAACCTTTAAAATTTCCTGTTAAGGCTTTACCCATTTGACGTGGATTATCTAAATTAGGCAAAGTTACTTTTAAGAAATTGAATATTTGATTTCTCTGATTAATATCAAAACGCGCTAATGTTTTAGTTGCTATCACTGATTTTTACAGTCCATTTCATAAACTAATTTTTCTGCTTGTTCAATAGATAATAGCTCATCTTCGCCGCGTTGTATTCTTTCAATAGCCAATTCTGCTAAACGCGCATCGTGATAATCTTCTAAAAACTCAATTAATGCTATTTCAATTAATTCAGCAACAGATTTGTGTTCACATTCAGCGATTTTTAAAAAGGGTTGTTCTAATTTTGCAGGGATAGTAATCATAAAAACGCCTTGGAATGTCTAAATCATAATTTACAGAATTAAAGAATTTTCAGAATGAATGCTGTTAATTTTAAATATCTGAATCAGGATTCTCAAGATTATAAGATTAGCAGGATTCATCCTGAAAATCTTATAATCCTGTAAATCCTGATTCAGACTTTACCCATCCGATAACGTTTATCACACGCGGCAAATAATCCGCCCATTGCCATAAATACCCCGCCCAACCAAATCCAACGAATAAAAGCTTTATAATAAACCCGCAAACTCCACGCGCCATCATTACCTAAAGGCTCACCAATAGCGACAAATAAATCTCTTGTTAATCCCGCATCAATACCCGCTTCGGTCATGGGCATCGTTTGCACTTTATAGACGCGTTTTTGCGGATTTAATTGCGCTACTTGCTCACCTTTATAACTCACAGTAACTGAACCTTGTTGTGCGACATAATTCTCGCCCTCGGTTTCGGTTACGCCGTTAAATTTAAAAATATAACCCTGCATATCCAAAGTATCATTGACTGCTAAACGTACATCTTTTTCCACGCTATAAACCGAAGTTAAAGTAATACCAATCACAAACACGGCAATACCCGCATGTGCCAAAGTCATACCATAAAATCCTGCGGGAATACTCATTAAGCGTTGCCATGTAATACCACGATTACCTAATTTATCCCAAAATAATAAACCTGTGGTGGCAAACGTCCATAATGCTAAAGTTAATCCCAATACTGCCGCCCACGAATAAAAGGGCATTAATAACGGTAATAATAAAGCTAAAATAATACAGGCTACTAATAAATAACGGACTTTTAAAGCAATACGATTTATATCATCTTTTTTCCAACGTAATAATACCCCCAAACCCACAGCAATAGTTAATGGCGCGGTTAAGGGAATAAATACTGCATTAAAATACGGAGGCCCTACGGAGATTTTGCCAATATTTAATGCGTCAATCACTAAAGGATATAATGTCCCAAGTAAAATACTTGCCGCTGTGACCACTAATAATACGTTATTGAGTAATATTAAACTTTCTTTTGAAACCAATTCAAAACTCGCACTACTTTTAACATAAGGAGCGCGAATCGCATAAAGTAATAATGAACCCCCTACGACAACGGCTAAAAATATTAAAATAAATAATCCCCGCGTTGGGTCTGAGGCAAACGCATGAACCGAAGTTAATACCCCAGAGCGGACTAAAAACGTGCCTAATAAACTCAAAGAAAATGCAAATATGGCAAGTAATACTGTCCATGTTTTAAATACCCCGCGTTTTTCAGTTGCCGCTAAGGAATGTAATAAAGCAGTCCCTACTAACCACGGCATAAAAGAGGCATTTTCAACAGGGTCCCAAAACCACCAGCCGCCCCAACCTAATTCATAATAAGCCCACCAACTGCCCAGCGTAATACCCATAGTTAAAAATAACCACGCCATTGCCGTCCAAGGACGTGACCAACGCGCCCACGCCGCGTCTAATCTGCCTTCTAATAATGCCGCAATCGCAAAAGCAAAAGCCACTGAAAAACCCACATAACCCATATATAACATCGGCGGATGAATCGCTAAACCCACGTCTTGTAATAAAGGATTTAAATCTCGTCCTTCTAAAGGCGCGGGGAATAAACGTTCAAATGGATTAGAAGTACATATTAAAAATAATAAAAAGCCAATTGAAACTAAGCCTAATACGCCTAATACTCTAGCAATAGTCGTTTCAGGAATTGAATCGCTAAATTTAGCCACTAAGCCTGTCCAAATCGCTAATACTAAGCCCCATAATAATAATGAGCCTTCGTGCGCGCCCCATACCCCTGAAACTAAATATAAAGTGGGCAGGGCAGTATTAGAATTAAGGGCAATATATTTAACTGAAAAGTCGTGAATAATCGAACTATAGGTTAAACAGCCGTAGGCAATTATCATAAATAATAATTGTGAATAAGCGGCAGGCCGTGCTACTGCTATCCAATTTGCCCAATTACGATATGCACCTATTATGGGTAATGTGCCTAATACCAATGCCATACATAAGGCAAGTATTAAAGAAAAATGGCCTAATTCTGCAATCATTATGATTCCTGAAAGTGGTTTATTGGTTGATTATTAAAATTGCTATATTTTTAATTATAAAGCTATTTTTTATAAGTCACTACCCTAATTATTTTAGTGTATCCTCAATTTTTGAAACATGAATCTAAAATTGCTGAATTTATGATAAAAGTGAATGAAATATACTAGTAATAGGAAAGAGAGTGTGATTTATCATCATAAGGTTAATCGTATTTGCGTGTATTATAATGAATAAGTAATACACCAACCGATAAGATTTTCTTATTTTTTAGAAAAAAGCATTTTTCTAACTAAACCACAAAGACGTTATCGTAGCATATTAGCGTTGTTGCAATATAGGTATAAGCTATTGCTATTTAAATAGCAGGCGTACAAATTTAGGTTTATACGCCATTGTTTAATGTCATAATTAAATTTGTTGTTGCAACAAATCTATTGGTTTATTTTTAATTTTAGCTGTTTTAGATTAGTGAAAATAATCAAAATGCGTATATCTATGCGCTAGTAATAACTTTTTAAATACCAAAGGGTCTTTAGGGTGTGATAATTGCGCCTCTTGACTATAATAATAATGTACCAAGCGCGATAACCAAAATCGTAAAGCAGTTACTCTTAAAAATATTAAGCCCTGTTGTTTTTCTATTGCTTGCAAAGGTCTTATGTGTTGATAAGCCGATAATAAAGCCAACACCTTATCTTGATTAACACCCTCAGCTTCTACGCACCAATCATTAATTGCAATGGCAATATCGCGTAATAAATAATCATCGCAAGCACTGTAAAAATCAATAATCCCACTAAGCCTATCGCCATTAAATAATACATTATCTCTAAATAGATCCCCATGAATAACACCACTGGGTAAATACTTGTCGGCATATTGGTTTTGAAAGGCTAATTCATCAGCAATTAACTCATGGTCTTCGTTAGTTAAAAAAGGCGTAACTTTAGCGAATAATGTTTTTAGACGCTCTAAATTATTATGACTCTCAATATTTAATTGATAATGACTGGTTTTTAAATGTAACTTTGCTAATTGCACACCTAATTGCTGACAGTGATAAATACTAGGATTAGTCATTGCCTCACCTATTAAACGTCTGCAAATAATGGTGGCTTTATTGTTTAAATTATTTAAAACTGAGCCGCTTTTATCAACACATAACTGTGGATATAAAGAATTTTCGTCACTAAGATAGCGCAATAAATTAATAATTTTTGGTAATTCTTCTGAATTAAGCGATTCAAATAAGGTTAAAATAAACGCGCCTTGCGTGGTGATTAGTGCGTAATGACTATTAGCAATGCCATCGATAATGCCAGAATAATTAATTAATTCACCTAGATTATATTTTTCAAGAAAATCGTTTAATTGCGACTGAGTAACAAGGGTATAAACTGCCATAAAATTAGCTGAAATAAATAGCGATGCTTAATAATAAGATAAGAGTTATATCAAAACGTTGTTTCATAGCTAAGGCTTTTATCAGCGTTTCTTGGCTAACATTATTGATTGCCTCACCTAACTGCGCTTTTAGTTTTAATTGTCCGTGATAATAAGCATTACCACCTAAAGCCACGCCTAAACTACCCGCCATTGCCGCAATCGGATAACCTGCATTGGGGCTTTCTAATTTAGCTCCATCACGCCATGCGCACTGCCATGCTAAACGTTTATTATCGGCTAATATAATAATTAATAAAGCCGTTAATCGCGCTGGAATATAATTGGCAATATCATCAAGGATTGCCGCCGTTTTTCCAAAATAAAAATATCGCTCAGTTTTATAGCCAACCATTGAATCTAAAGTATTAATGGCTTTATAAATAGCAATACCCGACACGCCAAATAAAGTTAAATAAAATAAGGGGGCAATAACACCATCACTGAGGTTTTCAGCCCATGTTTCAATGGCGGCTTTATGAATTTGTGTATCGTCCATTGCTTGGGTATCACGGCTAACTAAATAACTTAAAGCTTGTTTAGGATTATCATTATTTAATAATTCAGCTACGCTACTATGTAATAGATTCATTGCCAAACCTGTTGAGGTAATGATGGCTAAACTGATTAATTCTAGCCAATCAGGTAATAAACTACTTAAATAAATAAGACTATAAGTTATTATAGCAGTGCTGAATAATAAGCTCAGTACTAATAATGCACCTGTTATTAGCTTATTTTGATAAAAACGCTGTTCAAAATAACTAATAAACTGTCCCATGAACACCACAGGATGTTTGCAAGGCAATTCTCCTATGAATAAATCAATTAAATATGCCAGCAGTGCTAATTCAAACATGACAAGCTACGCGCTAATTGAGTAATGGCGGCGGTATCTTTAACCGCAAACCGAATATGCTTGGTGCTTAAACCCTGAAAACTATCGCACAAGCGAATTAAAATGTGTGATTTTGCTAAATGGGCTTGTAAATAATTGCCATCGATTGTTTTTAAACGAGCAAGTATAAAATTTGCCTCACTGGGATAAATTTTATCAAATAAGTTTGATTCGCTTAATACTTGATGGAGTAAGCGGCGTTGCGTGCTAGTTTGTTGTTGGGTTTGCGTAATAAATTGTTTATTAGTAAGGGCTTGTTGCATATAAGCCATATCAAAGCTGGATAATTTCCATGCAGGTTCTTGTTGTTTTAAAGCGGTAATTGCTTGTATAGATGCGCTAATAAAACCAATACGAATCCCTGCGCAACCGTAGAATTTACTCAGCGATTTAATAATATATAAGTGTTCAATAGTCGTTAAGTAATTTATTACGGAGAGAGCATCACAGAAATCTAAAAAAGATTCATCAATAATTATTGTGCAGTTCGCCGCTTGCCATGTTTTTAATAATTTATCTAAAGGGTAATACCTGCCATCTGGCGTGGAGGGATTGACAAATATAATAGTGCTATATGCAGGTATCATTGCCGCTATATTATCAAAGCGATTAATAATATGAAGCTGAGAATTTAATTGCTGGGCAATTTTAGAATATTCGCCATATAAAGGCGCGTATAACACGATATTTTTAGATTTTAAATGGCGCAATAAAGCAAATATTGCCGCGCTCGCGCCATTAAATACTTCTATATCACTATTAGGGGGATGTGGATAACGTTGGCGTAGGGCGGTTTTTAAATCGTTATAATGTGGCTCAGCATAAGCACTGAGATTAATCGGGGTTAATGTTTGCCAATTAACTGCTTGTTGGGGATTGATATTGGCAGAGAAATCGATGATTTGCTCAGGTAAACAATTGAGTTGTTTGGCAAAGCTATAAATATCCCCACCGTGTTTTGTCATAAGGGTATTGGTTTTTTAAAAGGCAGGATAATGAACACAATAAAACTATATATCGCGTAGTAATTCAAGGGCGATAGTTTTTAATGTGCTAAATTGCTGGGTGCAGAGTTTTATTTTTTGACGCAAGTGATTATTTTCTGCGTCTAAATAAGTATTGGATTGTTCTAAATCGTGAATATAAGTATGTAGCCTATCAATTTCGGCATTGAGCGCGTGAATTTCATCTGCTCGACTGTTATTCATGGGATTTGTAACGAGTGGAATGTGATGAGACTATCACGAGATTATTGAATTTAAGTATTATTGGTCGGGACGATAGGATTTGAACCTACGACCCCTTGTCCCCCAGACAAGTGCGCTACCAAGCTGCGCTACGCCCCGATTATAAATACTTTTATTGCGAAAAGATTAATAATAATCTTTAAAAAAAGGAGGCGCATTATAACCTAATCGCCTCCTTTTTTATAGTGTTCTATTTTAATATTTCTAAAATAGCTTCTAAATCGATAATTACTTGTTGGAGTAATTGTTTGGTACGCCCTGTTGTTTCTTTGTTGTCATCGTTACTTAAATGCACTCGCGCACCACCAATGGTATAGCCCTGTTCGTATAATAATGAGCGTATCTGCCGAATCATCAACACGTCATGTTGTTGATAATAACGGCGATTGCCGCGTCGTTTTATCGGGCTTAGTTCGGTGAACTCTTGCTCCCAGTAACGCAACACATGCGGCTTTACGCCACACAGTTCGCTCACTTCACCTATGGTGAAATAGCGTTTTGCCGGAATGACCGGCAACTCATTATTATTACTTGGCTCCAGCATAAGCTTCTACTCGGGCTTTTAATTTTTGACCTGAGCGGAATGTTACCACACGCCGAGCGGTTATGGGTATTTCTTCACCTGTTTTTGGGTTTCTACCGGGTCTGCTATTTTTGTCGCGCAGTTCAAATTTACCAAAACCTGAGATTTTGACTTGTTTGCCTTGTTCGAGCGAGCCTTTAATTTCTTCAAAGAAAAGTTCTACCATTTCTTTTGCTTCGCGCTTGTTTAAGCCTAATTCGTCAAATAAGCTGTCTGCAAAATCTGCTTTTGTTAATGCCATGATTATTCCCTCAATTTCGCACCCGTGTCGCGGGTTAATGTATCTAAAAACTTGCTAACTATAGCATCTATTTGACAATCTGTGAGCGTTTGCGCGTCATTTTGTAGCACTAAACTCAAAGCCACACTTTTATAACCCTCCGCTACGCCTTTACCACGATAAATATCAAAGATAATAACGTCTTGCAGACTGGTTTCCTGACAGCTTTGGATGCTAGCAATGATGGCTTGCGCTGAAATTTCTTCTTGCACTAATAAGGCTAAATCACGGCGTACTGAAGGGAATTTTGACAAGGGTTTGAATTTGGCTTTTTGTTTTTGTAATAAGCCATCTTGGTCGAGTTCAAATAAAAACACTTTGCTGTTAAAGCCTAGTTGTTTTTCTAAACTTGGATGTAACATGCCTAACCAGCCTAAGTGTTGCCCGTCAGTATTTAAAATTGACGCGCTTTGATAAGGATGCAAAGCAGAATGTTCTTGGGCCTCAAAACGCACAGACGTGCCAGTTAAAGCAAACATGGCTTCAACATCGGCTTTAAGATCATAAAAATCCACTGGGCGACTGCTCAAACCCCATTGTTCGGCATGAACATCACCTAACACCAAACCTGCCAGCATTTTTTGTTGCAGGGTTTGTCCGTCTTCTACGACAAAGCGCAAGCCTGATTCAAACAAACGCAAACGGCTGTGTTGACGATTGACATTATGCAAAGCCGCTGTTAATAAGCCACACCATAAGGTGGTACGCATCACTGCCAAGTCAGCAGAAATAGGATTTTGCAAACGTTCAAAAGCATCATTAGGCGCGATGGTTTTTTGAATGCTCTCATCGACAAAGCTATAAGTAATCGCTTCTTGATAACCTCTATCGACAAGCAAATCTTTAACGCGGTCTAAAGGCAAGACGCTTTCAGTGGCTGTCCCCAATTCTGAGCGCATTAACAAACGATTATTAGGTAGATTGTTATAACCGTGAATGCGGGCAATTTCTTCAATTAAATCGGCTTCAATGGCTATATCAAAACGATTCCCCGCAGGTGTGACTGACCAACCATCGGCTTGGTTTGCCACACTCATGCCTAGGCGTTGCAAACAACTGGTCACTGCGTCATCTTCAAAGTCCATGCCTAGAATTTTGCTAAGACGTTGTTTTCTGAGTAATACAGGCTCACGCTTGGGCAGGTCATCGAGCGAAGTCACGTCAGTAATTGCACCTACGCTACCGCCCGCTAATTCAATAATTAACTGGGTTGCGCGTTCTATCGCTCTGTATTGCAAAGTGAAATCCACACCACGCTCAAAACGGTGTGATGAATCGGTATGCAAACCGTATTGACGGGCTTTACCAGCTATAGCGGTCGGACTAAAGAAAGCACATTCTAAAAATACGTTTTGGGTGTCATCACTGACCGCTGAACTGCTACCACCCATGACACCTGCTAAGGCTAAAGCTTGCGCCTCATCGGCAATCACCAAAGTATCGCTTTGTAAGTTAATGGTTTGACCGTTTAACAAGGCTAAGGCTTCGCCATCTTGAGCGTAACGCACCACAATACCGCCGTTTAATTTACCAGCATCAAAAGCGTGTAGCGGTTGACCTAATTCCAATAAAACATAATTAGTCACATCAACGACCGCGCTTAAACTTCTCACCCCTGAGCGGCGCAAACGTTCTTGCATCCATAGAGGCGTTTCAGCCTTAGCATTAACGTCTTTAATTAACCTTCCTAAATAACGCGGACACGCGGCTGGCGCGTTTACGGTGACATTTAAAGTATCGCTATGATTGATGGCAACTGCTTCAACATCTGCAATGTTTAAATCAAGTTGATTTAACACCGCCACTTCTCTGGCTATGCCTTCAACGCTTAAACAATCAGCGCGGTTAGGCGTTAAATCCACTTCAATAATATTGTCGTTTAGCGATAAATATTCGCGAATATCCACACCTACGGGCGCGTCTGAGGGCAGTTCTAATAAACCTTGAGCGTCAACTGCTAAGCCTAATTCTTTGGCAGAACACAACATGCCAAATGATTCGACCCCGCGTAATTTAGATTTTTTGATTTTAAAATCTTCAGGCAACACCGCACCAATCAACGCCGCTGGAATTTTTAAGCCCTCGCGTACATTACTCGCGCCACAGACAATTTGCAGTGGCTCAGCTTGCCCAACATTCACCTGACACACGCGCAATCTATCGGCATCGGGATGTTGTACTAAACTCAGCACTTCACCCACTACTACGCCACTAAATACCGCCGCCGCCGCTTGCACTGCATCAACTTCTAAGCCAGCCATTGTCAATTGCGCCACTAATTCTGCTGTACTCACAGCAGGGTTGACGTAAGTTCTTAACCACGTTTCACTGATTTGCATAATTTCAATCGTTATTGAGTAAAAATTGTGATGATTTTATCACGGGATTTGCATAGTTTAAGTAAAAGAGCTTGTACTACCTATCATTGACTATGGACTGAGACAAAATATGAGACTACCATAATATTTATTGATTTATAGATACAAAATAAACATAAAGAGCTTTTAATAAATAGAAATTAGCAATTCAATTGCTCATAACATCATCAAAGACAAACAAAAAAAGACAACAAAGTTAAATCTGAAATTAAATATAAAGATAATTAGGATTAGAATAATCCAGAATATTTTTTACCCCCCTATACCTTAGCTTTATTATTCACTGATAGACCATCAGAGCCTTTGTTTAATCAGCTCACCGCTTTGTTTCTTTCTAATCATTATTTAGTTCGCTTGCAAAGTAATCCCTCACGCAAAAAATCATCTGCTAAAACTTTGTTAAAATATCAGAAAAACATTGTCTTTAATGACTTTTCTTCTTAACTTAAATGACAGTGATGCAGAGCGTGGGAACAATAATATTATTTCATATATTCTAATCACACACACATGCTCTCAGCCTTAGTTCGTTTCTCTATTCGTTTTCATGTCATTGTTATTATTATTGCCGCATTAATTTTATTATACGGCAGTTATCGCCTAGCCACCGTGGGGCTTGATATATTTCCCGAATTCTCACCCAAACGCGTCAGTATTCAAACCGAAAGCGCGGGCTTATCCCCAGAGCAAGTTGAAGTATTAGTCACCCAACGCATAGAAACCGCCATTAGTGGTTTAATTAATTTAGAATCAGTGCGTTCAGAATCCATTCAAAGTTTATCCATTATTACCGCCACTTTTTCTGAAAATAGCGATAGTTATAAAAACAGACAATTAATTAGCGAACGCTTGGCAGGTATTGCCCAACAATTACCGCCCAATATTAGCCCCGTCGTTGTGCCATTATCGTCTTCATCGGCGACCGTATTAACCATAGGTTTAACTGCTAAAGATAATGATTTAATGGCATTGCGTAGTTTAGTGGATTGGACATTAGTCCCCCGATTATTAGCCGTGTCTGGGGTTGCTGATATTAATGTTTTTGGCGGCGACGTTAAACAATTACAAGTGCAATTACAACCCGATAATCTACGCCGTTTTAATTTATCAGTAGATGATATTACCCAAGCCGTAAAACAAGCCGTTAATAATCACGGTGGCGGTTTTATTGAAAATGATAATCAACGTTTTACTGTGCAGGTTTCGGGTTTAGCTAATACCCCCGAAACCTTGTCACAATTACGCATTGGTCATAATAGAATATTACTTAGCGAAGTGGCGACTATTAATTACGCCCCAGAGCCGCCAATTAGTGCCGCGCAAATTATGGGTAAACAAGGCATTGTTTTAATGGTCATTGCCCAATACGGCGCGAATACTTTAACAGTATCGCGCCAAGTTGGACAAACCCTTGAAGAACTCATGCCTTTATTTAATAAAGCAGGTGGTAATATCAGCTTCCATCCGCATTTATTTAAACCAGCCGATTATATTGAACGCTCCATTAATAACTTAGCAGGGCATTTATTATTAGGCGGTTTATTTGTCGTTATTGTGCTTTATTTATTTTTATTTAATTTTAAAACCGCTTTTATTTCAGCTCTCGCTATTCCCGTATCCTTAATGTCTGCGGCATTAGTGTTAATGGAGATGGGTATTAGTTTAAATATTATGGTATTAGGCGGACTAGCCATTGCTTTAGGTGAAGTGGTCGATGATGCCATTATTGATACTGAAAATATTTTTAGACGTTTGCGTGAATATCGCCTATCAAAACAAACTATTAATGATAATACTATCGCCAAGGTTGTTTATAAAGCCTCCTTAGAAGTGCGTAGCTCAGTAGTTTATGCCAGTTTTATTGTGGCTTTAGTATTCGTTCCTTTACTGACTTTAGGCGGTGTAGCAGGACGTTTATTCGCTCCTCTAGGTTATTCTTATATTCTAGCGATATTAATGTCATTATTAGTGGCATTAACCCTAACCCCCGCCTTATGTTTTCTATTATTAAAAAATACTGAAAATAATCATACCGAGCCGCCATTAATTGCTTTTTTACAACCGCTTTACAAAAAAACCTTAAGTTTTGTCACTAGTCATTTTATAGTTGTGAGTAGTTTTAGCGCGTTATTATGCGTTATTGCATTATTGGGTTTTAATCGTTTTGAGAGTAAGTTTTTACCCGAACTACGCGAAGGACATTATATTGTTCACACTACCAGTATTCCGGGAACGGCTTTAACAGAATCTATCCGCATAGGTAGTCATTTAACTGAGCAGTTTAAAACTATTAATGGCGTAGAATCGGTTTCACAATGGGCAGGACGCTCAGCGCGAGGCGCGGATACCTATGGCAGTCATTACAGCGAATATGAAGTGCGATTAAAACCCACATTATCAGGTCAAGAGCAACAACAAATATTATTACAATTACGCAGTGTGTTAAAAAATACCTTAGGCATAGTCTCAGAAGTCAATACTTTTTTAACTGAACGTATTGATGAAACTATTTCAGGTTATACCGCACCTGTGGTGATTAATTTATACGGCAATGATTTAAATGAATTAGACCAAAAAGCCCAACAAGTGGTTACGCTTTTACACTCTTTAAAAGGTGCAACCGATATACAATTACGCTCACCGCCCAGCACTTCTTTATTACAAGTCCGCTTAAATTTAGAACAATTAAATTTTTTAAATATTAATGCTGAGCAGGTTATTAATACTTTAAAAACCGCTTATGAAACGCAAGTCGTGGGGAGTTTATTACAAGGTAATCGCACTGTTAATGTCGCGGTGACTTTAGAGCCGCAATTAAAAACCCAAACAGAAGTTATTAATCATTTACCTTTGCGTAGTGAAGATGGTTTATTACATCAATTAAATCAAGTTGCCGATATTGTTTATGCTAGTGGACGTTATAATATTTTGCATCAAAACGCGCAACGCAAACAAACTATTACCTGCCAAGTCATAGGGCGAGATTGGAATGATTTTATGGCTGAATTAAAAACCAAAGTCTGGCAAGAGATTCAATTTAATGCCGATACTTATCCTGAATTTACAGGTTCTGCCATTGAACAAGCGCAAGCGCGGCAGGCGTTAATTATTCATTCTTTATTAGCGGCAACTGGAGTTTTATTATTAATTTATATTGCCATTAGTAGCGGTCGTAATATGTTTTTAACCTTGCTCAATATTCCTTTTGCTTTAGTTGGTGGAATTGTGGCGGTATATTTAACTGGTGGCGTATTATCGGTGGGTTCAATTGTGGGTTTTGTAACTTTATTTGGGATTACGGTACGCAATAGTATTATGTTATTGTCGCATTATCGTTATTTAGTTGAAATAGAAAAATTAGCGTGGAATATAACTACAGCTTTGCAAGGGGCGCAGGAGCGATTACCGTCTATTTTAATGACTGCATTAGTGACGGCTTTGGCGATGTTTCCGTTAATTGGTGATAATGCAGGGCAAGAAATTATGAGTCCAATGGCGGCTATTATTATTGGTGGTTTGGCATTTTCAACGGTGTTAAATTTATTATTATTGCCTAGTGTGTTATTGAGGTTTGGGCGGTTTTAATTTTTAATTATTTCAACAGAGGAATGGTAATGGATAGCACTTATCTTTATTTAGGCGGTTTTATTTTAATTGCGGTAATTGCAGGTTTGGTTTTGAGTTTTCGCTCACTAAAAATAAAATCAATTTAGAATCGAGCAAACAGCAAGCTAAAAATACGGTTTCAGCAACTAATATTACTAATCAATCAGAAGTTAAAATTAAAAAAGGTGATAATCATAATATTATGGTTGATAAGATAGACGGTAAATCTAAGGTTGATATTCAATAGGTTTGTGCTATGACTGCCAGTCCTTCAGGGACTGGCAGTCATTATTTACGCGGAGTGGCTTATGTTTGATTGGATTAAAAAAAGTAAGAATAAAAAACAAGCAGGGATTGTGACTAATGTTCACGACGTAAAAGAACAATCTCATGCTAAGGTGCAGAATATAGTTGCCGAACAAATTAACGATAGCTTTAATAAAAATATTGAAGCTGAAAATTATATTGAAGGTAATGTGAGCAATAGTAATATTGCGCACACTATTACTATTCATTCGCAAGTTATTAACTATTATTCTGAAAAAGAAAATCGAGAAATTCAAATTTTAGTTAATGTTTATCATTTACCAAAGCCTACAGTCGCATTAATTGGTCGGAAAACCGAACTCACCCAACTCACCGAAGCTATTAAAAATAATAAACGTCTTGCCATTATTGTTGCGGCGGGTGGTATTGGTAAATCGGCTTTAACAGATGAATGGTTAGTACAAATTGCTCAAGAAAAGTATTACGGCAAAACTCATGTTTTTGGTTGGTCGTTTTATTCGCAAGGTTCACATAATACTTTTACTAATTCACAAGCATTTTTTACTGCGGCATTAACGTTTTTTAAAAAAGAAATTCCTAAAGATGAATTTGAAAAAGCAAAACGATTAGCAGAATGTTTGCAACAATACCCTAGTCTGTTAATTTTGGATGGTTTAGAACCTTTGCAATATTCAGAAGATTTAAAAGTGATGAATGGAGAATTGCAGGATAAGCCATTAGCCACGTTTTTATCGCAATTACGCTTTAATTCTTGCAATAGTTTTATTTTATTATCTTCACGACAAGCCTTAGTGGAATTAAATAAATGGCAAGCTGATAATTATTTATCTCTGCCATTAAAAACCCTACCGCATAATGATGGGGCTGAATTATTAGTTTCATTAGGTGTGACGGGTAATGAACAGCAACGCCAAGCAATTAGTATTGATTTAAATGGTCATGCTTTAAGTTTGGTATTAATGGGGCATTTATTAAAAGAATATCACGATGGCGATTATCGTTATGCCAAAGAATTACCCCAATTAACAACGGCACATGATAATAGTGATGCCGAAAAAGACAGTCGTCATGCTTTGCGTGTATTGGATTATTACGATAGTTTGCAAGATGAGGCTTCACGTTGTTTTTTACAATTATTGGGTTTATTTGACCGTCCAATGAATGCCCAAGAAAAAAGAGAATTAATTAATAAAGCTAATCATGCAAAACCATTGCGAAATTTAACTGAATCGGAATGGAAAAAAGTAGAACAACGATTAGAAAAAAATGGTTTGTTATTAGGTAAAAAAGCTAGTTTTGGGTATTTAGAATGGGATACGCATCCGATTATTCGTAATTATTTTGGTTTAAAATTTAAAGAAAATAATTACGAAGAGTTTAAACAAGCGCATTTAGTTTTATTTGAGTATTATCAAGGAATACCTGAAAAGGAATTTCCTGATACTTTGGATGAAATGTTGCCGTTATATCAGGCTGTGGTGCATGGGTGTTTGGCGGGAGAATATGAACAAGCAATTAGTGAAAATTATTTTAGGCGAATTACTAGAGGATATTATTTTAGTGAAAGGTATCTAGGAGCATACAGTAATGATTTGAGTATATTACAAATAGCTATTTTGGAAATAAATAATGAAAAAATAGTGGAAATTCCAGAAACCGCAATAACTAATATTTTAGCAACAATATCTTCATGTTTAATGTCATTAGGTCGATTGTATGATGCTATAACATATACAGAGGATATTATTAAACGCTATTCAAATTTCAATGATGGCGCAACGTTGCATTGCATTGCTGTTTCCTATCAAAATCTTGTTGACATATATTTTGCTTTAGGAAAATTAGATTTAGCTAAAAGAACTGCAAAACAATCAATTGAATACTCCCAACTATCTAAAAATTACGACTACGAAATTATTGGGCGTAATTATGTGGCAACTACTCATTACTTTTATGGAAAACTAGAGGAATCAGAAAGAACATTTAAAGATGCAATAAATGCTAGTTTTAGTACACAAAGAAAATATATTTCAGAATATACGATGATTATAAGTGACCGCTATTTTGAATTATTAATTGTCTGTGCTAAAAACAAAGTGGCTAGAAAAGAAATACTAGCCAAATATTTAGAAAAGGTTGAACAAACAAAATATAATTCTGGATTATATCCAAGTGCTAATGAATGCTTAGTTTTAGCTTTATGCTGTGTCGCAAGTGGCAATGAGGATACAGAATTATTTTTTAATGACGCAATAATACAAGTACATAAATCAAATACTATATTATTTATTCCAGAATTCTACCTATACCGTGCCGATTTCTATCTTACCCAAAATAGACTAAACGAAGCCAAAGACGATTTAAACAGCGCGTTAGAAATAATCGAACGTTGTGGCATGAAACTCTATCAAGTGGATTATTGTTTAATTCACGGACGTTATTGTTTAGCCATTAATGATAATGACACTGCTTTAAATCATTATTACGAAGCCCAAAATTTAATTGCAGAAACAGGCTACCATTTGCGTGATGCAGAATTATATTTATTAGCCGCTCATATCTGCCAACATACAAATCAAGATTTGAACTCCAAAAATGCCGATGATTATCTGCAAAAAGCCAAAAACCGAATTAAAGAAATAGGACAATGGGGACTTTTACGCGTTATTGAACGCGATTTCCCCACGCAATAATTCATTATTTTAGTGAATAAAATAAGTTTCTATGATTTATCAAAATAGTCATTTGCTATGTTTTAAAAAAGAAGAATTGAAACTATTAGATGTTGTTGCTTTATTAGAAAATATTCCTAATGCTCAGTTATAGTGATTCCAATTTTAGTTGGTGTTAAAACG
>JBAQSX010000171.1:0-1531 GCA_049296695.1 Methylococcaceae bacterium | reverse complement strand
TCATTTACTCCTTTAATTTAAGTTGTTTCTTTACCTGGTTTTAAATTTAGAGGACAAAGCTCCGGTCTACAGTTTCCCTCTTTATCATTTGGATTATCAACATGATTACAAAAAGTTAATACAGGCTCTGTTTCTTTTAATTTATCCTCATATCCTTCCCATTGCCCGCAAAAATATTTACACCTTTTTCCAAACCAATTTATTGTGTTTGTATTTACATCTAATGGAATACTTTCCAATTTCCATCCTTTTGGTAAATTTATATCCATAATTTTTTTGATTAGGGATTCCATATCCCCATATTCTTCTTTGGGAATATCTAAAAACATTGAATCATTTATTTTTGGAATTGACAGGGGGGTATCTTCGTTTAATAAAATAGTGGTTGCCTGGTCAATTATTCCGCTATTTATAAAAATTTCGGATAATTTTGATGGATATTGTTTTGTATATAATGTCATTTATTTACTCCTTTAATTTGTACGATTGTTTTTCGCTCCACGGTTTATCGATACCGCATAAATCTGCTTCCACGTCAAGCGGTACGCTAATCCATGTCCATACCTTTGGCAAATCCCTACACGTAACTTTTTTGATTAAATATCCCACTTCTTCTAATTCATCTGGGTGAACATCTAAAATCATGGCATCATGAATTTGTCCAATCAATCTTGATCTCAGTCCCTTTTCTCTAAATATTTTATCAAGCTGGATAAACGCCCATAACAAACAATGGGATGCTGCCCCTTGAACCGGGTAGTTAACCACCTCATTTTTTCGCATGATTCCAGAACACCGGAACCCGGTGAACATATCCACATATCCGTCTTTTTGATACTTCTCAAATGTGTCAATTTTCCACTTCTTGTAAACAGGGAATCTTTTTTCCCAGAAATCTTTTTCAATCTTTTTCATATGATTTTCAAACGCGATATAATTTTTTATACCTTTCAAAATCATATGATCAGATATTCTAACCCCATTGGGCATAGGACATCCTTGATTTTCTTTCCATTGCCCTTCTGGTAAATGGAGCCAATCCCCTATAAATCCTTTGGCATTATTGGCATAGTAATCACCATAAAATTGTGGGAATACAAAACTGTTTTTTGTTGCGTTTCTTAAATATTTATGTTCCGGGTTTTTCTTCTTATCAAAATTATCCACCATAAAGATCTGTTTTGCCATGTCTCCATGCATGTCGGAAGAACTATCTTTTAAGTATGAAATCATGGTTGGATCTTTATGATAGCAATTTTTTATTATAACACCGGCTGATGTGGCGTAATTATGTGTTTTTTCAACGTTAATATTGAACACGTCCTCATACCCAACTTTTTTAATAGATATGACTGTATGATTATAAGTTTCTTTAAATTCTTCTAAAGATATATTATGTTTACGTTTTAAATGAGTGTTTGTGATAGATACAAATTCTTTTTTACATATTGGGCAAACAACCTTCTTCCGTTGTTTACGAGAGTTCCAATATTCTTTCTTATTGTCACTTAATTTTTTTCTTGTTTGTGAT
>JBAQSX010000170.1:0-13533 GCA_049296695.1 Methylococcaceae bacterium | reverse complement strand
ACCGCGAATTAAATTTGAGCAATATTAATCAAGTAATAGTCGTTGAAAATTTACAGGCGTTTGATTATATTCAATTAGCGCAATTACCTGAGCAATGGCGTGAGGCTTTAATTATTTATCGTGGGCATGATGTGAGTAGTCAAGCGGTAATCGATTTTCTTAAGGCTTTAAATAAAAATTGCGCTATTATGGGTTTTACCGATTATGACCCAGCAGGTTTTAGTATTTTATTAAATGGTATTACAGGTATTAGTCATTATTTATTGCCGCAGTTATCAGAAAGATTATTTTCTTTAGCGATAGGAACGCAAAACAATTTTGAAAAACAACAAAAGGCAATTACGCATATTAATAATATATCTTTACCTGCATGTTTAATTAATCATTGGCAAGCCTTAATAAAACACAAGGTTTGTGTCAGCCAAGAAGTATTATTAAGTCATAAAATAGCATTAATTTGTCTGAATCAGAATTTATAAGATTTTAGGATTAACAAGATATTATCTTGCTAATCTTATAACCAGAGAAAATCCTGATTCAGACATTACATTAACTTAAATCTACCATCCAATTTTAAATGAAACCACTGGCTATTTTAGGTACAAGTTCAGACGCAGGAAAAACTACGCTAGTTATGGCATTGTGCCGTATTTTTGTGGATTTAGGTATTAAAACCGCTCCCTTTAAAGCGCAAAATGTTTCCAATAATTCAGGGGTAACAATTGAGGGACGTGAAATCTCAAGAGCGCAATATCTACAAGCGCAAGCGGCACGAATTGAACCCAGTTATTTATTTAATCCTGTCTTATTAAAATCTCACGCCAGTGCTGGGGTGCAAGTCATAGTTAATGGTTTGGTTTATAAAAATCAAAGCGTATTTAATTATTACGAAGAAATCGGGCAATTAGAACAAGCGGTTGCTGATAATTTTAAACAATTGCAACAAAATTATGAATTAGTAATTGCCGAAGGCGCGGGTTCACCTGTGGAATTAAATTTATTAACGAAAGATTTATCTAATACTTTTGTTGCTAAAACTTTTAATACTAAAAATATTTTAATTGCCGATATTGAACGCGGCGGCGTGTTTGCATCTATTTATGGCACGATGGCATTAATGGATGAGCAAATGCGCCATAATTTAATTGGCGTAATTATTAATAAGTTTCGCGGTGATAGACGCTTTTTTATTGAAGGTGAGAAAATTATTGCGGAGCGTTTTGGCTTGCCTGTTTTGGGGGTTTTGCCTTTTCAGCCTTTAAATATTGATATGGAAGACTCGCAGTCTTTGCAAAATTATCAACAGCGTTTGGGCGATATTAAAATTAGAATTGCGGTAATTGCTTATCAGGGTTTGAGTAATTATAACGATTTAGATGTATTCATGGCAGACAGCGAAGTATATGTGGAATTAATTTCAAGTTATCGCTGTTTAGATTCATTTGATTTAGTGTTATTAATTGGCAGTAAAACTGTTATTAAGGATTTGCACTGGTTAAAACAACAAGGTTTATTTGAACAAATTCAACAATTCAAAGGTTTTATTTTTGGTATTTGCGGCGGTTATCAAATGCTTTGTCAAAAACTTTATGACCCTAATGCTTTAGAATATGATAATGCTTGCACTGAAATAGCTTTGGGTTTTATTGATGATACGGTTAGTTATCAACAACCCAAAATATTACATAAGGCTTATTATTCATTATTTGGCTATGATAAGCTTGAAGGTTATGAGATTCATTGCGGACGTATGAATAAATATCCGCTGTATTATCAAAAGGGGCGTATTGCAGGGACACATGTGCATGGGATTTTTGATAATAATGTGTTTCGCAGTGATTATTTAAAAACGATTAATGCTAATTATCAGGGCTATGATTATAGGCTTTATCGTGAGGAGCAGATTCAAGGGTTTAGTAATATGGTGGCTGATAATGTTGATATTTCAGCTATTTTAAAGGCTTTGCAATGATGGGTCAGGCAAAGCCTGACCTCCTTATATTTATAGCTTAAAGAAGATAATGACGTTATTCACTTTTTTAACTTTATCGACAATAAACTGACAATGATTTTTTAATTGTTCTAATTGCTCTGCTGAATAATGCGTTGTATATGGAATAATCACTTCTATTTCGACCAGTCCATCTAAATAATGAATTTTAAAATCCTCTACTGCAATATTGTGGGCAATTAAATATTTATCTAATATTTTTTGTATATCAGCTCTACTTAAAGGTTTATCGCGTTTATTAGAACCTTCATCATTTTCAGGGTCGATATGTACTAATACATCCATAATATCATCGAATTGTTTAATCACCTCATCTCTAACCGCATCACCAATACTGTGTCCTTCTGATACGGTAATTCTGGGGTCAACAATAATATGAGCATCAACAAAGGCATCTTCACCACTATAGCGTGAACGTAATAAATGAATCCCTTCAACGCCTTCAATAGACAGAATAACTTTGCGAATTTCTTTAATTAATTTTGGCGGCAAAGAGGTATCAACTAATTCTTTAATACTCTCAATCACTAGATTTAAACCAATTTTCGCCACCATTAATGCCACAATAACAGCGGCTATCGCATCAGCGAATGGATAACCTAATAAAACCGCGCCTACACCTATTAATACTACTAATGAAGAAATCGCATCACTGCGTTGATGCCACGCATTTGCCAGTAATAATTTAGAGCGGCTGAGTTTGGCAATTTTTTTAGTATAATGATATAACCATTCATTAATTAAAATCGATATAACAGCAACGCCTAAAGTTAATGGCTGGGGCGTGGGTAATTGTTCAGGATGGGTCATGCGATGTAATACTGTCCACGTTATGCCCGCGCCAATCGTAATTAAACTCATGCCTAAAATAATAGTGGCGATGGTTTCAAAACGGCGGTGTCCGTAGGGGTGGTCTTTATCGGCTTCTCTACTACCCATTCTAACCGCAATAATCACTAATAAATCACTGAGTAAATCGGATAAGGAATGAATACCGTCTGCAATTAAAGCGGCGGATTGTCCTAATATGCCAAAACCAATTTTAATTAAGGTTTGGATTATATTAATTGCCGCACCGACTAAACTGGCTTTCTTTTTTAATTTATCGGCAAGTGCCGCATTAATTGCCTCTGCCATTAGGATACCTTTATTAAAATAATATAGTCATAACCCTCAACGCGGGTTTCTAATACCGTATGTCCATTAATTTTGCACCACAGCGGAATATCTTGTAATACTCCAGAATCAGTACAAATAATTTCTAATTCATCGCCGCTTTGTAATTGTTTGACTTTATCTTGGGTGCGAATCACAGGCAAAGGACATAATAATCGCCGTGCATTTAAAACTTCTCTCATAATACCCATTCCTTTGGAATATCGCTAATTGGTTTTACCGTTAATAAATGTTCAGAACCGCTGCTTAATTGCACTTTAATTTCTACCTGCTCGGCAGTGCGTCCTTGTCCATAATAAGCGGCAATTGAAGCTGATAAATATAAATCTTCAGCAGATACTTCGCCATCAATTAATACTAACGCGCCTAAATGACTGCTACCCATTAAAGAAACATATTCGTTTTGATAACCTTGTAAAAAACGACCTTCGCCTTCTTCTCTGGCAATAATTAATTTAAAATGCGGCGCGGGACGAATATGTCGCCCGACTTTTAATAACATCACATCATCTAATTCATAATCACGACTGCCTTGCGCTTGCCATAAATCGACTAATTTAGCTGAATATTTTGCATCGGTTAAAAAACAACAACCACCCGCAGGTTGGGCATAATCGCTAATACCAAATTGTTTTGCCATAAGCATTTGTGGTTTACGCGAACGGCCAGTAATAGAATGTAGTTTTTCTCTATCAACCCAACCTTCTCGTTCAGGCAGAGTTTCGGGCAGGTTTTTAGCGCATAATGGACGTAATAATAAATCATCCGCGCCTGATTGTTTTGAAACAATAGGCATAGTATTTTTACGCTGTGACATAGGACGCTGTCCTATTACTTCACCTGTAATAATAAAATCAAAATTATTTTCTAACATCCATTGTTTAGCTTTATTGACCATGAATATCTTGCAATCTAAACACGGATTTAAATGCGCCCCATAACCGTGTTTGGGATTAATTAAAACTTTTTTATATTCTTCAATTACGTCAACAATATGTAATTGAATGCCTAATTGCTCGGCCACCCATAAGGCATTATTGCGTTTGGGTTTGGCTTTATCTTTTTTGCGAATGGCGTGGGTATGTCCTTCGACACAAAAACCTGTGAAAAAGTTAATCCCTTCAACGTGAATACCTTGCTCAAGAATAGTTTTAGTAGCGAGCATGGAATCTAAGCCGCCCGATATTAGCGCGACTGCTTTTCTTTGAGAACTCATGAATACTCGTGTGTTAAAAAATTTAATAGTGTAGTTAAAAAATAGTTATAAAACGATTAAGTTATAAAAAGACTTTGTATAGCAAAATCTTTATTTATTGTCGTGTATAAAACTAACATTTACCTTGATTACAAATAATCTGTGTTGGCTTTTCTAAAGTAGACAATTTATTAGCTACTTTCTGCATAATTTCAGCGCGTCTATTTGCCAAACCTTCTAAATACTCAGTAGTATATTTTGACCAAATACCGCTATAACTTTGCATTTCATTTAATATGCTAGATAATTGTGTTCCTTCATAGATAATTTTATAAGCGGCAACCATAACACCTGTGCGATTTTGACCTTCACGGCAATGTACATAAATAGGTTTTTTAGCATATTGCATCAGGGCTAGAAAATGCACAACATGCTCATCGGCAAGCGGTTGAGTAAAATCGAAGGCATATAAAGGTTCCCATGTTTTTACTCGAAAATAATCAATTTGATAATGCCCCATAGTATTAAGTGCGGCTCTATGAATAGTATTTATATCATTATGTAATTCTTCGAGATTAATAATAGTTTGAACACCATGTTCAATAAGCCATGCCGTTCCTTTTTCGTCAGGTTGCGCGCCGCGCCATAATACATTAGGGTTGACCTCACAAAAATTAGTAATACTAGATTCTAAATTATTAGCGCATACAATAGCTTTAGATGTAATAAAAGTAGCACAAGCACTGAGTAAAAATAATAAAGCACTAGCCAAAATAATTTTTTTAGGATTATTTAATTTCATTTTAAAAACTCATTAAAAATAGAAAATAATTCCCGCCTTGGCGGGAATTGCTAAGTATTATTAAATACCGGGGACAAAAGGCACGTCAATAAAAGTACAGGCGGTTAATAATAATAGGGTAATTAAAATGAAGATTTGTTTAAGCATGATAGCATCCTTTAAGGTTGAGTAATAATGTCTGAATCAGGATTTTCAAGATTATAGGATTAATAGGATGTTATTAATTAATCTTGTTAATTATAATTTAGACGGCTTAATTATTAGTGTGGCATTGTAACGCTGGTTTAAATTTAATAAAAACGCTTTTGTGTCCACGAAAAGCACCAAAGACACGAAAAATAAATAATTAAAATTTACTTTTAAATAGCGTTGGTGTTTTTTGTGCTTTTCGTGGAAAAAATAAGTATTTTGCCTAACTACAGTTAATAAAACTATAACATCCAGCGTTACAATAAGCGCATTTTAACACTGAGAAAACCATAATATGACGACAACCAAGATTCTTTTTGTGTGCATGGGTAATATTTGCAGGTCGCCTACTGCTGAAGGCGCATTTACTAAGTTAGTTCATGAAAAACGTGTGGCGGAGCGATTTAGCATCGATTCAGCGGGAACACATGCTTATCATGTAGGTGACGCGCCTGATTTACGCGCTCAACAAGCGGCGCGTGAGCGGGGCATTGATTTAAGCGGCTTGCGAGCGCGGCAAGTGATAATGGGTGATTTTGAAGATTTTGATTTGTTGCTGGTGATGGACGGTGATAATTATGAGATTTTAATGCGTAAGTGTCCTGCCATTTATCAACATAAAATCAAGTATTTACTTGATTACGCCCCGCATTATAAAGATAAAGAAGTCCCCGACCCTTATTATGGCGGTTCTTATGGCTTTGAGCGCGTTTTAGATATGGCGCAGGCCGCGGCTGAGGGTTTATTAAACAGTGTGTTGACAATTAAGGATTAAATCATGGCAATTATTTCAAATAATGTGACTTATTTAGATGGCGATGTTGCCTGTGAAGGCTTTTTTGCTTTTGATGATAGTTTTTCAGGGCGCAGACCTGCGGTTTTAGTGAGTCATCCGTGGGCGGGTCGTAATGAATTTGTGTTAGAAAAGGCTAAGCAACTCGCAGAGCTGGGCTATGTGGGTTTTGCCTTGGATATGTATGGCTCAGGCAAAGTAGGCGCGAGTCATGATGAAAACGCGCAATTAATGCAGCCGTTTATTGATGATAGGGCAATGTTGCAAAAACGCATTCAGGCGGCATTGTCAGCAGTGAAATTATTGCCGTGGGTGGATGATAAAGCCATTGCCGCCATTGGTTTTTGTTTTGGCGGCTTGTGCGTTTTGGACTTGGCGCGAACAGGCGTAGATATTAAAGGCGTGGTCAGTTTTCACGGTTTGCTTAACGCACCTGATAATCTGCAAGGCATTGATATTAAAGCAAAAGTTTTAGCTCTGCACGGACATGATGACCCAATGGGTAAAGTTGAGCAAGTGCTTGCTTTTGAAGAGGAAATGACTAAAGCCCACGCCGATTGGCAATTACACGCTTATGGTAATACCGTTCATGCTTTTACCAATCCAGCGGCAAGTTTTCCAGAATTAGGCATGGTTTATTCTGAAATGGCTAATCGCCGTTCTTGGTTGGCAATGCGTAATTTTTTAGATGAACTATTTGAATAAAACCATATTGATGGAGGTCAGGCTTTGCCTGACCTTTTTAATAATTAGCAAGCAAAGCTTGCACTCCACTTTTTAATTAAATACTCCGCTCAATCTGCCCGTCATTATGTTTTATTAACTTATCAATTAATAAACCATTATTATCCACTAATTCTAATTGCAAAGGCATTTTACCCACCGCATGAGTGGCACATGACAAACACGGGTCATAAGCTCTAATTGCCACTTCTAAATTATTTAATAACGGCTCAGTTAATTCTCTACCTGATAAATACTCAGCGGCTACTTGGCGCACTGATTCATTCATGGCATTATTATTACTGGTGGTGGATACTATTAAATTAGCTTTAGTGACAATATCATTTTCATCAATTTGATAATGATGAAATAACGTACCGCGTGGGGCTTCAATAACGCCTATACCTTCAAAACGTTTTTCACCTTGCTCAACTAACTGACCGCCTAAAATATCGCTGTCATTTAATAAGGTTTTAATTGCCTCAGCGCAATGCAATACTTCAATTAATCGCGCCCAATGAAAGGCTAAAGTGCTATGTACCATAGCCTCATTACTATGGGCTTTAAATTCAACTCGCGCCATTTCAGCCAATGGCGTGTCAATAAAATCACAATTATTAATTCGCGCTAAAGGCCCTACGCGATACCAACCGTTTTCTTTGCCTAAGGATAACAAATAAGGAAACTTCATATACGTCCACGAGCGCACTTCTTCGTGAATATAATTGTTATAATCACAATAATCAACGTGGTCAATAATAGTATTGCCTTCCGCCGTTTTAGCACGAATACCACCGTGATATAACTCTAACGCGCCATTGGGTTTAATTAAACCTAAGTAATTACTTTTAATCGTGGCAAATTCATCATAATAAGGTAGATTGGCGCAATGTACTTTTTTAATTAAAGCCACCGAATCCACCGACCATTGAATAATTTGTTCAATATCAGTTAATAAATAATCGCGCTCTTCTTTGGTTAAAGCCTTATTCATACCACCCGCAATTGCACCAGTGCCATGAACTCTTTTTCCCGACACCATACGAATCACTTCTTGTCCGTATTTACGCATTTTAACGCCTTGCACGCCAATATCGGGATATTCATTTAATACCGCAATAATATGGCGTTTATTAATATCACTTTCAAAACCAAATAATAAATCAGGGCTTGATAAATGAAAAAAATGCAAAGCGTGGGATTGCAGAACTTGTCCAAAATGTAATAAGCGTCTTAATTTATCCGCTGATTTTGGTAGATTCTCTGGGTCAATGCCGACTAATTGGTCAATGGCTTTAGCGGCGGCTAAATGATGACTTACAGGACATATTCCGCAAAGGCGTTGCACTAATACAGGTAATTCCCAATAAGGTCGCCCTTGAATAAATCGCTCAAAACCTCTGAATTCGACAATATGTAATCGCGCTTGTTGAACTTTATTATTTTCATCTAATAATAAAGTCACCTTGCCATGACCTTCAACGCGCGATACAGGGTCTACTACGACACGTTTTAAATTTTCGGTATTTTTAGCCGTTTCTAAATGTTGATACATAGCTAGTCTCTTTATAAAAGGTTGATATTTTTTTAATCAATTTAAGATAAACTTCATTATTTTATTTCATGCTATTCATTTTAATGACTCAATACACATTATGAAAAATAATAATAATGATTTGTCACATCACTATTACCCAATTCCGCCACTATGGTGGGCGTTTGTATTATGGTTATCAGTATTGTGAAAAGTATGCCGCCTGATACTGTTAATTATTGTGCGATAAAGCGCTCGCTATTGATAGCTTATTGTTTATGATTAGCGCGTTATTATCTTTTTTATCGATTCGCTTAGAGCGTTCTACTTTAGGATTGGAACGTTGGGCGGAAGTTATTTTTATTTTAGGTTTAGTTTCAATGACGATGATAGCTTTAGTATTTGCTTTTGAAATTGGTTAAGTTTTAAACCTGCTAGGTTTTAAAAACCTAGCAGGTTTTATATTATAACCGCGCTAATAATTCGGCTTTTTTAGTGCTAAATTCATTATCCGTTAAAATGCCTTTCGCTTTTAAATTAGCCAGTTTTTCAATGGCATCAAAAATATCGGCTTCTTGATTATTAACTATTGGTGTTTGCACAGAATTATTATTATAACCCACTGGTGCAGGTTTATTTTCAATAGGTTTTTGTACTAAAACATTATCAATTGAAATAACTGGCAAACTTGCCACATCAATTAAACCGTATTGACTATTAAAACACATCGAGCCGCCAATGGATTGTTGCTGAGAAAAGCCACCAATTTGATGGTCTAAAGTATCATATAAAGTCACATGTCCATTCGCCTCAATTGCCAGCCTTCTAATACTGGCAAAATAAGCATAACGCGAATTATTTTGCGAACCTGTACTATTCGGAAATTGCAAACCCGCTGGCCACCAATTAGCAGAACTTCCCGCTGGTGGTGGCACAAATAAACTCACCGCACCAAAGCCACCATTATTATTCTGGCTTTGCTGATTAGTATTATTGCTAATAAAGTTTTCTTGAGTATTATTACCTTGTGATTGCGATTGAAAACTACCTGTCTGAATTAAATCGGGTTGATTAGCAATTAAATTCGCTAATTCTTGACATAAGCCGCCAACGCTGTTTTTTAAACCATTATTAAACATATCGCCCAGCATAATCATACCGCCCGACATCCATTGTCCACTGCCGCCAAATTCAGGGTGATTGAATTGCGCCATTGAGCCATTACCATTAATAACTGATTGCAACATACTCAAAACCGCATCGCTACTAAAATTATAACGCCCAGCGATGTTATTGATAATTTGTTGCCCTTGAGGGGTTAATTGTTTCATGTTTGTATCCACTAAAGTTGATGATTGTAACTACAAAGCCTTTATAGTTATTTGCCGTTATTAGCGGAAGAATAAATAAGATGCTATTTTACGCGTTAAGCAATACAAAAGCTAATAGTTTGTCATTGGCTTAGAATAATTGAAGTATTTTACAATTGCATTACTTGGATTTTTTATGGAAGCAATTTTTAAATTGTCTTAATATGACGGTAATATGATACTAGCTATAAAGGGATTTATAAAAAGGCGAGTGGATTTGTTTTTTTAACTAAATTAAAAAACAAGCTGGAGTTAAATAGCTTTAGCTATTTGTTAGTAAATAGCTAAAGCTATTTAACTCCTATTTTCATTACTTTTTTATTATTATGAATAATAATGCCCAAAATCTTTAGCGAAGGCTTGCATTAATAATTGATAGCGGTATTTAATATCAGCTTTTGAGCTGTTATTTTTAGAAAAACTGTCTTGCCATGTTGTTTGCCATAAGGGTGAAGCGTTTAATTCATCGCTATTAGTTCGCAATTTTGCATCTTCACCCATACCTGTATAAGTTTCAAAAGCAGTTTGCATAAATAACTCAAATGCCTGAAATAGATTTTCTGACCAATAAGGTCTATGAACATACATAATTTTATCAATTGCCCGTTTTTTCTCTAAAACCAAATCGGGCGTTAATTGTTTCCAATGCCCGACTTGTAATAAAAAAACATAAATATCATTTAAGTCTGTGCCAATATCATTATAAATTGCCAGTCGCTTTTCAATAATACGATTATGCAAGCTTGCGCGTTGTTCATGTTTTGTGGCAATTTGTTTTAACCACACGCCTAAAATTAATAATGCAATCGGCATAAATAAGGTGCTGATTATTTTTAAAGTTTCTTCACTCATTTAAGCGGCTCGTAATAATAAGTTAAATTCTTGGCGATAAATTTCTGTGTCTAACGCGTCACATTCAAGGCTAGTGAATAATTGATTAGTTAAATAGCGTTTTTTAAATATTGCACAAAAATCAATAATCTCCGCGCTGGTTTCTTGGGGGATTTTATTTAAAATAGTTTGCACTTGTTGTAAGGGTTCACCTCTTTCTATTAAAACATGAGCATATAATAAGGCTTGTTTTTGATAAACGGGGACTTCTGTTAATTGCAAACAAATCAGCGTTGCTGCTTCTTTAGCACGTTGAGTGCGTAATAGTAATAAACCCAAACTGGTTTTAAAAACGTGCTGAGTAGTCATAAAAGGCGCGTTAATACCTCTACGCATCATGACTTCAGCGTTATTAAAATCACCTGTGTGCATAGCTAATAATGATAAAACATGATAATCACGCCAATTATCTTCAGTATTTAAAGTTTTAGGCTCTATTAAATAATCAGCCACTTTTTCTAATTGATTCATTTCAATTAATAAACAAGCCAGTGCATTTTTTGCTACGCGGTTATTTGGAAATTGTTTAATAATGTCTTCATAAGCGATTAATGCCTCATCTAAACGACCTAATGAACGCAAGGTTTCGGCATAGCCAGTACAAGTGACTTCATTATCAGGAAAACGCAGTTTAGTTTCTTCATAAGCGATTAATGCGTCATCTAACCGACCTAATGAACGTAAGGTTTCGGCATAGCCAGTATAAGCAAAAACCTCATTAGGAAAACGCAGTTTAATTTCTTGATAAGCGATTAATGCCTCATTTAAACGACCTAATGAACGCAAGGTTTCGGCATAGCCATTAAATGCAACAGCATCTTTATTATTGGCTTGTTGCGCGTATTTAAATAAGCGCAAAGCAAATTCAGCATTTAAAGCGCAACTTTGCGTCCCTAAATCTGATAGGCTTTTACATAAATGTTTTAATTGTCCTGTTTGACGATGATGCTCAACTAAATCCCGTACCGCATTATTAGCATGTTGAATTCTATTGTTTTTCAATTGCTTAATAATAAAATCTTTTTCTTTATTAATTAACTGCGTTAAATCATTAACAAATTTTCTTTTTTTGTATTTACCCGTTTTTATTTCTTGCAACCAATCATCAATTGCCGCCGCAATTTCATCATCATGACGCGCTGTATTTTTTACTGTTTTTTCATTGTTTTTTGAATCAATAGCAAAAGTTTTATTTAAGGCTTTTTGCCAAGCGGTTAAGAATTTATCAGTATCTTTGACTAGGGTTTTTAATTGCGGCTCATGCTTGTATTTAGAAACTACTTTATCCAATTGCTTTTTGTCTTGTTTAGCCACTGCTAAAACCGCAGTTTTTATTAAACCACTTTCAACGCAAACTCTTGCAAATTCAGTGCCTGTATAAGGTTTTGCATAAACTTTGGTTAATTGTTCAATCACCGTGGCTTGTTTTAATTGTTGATAAATAACAAAGACTGTAGGTAAGTTTTGTGCTAATTGCAAAGCAGTGTTTAAATCCGCTTGCTCTGCTAAAGGACAGCCTAATAATCGCGCTTCTACAAATTGTTTTAAATCATTTTGCGTTAATAGGCTTTGGGCATGTTGTAATGCCATAAGGCGGGTATTGTTACTATATACTGCATTCATGCCATTAACTAGCAAGCTCAATAAATAATAACGTTGACTCCAATTATTTAAAATAGAAATTAATTCTTCTCTTGATTGTGGTGATGGGTTGATTAATCGTTTTTCAGTATTGCTGTTTAATAATTGGCTTAAATCATAACTGCAATCAATTAATTCATTGTTTTCTAAATACACAGCCACCCATTCACCGTGTTGATTACGGTAAATAGCGGTACTGAGTTCGGCAATAATTAAGGTTTCAGTCATCATAAATTGATACACTCAATTTTATTATTCGCGCTATCACGAATAAAACTTAACTCCATTTCTTCGCGTGGATTTTTAGCTTGCGGTAAAGCAATGGCTTCAATAGATTGAAAGCTCAATGCGCCATAAATATGTATTTCCATAAACTCATCATGGGCGCGATTACCGTTAGTTTTTAACAAAAGCTCAGTCATACTAATTGTCGCACCATTGAGTTTATCGGCTAATTTTATTACAGCCAATAAATGCCGTTCTGTCCACACAGCGCGATAACCTTTGGGGACACCATTGTTCCAAATAGTACCTAAATTTTTTTCAACAAAATAAAATGAATTTTCTTCTAAAATACTAGCGCGATATAACATGCTACTATCTTTTAAAAAAATACTACACGCACCATAAGAAATTAAACCTTTATTATCTAAAGATAACGCCGCATAACGAATTTCTTTAGCATAAGAAGGAAATAATACTGCCTCTGCAATGCGCCGTTGTCGGTCTTCTTCAATTTTAGCGACTAAACGAATTTCACTTTCAGTTTGTAAATTATAATTAGATAATAAATTATTTTCACTGGATAAAAAACTTAGTAAATTAGCGATTCGGATATTAATAATTGCCTTAGAATCATTTTTTATAGTCAATTCTAATTGTTCAAGTTCGGTTATGGTATTGTCTTGCTCGGCTTTTTGTTTGGCTAATTGATAACGTGATTGCAAAGCTTGTAGCTCATCATCATTCAATAATTCGCGTTGATTGGGCGTAGGAAAAGTATTATTACATTCTGGACAAGTATTACTATTCCAATGAATAGTGGCACAACAATGTGGGCATTGAGAAGAATCACTCATAATTTTAGTCACTATTATTTATTTTTATTAGGTATAACGGCAAATATATCCGCGTAAATTATCATTAGGGTTAATGTTACGCAAGCATTAAAAGAATATAATAGCTAAAACTGGAGGTCAGGCTTTGCC
>JBAQSX010000169.1:0-13830 GCA_049296695.1 Methylococcaceae bacterium | reverse complement strand
GCTAAAAAGTTAGCTATTACCGCTTGCATGAGAAAGTTATTGGTTATTTTAAACTCCATTACTAAAAAAGATTGTGAATGGGATATAAACTACGCCAAATAACTTTGACTTTTAACACAGTTGCTGGTTGAAGAAGAAAGCTCATCATGTGATAAAGTTTTCAAATCTAGTAACAAATAATGCTCTGCCTGCCAGCGATTCAATTCTACCAATGGTTGACGAGAAGAAATCAAAACAAAACTTTTACTCGCTATTTGCCTAAAACAAATAATAAACTCTTTTAAAGCAATGTCTTGCAATTCGCCATTCATGGATTGTAGATTTTCAGCATATTGCAACGGCTCTAAACCATCGAGAATCAGCAAACACGGCTGTTCTTGTAAACATCGCGCTAATAACCGCGCTTTTTCAATTTCATCTTTGGGAATTTCTGCTACTCCTAAAAATGGCAACACCTCGCTGAAAAACGCCTGCGAATTGGTAAACGTATTATGAGAACCTTGCGAATAAAACGACCAACCAAACACACAGGTTTTGCCGTAATAATTTTCTTGGGCAATTTGTCGTAGCCATTCATCGGTTAAAGCGGATTTACCAATACCGCCAGAGGCGACAATGATTGCAAGTCGTTTGTTACGATTAGTAAAAGCTTCGGTGAGTTGCGCTAATTCTGTTTTGCGTCCAATTAATGCAGTGGTTGATTTGGGCAGGCGACTAACATCGAGTTTAACTCTATAATCAAAAGCAAAATCGACTTTAATTGCTCTTCCGTCAATTTCTGTACCATCAAGAGTAAACTTTGCCCTTACTGAGTCGAATTCGTTAGCAAATTCTACAAATCCAAATCCTTTAGATCGCTCTGTTTCCCTATCCCTTACAATTTTGATATAAGTAACTTCTCCAAAAACTGAAAAAATCTCTTTTAACTCTTCCCAATTTAAATTCCAAGATAAGCTGCCAACAAAAAGTTTTTTAGTCATCTGTGTAGAATATTTTTTAAACGTATATTTTCTTAACACTGCAACCAAATTTTTTAATGCTTGATGCTTAGTAATTGTTATAAATTCAGTTGTTTTTTGCCCTTCCTCTAAGTAACTGGCTAACTTCTCATACTCCCCACCCAACCTCTTTAAAATCTTCGCCCCCACTTCCGCAAAAGGTCGCGTACTCTCATTCAACTCAATCCCATCGGTCACATTCGGATTCGCCAACAACGCCAAAAAATCCAAACTCTGCCCAAACCGCTGCTCCACAAAATCAGAAACCCGCGTCAACACAAAAACCGCATCCGCCACAATCACCGAATCTAACAACAACTCCCGCACACCCGCATGAAACTCATATTCCAGCCACGCATGATGCGGCACACGCTTCAATAATCCCCCTAAAAACACCTCCGCTAAATGCACTTGGCTAGACTGCGGCAACATCAACTTTTGCACCACATTCATCACCGACAAATCCAACGGCACAGCCGCTAAATACGCCGCTAATTTCTGCGCAGTGGGCGAAGCAAAACTTTTGAATTGTTTCAGCCGTTGTTCAGCGGTAATTTCAATAGCTGGTTTTTCTGATGTGGCTTCTAAAGGCGGAATCAAAGCGGCTGGATTGTCAAACACCACGCCTTTCAACCGACTGTCTTGTTTTCCTAACATCAATTTTGCCCACGTTTTCACAATCTCAGGCTCTAGCGTTAAAACTGGAATTTTAAAACCTTTTTCTAACGCGCTTGTGTCATCTATAAACCAAAAATCTTGCCTATCAAGATTTAAAGCTTGATTCAACGCTAATGGTAAAGCGGCGGTGAATCGTGCTTCCTCGCCGTAACCTAATGCCGTGCCTTTCCATAAACGAAACGGCAACATTTGCATAATGCCAACAGGATGTTTGCGACTCCACTGTTGCAATAAGCCAAACACCCCCTGATTGCTATGCCAAGCTTTTGCCACACAATCACTGAATACCAAAATTAAACGCGGTTGTTGCGGATTGGTGATTTCAAAATTCTTTATCTCACGCTTATTTTTTAATACTCGCGCTATTTCATTTTCGGTGTTTAATTGATAAAAATGAATTTTTGCAAATGTACCTTGTAATTCTAATAAACGGCGAAATTCTTTTAATAACGGTTGCCAAATCTGCATTGAAATAGCATCATCAATAATAATTACCAATTCTAACCAGCGTTGCGCTTTACCTTTTAAAATCGGTAGAAATAATTGCGTTTCGGCAATATAGTGTACGGTTTCTTCTATTGCTAATTCAGTATGAAAACGAGAAGCGACTGTTTTACGCAAGGGACGAAAAGCGCGGTTAAATGCTAAGGCATTATGCAATAGCGATAGTGCGGGTGTTCTAAAAGCCTGTCCTTTAATTCCGTTAGGATTAATACCACTATCTTTTTGGTTAGCAAAAAGAGAAGATTTTGTTTGTTGTGTTTGAGTAATAGATTGTTTTTCTGCTGGTTTTTCTGCTGGTTTTTCTGGGGGCTTTTTAGGAGGTTCTTTATTTTCTAATGACGGTTTATTATTATCTTCTTGTTTAGCAAGAAATTCTTCATTATTAATATCAGATTTATTTTGAATGACAGGAATATCAATTTGCAAAGCCAACCAAAGTATATCAGCCAATTCTCGTGAATCGGGATAAAGTTCTACTTTATTTAAAACAGTAATTAATTGGCTGATTGATTTTTGCATATTGATTTATGGCATGAATGTAAAGACGAAATATTGTGTCTTTACAAATTGGATAAAGATTTCCAAAGTGAATCTAAAAGCGATTCTTTATCACTAGATACATTTATATTTCTTAATGTTAAATAGACGGCATTTAATAATTGGTCATTTGCCAAATCGGTTCTATCGCTACTTTTGATTTTTTTTATAAATTCATCAATCAAACTTTCTATTTGTTGTTTATATTGAATATAATTTTCATCGGTATGAAAATGTAATTCTACAATACGCTGTAATTTATCTTTATCAGCTTGTTGTATTTCTAATCGCAAGCAACGGCGTAAAAATGCGGGTGGAAATTCACGTTCACCGTTACTGGTCATAATCACCAATGGAAATTGTGTGCAAGGCACTTTACCATCTTTAATTATGATAGGGTCGCCATTATCACTGGGGCGAATTTGATGCTCACCTTTTAATCGAATTAATTCAGGAATTTCAAACTCGCTTTCTTCAAAAATATGCAATAAATCATTAGGTAAATCTATATCACTTTTATCAATTTCATCAATTAATAATACACGCGGTTTATTGCTATCATTTGCAAACGCAGTGCCTAATGCGCCTAAACGTAAATATTCGTTTATTTCAGATGATTTATCACCATGCAACGATTTATCCTGTAAACGTCCAATGGCATCGTAGTGATATAAGCCATCTTTTAATGTCGTCCGGGTGGTAATTGACCAACGTAAAACATCCCCTAATTGCAATTCGTGAGCAACCGAATAAGCTAATGAAGTTTTACCTACGCCTGCTTTTCCTTCCACTAATAAAGGGCGACGTAAATACAGCGCGGCATTGACCATTTCTATATCTTGTAGGTTGGGAATATAACAACTGCCGCGTTCATCTTTATTTTGTTTTTCTTTGCTGAAATTTCGCCAAGGTGGTGGCTTTGGAAATTCTTTAACTTCGTAAGGGGCGTTTGTACCTTGGTAAATGTACCAATTAGGATTGTTTTGTGTTGTCATAATTAATTCTTAGGTTGTTCTAATTTAAAATCAGGAGGAATTCTTTCTTTATCATCCCAAAATAAAGTTAAATAATAGTCACATTTTTTAGATAATCTCAGTTTTCTTCTAATTGATAAAAAAGTGCGAGGTATATCTTTTAATTGTTTATTTTCAAATAAATCTTTGTTAATGTTTTGTTTTATACATGAAAAATCTTGACAAGAATTAGCCCATATTCCTATTACTGCCCCATTTTTTAACATATTAAATAAAAACTTCTTATCTGTTTTGGAAAGGTCAAACTCTAATGCAAACCCAACATATCCTTCTTCAGACAATTTAAAATCTAATACCTCTTCTTCTTGAGGTTCTGCTAGCCAGTCAATTTTTTCTGATGATAAATTTTCTAATTCAGGTTGCAAAGTTTTCCAAAAATCTCTTAATTTTCTATGAATTAGTCTTTCTTGAGAACGGATTATAATAGGATACATTGCACCAATCGGTTTTTTATCTTCATTTTGCCATTGGTCAATCGGATAATTAAATAACTCTAGTGGCAAAATAAATTCAAAAGTTAATTTATCATAACTGATATTCCTATTACGAACCTCTTCTAATAAATCATCAATAACTTTTGTGGTTGAATTTATATCGTACAAGTCAATGGCTTCATATTTTTCTTTAACGTAAATCTTTTCAAAATCTTTATGAGAATAAGCTAACCACGCTTGAATACTGTAATAATTGTTTTTATCACTCTTTAATGCCTCAATTAATAACTGACAATTTTTATCTGATAAATCTGGATATATTTTAATATCTTCATTTAATCGTTTTTTAAGTTCATCTGGAATGTCTTTCCATATTTTCAATAAATTACTAATTGATACTGCATAACCTCTTTCACATTCATCATACTGACCTTCATCTTTTCTGCGCCTTTGATTACTGGTTACAGCAATAACAATATTTCTATCTTTTAATACTACAGGAGAGCCGCTATAACCAGCATCTAAGCCATGTTCTTTTTCTATGGTATCCATTTTTAAATACCATGCCTGATTGTAACTCCCTCCCTCTAAAGTAAGATCGAGAGAGGTTGCTAGTGTTCCATCTAATGTTATTCTTTTACGTTTAAAACCATCAAAATCTGAAAGCCCAGCTATACTAATTTCTAGTCCTTCTCTTCCTAAATTCATTAATGTTAAAGCAGGATTTTGTAAGTTTTTTATTTTTAAAACAGCTAAATCTATCGTCTCAATTGAACCGCAAGCGATAACCTCTATATGTTCTGTTATCCCTTCTAATTTAATTTTTTTAGAAATTCCTATTTCATTAGCGTTTATATCTTCAAGTACATGAGCGCAAGTTAAAATATAACTGTAATTATCTTGCTTTAAAAATACAAATCCTGTACCAAAAGCTCCATTACTTTCAGCACTTGTAATAAAAACAATTGAATCTTCTAACTTGCTCATGGCCTGACAATTAATTTTGTTTTGGTTTTATTGTTACTTTTACCACGAGATTGGCATTACCTTTTGCTTTGGTAATAAATAAATCTCCTTCTGCTTCAAAGCCTAAACCTAATTCTAATTCAACTTGGTCAATCGTCATTTCCTTGTCTAACTCTTTATAAATTTCAGAAATAGGTTTACAAGCTTTTAAAATAAGAGGTTTAATTGCGTCAATCGCTGTATTTACGTTCCTAGCCACGCCGCCTCTATTTGAAATTGCTTTAACCTGATTGTCAGGAATTTCAATTTCTACTTTAGTACCATCTGCTAATTTAATTAATTCACTTGCCATTTTTATTCCTCTTTGTTAGTAACTGAAAGCTAAAATGTATCATACTCTTATTCACATACTGCTCACAATCAATCATTTAACTATGAGCAGTAATATCAACTACCTTTAAGCTATTTAATCCATCTCAATCGATTAGCATTACTCACAACAGTCACCGATGATAATGCCATTGCTAAACCTGCAATCATTGGATTTAATAACACCCCAAATAAGGGATAAAATAAACCCGCCGCTAATGGAATACTCAAAGTATTATAAATAAACGCCCCAAATAGATTTTGTTTAATATTAATCATGGTGGCTTTGGATAAATTAATACTCTCCATTATTTTTAATAATGAACCTTGCAAAATCACCACATCCGCACTTTCAATGGCAACGTCAGTGCCTGTGCCAATGGCAAAACCAACATTGGCTTGCGCTAAAGCAGGCGCGTCATTAATGCCATCACCCACCATGCCGACAATCTCACCTTGGGCTTGCAGTTCGCGCACCACTTCGGCTTTATCTTGCGGCAACACTTGAGCGCGAACTTCGGCAATTCCTGCTTGCTGAGCAATCGCCAGCGCGGTGATTTCATTGTCGCCTGTCACCATTAACAAACGAATCCCAGCGGCTTGCAAAGCTTGCACCGCGCTGGCTGAATCGGCTTTGATGGCATCGGCAACACTGATAATGCCGACAAGTTGTTGATTAATTGCCAGCAACATCGGCGTTTGACCTAGAGCTGATAAGGTTTTTAAACGCGCTTCGTATTCGCCTAAAACAATGTTTTGCGCTGTCATTAACGCGCTATTGCCCAATAATAAGGCTTGCTCATCACAGACACCGCTAATGCCATGACCTGCAATGGCTTTGAATTTTTTAACTTTTTTCAAGGGCAAGTCTTGTTCTTTGGCTTTGGCTAAAATCGCCGCCGCTAAAGGATGTTCTGAACCTGACTCTAAACTGGCGGCAAGTTGCAATAATAAGTCTGCATTAAAATTGTTGAGACTTTCTACGCTCGCCACTGTGGGTTTGCCTTGGGTGACTGTGCCTGTTTTATCTAAAACCAAGCAAGTTAATTTGCCAGCAGTTTGCAAGGCTTCACCTTTGCGAATCAAAATCCCTGTTTGCGCGGCTCTGCCGACTGCAACCATGACTGAAATCGGTGTGGCTAAACCCAAGGCGCAAGGGCAAGCAATCACCAGCACGGTCATGGAGGTAATAAAGGCATAACCTAGCGAAGGCTCTGGGCCGAAAATTAACCAAACAAAAAAGGTGAATACTGAAATAGCGACCACCACTGGCACAAACACGCTGGCAATTTTATCGGCAAGACGGGCAATAGTGGGTTTGCTACTTTGCGCTTGGCGCACGCTGTGAATAATTTGCGCTAAAGCGGTGTCGCGTCCAATACGCGTGGCGGTAAATAAAAAGCTACCCGATTGATTCATGGTGCCAGCGGCGACTTTCATGCCGATGGTTTTTTCGATTGGCATCGATTCACCTGTGAGCATGGATTCATCAACGCTGGAATGCCCTTCAATGATAATGCCGTCTACGGCGATTTTTTCACCCGGCCGCACCCGCAAAGTTTCACCTAAACCGACTTGTTCGATGGCAATGTCTTGTTCTATGCCTTCGCGTACTACTCTGGCAGTGCGTGGTTGCAAGCCAATTAATTGCCGAATCGCGCTTGAGGTTCTGCCACGCGCTAGGGTTTCTAAAGCTGAGCCTAGGTTAATAAAGGCTAAAATCATCACTGCCGCTTCAAAATAAGCGTGTTTTGCCATTGCGGGTAAAAGGCTATAGTAATCAATGACAATGCACGAATACAGCCACGCCGAACCTGTGCCTAACGCAATTAACGTATCCATATTGGCTTGTTTTAATAACAACGATTGCCACGCGCCGCTATAAAAATGCCAACCCGAATGCACTAAAACCGCTAAAGTCAGTATGGCAATAATGGGCCACAGCCACGAACCCGATGCCGAACCCATGTCAGGCAAGCCGCCTGTGTGTTCTAAAATCATTAAACTAATGCCAAACGCCCCAGCAACGGCGGCTTTTTTTAATAAGGCTCGGTAACGTTGATGTTCTTGGGCTTCTTGCTCTGTGGGGTCTTCAAAACCCTCCATAATGGCGCAATCAAAACCTGCGGCTTTTATGGCTTTGGTGAGTTGCTCTGGGTCGGGTGAGCCTGTAACTACGGCTGAATGGTCGGCAAAATTGACATTAACCGCAGTCACACCAGACACGCTATTTAACGCGCCTTCAACCGCGCTAATACAACCCGCGCAACGCATACCTAAAATCGATAACCGAATTTCTTCGGGATTTTCTTGGGGAGAGGACATAACACTACCTTTAGGTAATTATTTAAAATTGTTAAGGTACAAACCTAGGTTTGTACTCCATTATTTATTTTGATTATTTCGCCAGCGGCGTTTCAATAATAAATACTGCGCCATTATTACTATTTTGCGCACTAACACTACCGTGCATATTATTTTCAATAATCATTTTTGTCATATATAAACCAATACCATTACCTTGAACGCGAGTAGTAAAATAAGGGTCGAATACTTTAGCAATAACAGACTCTTCAATACCACCTGCATTATCAGCAATACTGACAATAGCTTTTTCATTTTGCTGATTTAATTGAACAGTGATTTTACCGTGATTAATTTTGCGTTCTATTAAAATATCTTTAGCATTACCCATGATATTTAATAAGGCTTGCCGATATTGACCGGGAAAACCTAGCATTTTTAAACTATCGGTTTCAATCACTTCAATAATAATATTATGATTACGACAACTGGCTTCAATAATACCAATAGTGTCATGGACTGAGCTATTGATTTCAAATAATTCTTGACTGCTTTCGGATTTAAAAAAATTACGAAAATCATCAATAGTCCCCGACATCGCTTCTACTAATCGCTCCCCTTTAGCAATTTGTTTATCTAATACCTCAGGGGTTAGCTCATTGTATTGATAAGCATCGGCAATATTCATTAATACTAAATTTAACGCATTAATAGGCTGTCGCCATTGATGCGCAATATTACCAATCATCTCACCCATAGCCGCTAAACGCGATTGTTGAATTAATAATAAATCTTTTTCGCGATTATTTTTAACTTCGCTAGCTACGCGTTTTTCTAGGGTTTCATTTAAAGTATGCAAGTTTTCATCGGCTACTTTACGGCGTTCAATTTCTTGGGTTAATTGTGCATTGACTTGTTGCAATAACTGCACCGAGGGTAATTTAATTAAATCAGGAATGCTTCGCCATAATACCCAAACAGTAATTAATGCCGTTAAAGCAGTCACTGCCATTGTTAATCCTTGTAGTACATAATAAGGATACCAAATGACAATAATAGCCATAATATGATTAATAGCACAGGCAAAAATAAATAAAGAAAATAAATAAAAAAAACGTTTATTTTCAATATGACTTTTTTTGCGTACTACTAAACAAATAATTATTGGAATAATAATATAGGCAATGGCAATTAAGGTCTGCGTAATGACATGAAGGGCAATTAATTGCGGTTGCCATAATAAACAATAGCCGTGAGGGCTAACTGCGTGAGTATCAAACCATGACATTATTCATCGCCTATGGGTTTTAATTGTTGCTCTAATTGTTTTAAAGGTAAGGGCTTGCAAAAATGAAACCCCTGTACCTGCACATTTAATTGATCTTCTAATAAAGCCACTTGCTGAGACGTTTCTAAATCACCAATAGTCACTTTTAACGCTAAACTTTTTGCCATTGCCATAATTGCTGAAATAACACTAAAGTTATTACGATCCGCTAAAGCATTAATTAAAAAAGAGCGGTCTAATTTTAAACGATTAATAGGTACTGAATTTAGATGCAGTAAAGAAGCATAACCAAAACCAAAATCATTAATAACAATAGCAATCCCTAAACTATGCAGTTGTTTTAATACGGTCAATTCCTGTTCTGAGGCATTGAGCAATACATTTTCGGCTAACTCTAATTCTAAACAATGCGGATTAAAATTTTGTTCAATTAATAAAGCCGTTAATTGTTTAATAAAATCAGGCGCGGCTAATTGTTTGGCTGAAATATTAACCGCTAGTTTTAACTCAGTTGCACCTTGCGCTTGCAGTGCTTTAATTTCGCTCAAAGCGGTGCGTAATACCCATTGTCCTAAAGGAAAAATAAGCCCTGATTCTTCAGCTAAGGCTAAAAAATCTCTAGGTAATAATAATCTGCCGTCAGGATGATGCCAGCGCAATAATGCCTCTACGGCTTCAATACGATTACTTTCAAAATCAAATAAGGGTTGGTAATGCAATTCAAATTGTTGATGTTGCAAAGCGGTATATAAGGCTTTTTCTAAAGCGATTTTTTCCATTAAACGCAGATTCATTTCTTCATGAAAAAACCGAAAATGATTACGTCCCGCTTCTTTAACGCTATACATGGCGGCATCGGCAGTTTTCATTAAACTATCGACATCATTACCATTATCAGGATACAGACTAATACCTACGCTACTACCAATTTGTATTTCTTGATCATTTATAAAAAAAGGCTGCATTAAACTATCGACAATATGTCTAGCCACTATTGCGGCTTTTTCGCCATAATCTAATTGCGGTAATAACACCACAAATTCATCACCGCCTAATCGGGACACGGTATCACTGGCACGGACACTGTCTTTTAATCTTAAAGCCACTTCTTGTAATAATAAATCGCCCATCATGTGACCATATAAATCATTAACTAATTTAAATCGGTCTAAATCAATAAATAATAAGCCGACATGGTTTGTTTTTTGTCGCTGGGCGTGTTCGATGGCTTGTTGTAATCGATCTTGTAATAAGGTGCGATTAGGTAATTTAGTTAAGGGGTCATAATGGGCAAGATGATAAAGTTTTTGTTCGGCTTCTTTTCGAGCAGTAATATCAGAAAATACCCCGACATGATAAATTACTTTATTATGATTATCAGTGACTACACTAATGGTTAGCCATTCTGGATAGATTTCCCCATTTTTACGCCGATTCCACATTTCACCTTGCCAACGATGTTTATTCATTAATTCTTGCCAAAGATTTTGGTAAAAATTTTTGTCTTGTCTACCTGAATTTAATATTTTAGGATTAAACCCTAAAACATCTTCATCGTTATAACCTGTAATGCGTAAAAACGCGGGATTGACGGCTACAATTTTATTATCAGCATCGGTGACTAAAATACCCTCAGCGGAAACATTAAATACCGTCGCTGAGAGTTTTAATTCTTTTTGGGCTTTGAGTAGCCATGCCATTTCTTGTAAGGCAATTAATAATTGCCTTGCTTTAATGGGTTTTAATACATATTTATCAATACCTAATTCAATAGCGCGTAAGAAAAATTCGGCTTCATTAAAAGCGGTGGTAATAATGATAGGCGTGTCGGGTTTGAAGAGTTTTATTTCTTTTGCCATGTCCAAACCATTCATCACAGGCATTAATATATCGGTGATGACTATGTCGGGCTGATGCTCAGTAAATAAAGTTAAACCTTGTTTGCCATTATCGGCAAGGTATAGGTTTTTAGCACGACGTTTTAAAAATTGGGCTAATTCTTCGCGTGCATCGGGTTCATCTTCAACATAAAGTACGCTAAAGTTTTTTAATATGTCACTGTCAGGCATTGTTACTCTTTTAGCTATTGGATGGGGAATACGAATTTTATTATTTAACTCAAGTTATGCAGTAGAAAAGGGCAAATAATGATTTACGCGTACGACATCGTTGAATTGTAGGGGCAAATTATTATTTGCCCTTGTTGAAAAACATTATGTTAATGAAGTAACTTCAGTTATTTAACCGCAACAATACATTCACCCTTGTACAACAGTTCGTTATTAGGGGCAAATTATTATTTGCCCCTACATTTATACTACTGCGTAACTTCAAATAGTAATAACTGATTTTGAAAAACCTGTACTGAATTATTAGCGTCCAAAATCATAATTTTGGACGCTAGCAAAGTAATTTATCTATTACTTATCAGTTTATTCATCTTCTTCAACGTGAAAACCAGCGGCGGTAATTACCTCTTCAATAGCATCAACATCTAATTGTTCGTTATCAAATTCTACGCTCACTTGGTTTTCTTTACTTGAGGCAGTGACGCTAATCACACCGTCTAAAGCCGTTAATTTTTCACTGACATTGTTTTCACAGCCACCGCATTTCATACCAGTGACATTGAATACGCGTTTTTCAATCATCGTTTTTCCTTTAGTTTTAGTAAGTTAAAAGTATTTAATTAGATTCATAGTAACGATAAGCCCCATTATTATGAAATAGTCTTAGCTACTTTGAGAAAGAAATTTTGTATTTTAAGAATAGGTTAATTTTGGGTTAAGTGTTTGTTAATGATAAGCCCCTAGAGTATTCGCATCGCGTGGCGGCACAGAGCCATGTTTTTTGAATTCTATGAGGACTTAATCCATGAGTACGACTTCTCTTGAAGCATTGCCTAAAACTGGCATTGCAGGTTTAAAAGAAAATTGGCGCAGTGATTTACTGTCGGGTTTTTTAGTGTTTTTGATTGCCTTGCCTTTGTGTTTGGGCATTTCAATGGCTTCGGGTTTTCCACCCTCAGCGGGTTTGATTACTGCCATTGTCGGCGGTTTATTGGTATCACGTTTTAGCGGCTCTTATGTCACCATCAACGGCCCTGCTGCTGGTTTGATTGTGGTGGTATTGGGCGCGGTGCAAGAATTGGGCGAAGGCGATGCGATGGCGGGGTATCGTTATACCTTGGCGGCAATTGTGATTGCCAGTGTGCTACAAATTTTAATGGGCGTATTTAAAGCGGGTCGTTTAAGCTCATTTTTTCCTGCCGCTGTGGTTCACGGGATGCTGGCGGCCATTGGTATTATTATCATGGCAAAACAAATTCATGTCGTATTAGGCGTGACTCCCGAAAAGGGCGATTTGATTTCAACCATTATGCAAATTCCTAATAGCTTTGTGAATTTGAATACTGAAATTGCCATTATTGGTTTTTCAGGTTTAGTGATTTTAATCGTCTGGAATATGATAAAAAATCGCTATTTAAAAATGATTCCCGCGCCATTAATTGTGGTATTAGTTGGCATGGCGTTAGCGAGTTATTTTGACTTAGAACATCAACACATGTATTTGTTTCATCCTGAATTTGAGTTTCTGCCCCATCATGAAGAAACTATAGGACCTAAGTTTTTAGTGACTATTCCTGAAAATTTCTTTGCGAGTTTTTATTTTCCTGACTTTGGAAAACTGGGTACGTTAGAATTTTGGGAAGCGGTTGTTAGTATTGGTTTGGTGGGTAGTTTAGAGAGTTTATTAAGTGCAATGGCGGTTGATAAACTCGATGTTTATAAACGGCATTCTAATTTAGACAAAGACTTAACGGCTGTGGGCGCGGGTAACTTGGTTTCTGGTTTATTAGGCGGTTTGCCCATGATTGCAGAAATTGTGCGTAGCAGTGCTAATGTGAATAATGGCGCGAAAACAAGCTGGGCGAATTTCTTTCACGGTGTATTATTATTGTTATTTGTGGCTTTATTTCCGCATTTAATTCACAGTATTCCTTTAGCGGCATTGGCTTCTTTATTAGTATTTACAGGGTTTCGCTTAGCCGCCCCTAAAGAATTTATTAAAGTGAAAGATATTGGTAAAGAACAATTATTTATTTTTGTGGTAACGATTATTGGGGTAATTGCTACTGATTTATTAGTCGGCGTGGCTATTGGTATTTTAGTAAAATTATCAATTCATAGTATTCGCGGCGTGAAATTTACGCATTTATTTAAAATCGATTTTGTGATTGAACGCAAAAGTGGCGATGTGATTATTATTGATATTAGTGGCTCTGCGGTGTTTTCTAATTTCTTGGCTTTAAAAACTGCTTTAGCTGAATTAGAACAAGGCAAAACCGTTATTTTCCAATTAAATGATGCTTATTTATTGGATCATACTGTGATGGAGTTCTTCCATGAATTTGAACATAATTATCTTAATAAAGGTGGACGGGTTGAATTCCAAGGTTTGGAATATCATGAATCCGTTTCTGAGCATCCACTAGCGGCGCGGCGTATTAGTTCCACTTAAAACAGCTAATCATTCCCAAGCTAAAATTCTTAGCTTGGGAATATCATCAATATTGTCAAAATTAAAAAATTAGCAAAATGCTATTATCAATAACTATTCTGTTAATTTGGACTTTTATAAATTTTGATTCTGACAGGCACAACAATTAATTGCGTTTATTTGGTAGTGCTTCAAAAGAGTAGGTTTTAACAAAACGC
>JBAQSX010000168.1:0-18846 GCA_049296695.1 Methylococcaceae bacterium | reverse complement strand
AATAGTGATAATACGGTAGTGCATCAAAAAAGTAGGTTAGTTAATATTAAACCTTTCGGAGTTCAAACCTAGGTTTGAACTCCAGCTAAAATGGCGTTTTGTTAAAACCTACTCTTTTGAAGCACTACCAAATTTAAATTACTATATAAAGCAAGCTTTAGACTCCAGTGCATAATTTTAGTTAGTATTTTATTACACATTAAATTACTACAAAATCAGTATTGCTTATTGCTAAATTAGTCCCTAATACTGCAATAGGTATGGCGGCAATTTTAGAGCTACCATCAGCATCATAAAATAATGCCCCTGTGCTTGGATTATAAATAATATAATCATTATTATCACCCGCAACCGCACCTATTTTTAAATAAGCATTATTTAAAATGCCAGTTGTTGTTAATGCACCAAAATTAGCATGACTTAATTGAATAGTATCATCCACAGGTACAAAATCAGTAATTTTATCGACATTACTGGTGCTAATACTATCAGCAAAACGGAAACTATCTTGACCTTCGCCACCTGTTAAAGTGTCATTACCTAAACCGCCATTTAAGGTATTATTACCTTCATTACCGATTAAAACATTATTACTATAATTACCGATTAAAGTATCACTGCTGGCATTAATAGTTCCAAAAACGCTTAAGCTTGTATAGGTATGCGTCCCTGCCGAAATAATACCATTTTCAATATTACTGGGTAAGCTATAACTGCTTACTTGAAAAGGTATTATAACGCTATCAATATCGAGTGGATTAGTAGCCGTGTCATTAATACTATCTCGGTCATAATAACCTAAATAATAAGTATCACTACCCTCGCCGCCGTCTAAAGTATCAATCCCCGCGCCGCCGTCTAAGGTGTCGTTACCCGCGCCGCCTAACAATTTATCAGCCCCCGCCTCACCTAACAGTAAATCATTGCCATCACCACCATTTAGGCTGTCGTTAGCATTCCCACCCCAAAGTTGATCATCGCCACCTGCACCTGACAAACTGTCATTCATGCTGTAACCATGCAAGCTGTCATTGCCACTAATGCCTGTTAGGGTGTCGTATATGGGTTTGGTGTTACCCTTGTCACCGTCTAATTGCAGGTCAACAGGCGTGATAACAGTGGTTATCGTGCTATCAACGCTTTCAACACCAAAGCTGTCGGTATAACTCGCGGTAACTTTTAAAGATTTACCGACATCGCTGAGCGTTGGGGTGTAAGTGTTACCTGTGGCGACATTGATATTATTAACCACCCATGTATAACTCAGCCCTGTTAAGCCGTCTTGGTCGGCAAGCGTGTTGCTAACGGTATCAACTCTGCCTTGTTCTGGAGGGTTACTACTTAAGATGATATTACCCGTTGCCACGTCATTGAGATTATTAATGTTAATGGTCAAGGTTTTACTAAAACTCAACCCCCCTTGGTCGGTTGTTTGCACTAAAATGCTGTAGCTTGATTTTGCTTCGTAGTTGGGCGAGTTGTTGATTTGTAACTGGTTGCCGTTAATGCTGAAGTTGCCATTATCGGTGCTACCTGTGCCTGTCACTAAGCTGTAAGCAAAGCTAGCTCCAATGTCGGGGTCGGTAGTGCTTAAGTTGCCAATCACGCTGTTTGCGGCAACATTTTCATCGATACTGTTGCTACTTAGGCTTAAATCGGTGGGCGCGTCATTAATAGAAGTAGTAATGACCGTGGCGGTAGTGTTGGTGCTGGTGCTGAGGGTATCGTCTAAGCTTAAGGTGAAATGCGTTGTTTCGGTGTTAGTGGGGGCGATGTGATTAGTGGTGGGCTGATAAACTAAGCTGTGCAGAGCTGTTTGCAAATTAACCAATGTGTCAACGGCGTGCGTATAAGTTAAACCCTTGTCAGTGCTTGTAAAGCCCGAAGCGGTTAATGAAGCCGCTGTAAATGTGCCTTTGCTGGCATCATCTAAAGCAATTGTTAGCGTTTCGGTAACACCTGTATTCGCATCGGCGAGGGTCACTGTGGAGAACGGCGATAAACTTTGATTGTCGTTGACCGCTTGGTCTGCAACCGCGCCACTGATAACGGGAACACCATAAACAGTGACATCAGTGCCACCGTTGCCATCGGTATGCACAACGAACGCTTTTCCGCTATTATCGCCACCGAGGTTAATCGTATTGACTGTAGTGCCGCCACTGGTTAAGAGCAGTTGATTGGCATTATTGACACTGGCACTATTAAAACTAACACCAGCTAAATCAACGGTTGCGCCCACATTTAACACAAGACCCGTGGCAGCGCCGCCGCTAATTACTTCTGTGCCACCGTTATTGACTGTGGTGTTATGGGTTGTACCGTTGTTGTAGACAATTTCTGTGCCGCCATTGTTGATGGTTGTATTATTGGCTGTGCTATCAATTACCTGAATACCGCCGCTATTGATTATGGTGTTATTGGCTACGCCTCCGTCACTAGTGATAAATTCAAAACCGCCGTTATTGACTGTGGTGTTATTGCTTATACCCGCCTTAACCGTCTCATTGCCGCCACTATTGATTATCGTGTTATTGCTCACACCACCGCTGGAAACAGTTTCATAACCGCCGTTATTGATGGTGTTGCTATTGGCTGTGCCATTAACAGTTTCATAACCGCCACTGTTGATAATCGTGCTATTGGCTGTACCGCCGCTGTAGACAATCTCATTACCGCCATTATTGACCGTAGTGCTATGGGTTATACCACCGCTGGAAACAGTTTCATAACCGCCACTGTTGATAATCGTGCTATTGGCTGTACCGCCGCTGTAGACAGTCTCATGACCACCATTGTTGAGGGTCGTACTATTAGCAATACCGCCGCTGGAAATAATTTCTGTGCTAGAAATTAATACGTTACCACTGATATTTAAGCCGTCTGCAACAAGATTGTTGGTGCTACCGCCATTGAGAACGATAACCGTGCCAGCATAATGAACTTTGGTGTTATTGGCGATGCCGCCGCTTAAAATTGTCTCGCCTTGATTGTTGACTGTCGTATTGTTCGTTACGCCACCAACATAAACAATCTCAATGCCACCAAGATTTACAGTGGTACTGTCTGTGATGCCACCGCTATAAACATGCTCAGTACCGCCTGCTAAAAGGGTATTACTTGCCGTGCCGTAAATGTTTTCAGTACCGCCTGCACCAATGGTTGAACTGATGGTTGTGCCACCACTAAATACAGTTTCAACAGCATTGTTGTTGACTGTGGCACTAACCGCTGAGCCATAAACTTGTTGACCGCCGCTACCGTTAATGCCAGTACCGTTGACTATGCTATTGCTGGCGATGCCGCCATTTAAAACAACTTCTTGTCCACCTGCACTGACGGTGGTGTTATTGGCTACACCGCCACTATAAACATATTCAATACCGCCGTTGTTGACTGTAGTGCTATTGGCAACACCACCGATGCTAATATTTTCAATACCGCCGCTGTTGACCGTAGTGCTATTGGCAACACCGCCACTGTTAATATTTTCAATACCGCCATTGTTGACCGTGGTGTTATTGGCTGTGCCGCCGTTAATATACTCAACACCGCCGCTGTTGACCGTAGAGTTATTGGCTGTGCGATAAATATACTCAACACCGCCGCTGTTGACCGTAGTGCTATTGGCTGTGCCATAAAGATACTCAACACCGCCTTTGTTAATAGTCGTGTTATTGACTGTGCCGCTGTTAACAGTCTCAATACCGCCACTGTTGACCGTGGTGCTATTGGTAACACCGCCGCTACTAATAACCTCAATACCGCCGCTGTTGATAGTCGTGCTATTGGCAACACCGCCACTGAAAACATACTCATAACCGCCATTGTTAATAGTCGTACTATTGGCTGTGCCGTAAACCTTCTCAGTACCGCCATTGTTAATAGTCGTACTGTTGGCTACACCGCTGCTATATACATTTTCAAAACCGCCACTGTTGACTGTGGTGCTATTGGCTACGCCACCACTGAAAACAAACTCATAACCGCCATTGTTGACCATCGTGTTACTGGCAACACCGCCTGCTGAAACAGTTTCACGACCACCGCCGTTAATAGTCGTACTGTTGGCTACACCACCGCTATAGACAATTTCATTACCGCCGTTGAGCGTTGTGCTATTGGCTGTGCCGTAAACCTTCTCAGTACCGCCATTGTTAACAATCGTGTTATTGGCAACACCGCCATTGATAATAGTTTCATTACCACCGTTATTGACCGTAGTGCTATTAGCGATACCACCACTAGAAACAATTTCAAAACCGCCACTATTAACCGTTGCATTATTGGTTGTGCCACCTGAAGAAACCGTTTCACTACCGTAACTATTGATAACAGTCCCATTGGCTATGGCGGTCGCCCCGATGTTTTGAACAGCCCAGCCACCCACTAAACCCGTTAAAATCGAATGATTGGCAGTACCTTTATCAACAGTTTCAGTGCCACCCGCAGATATTGTGCTAGACGTGGTTGCCCCACCCGAACTCATAATAATGATAGCGCCACCATTGCTGACAATAGCGTTATAGGTATTGGCGTTATAGATGTATTCAACACCGCCGCTATTGATTGTAGTGTTACTGGCTACGCCGCCGTCATAAACATATTGAGAACCCTTATTATTGAGAACTGTATTGCTTGCTAAACCACCTGAATTGACATATTGAGTCGCTTCATAAACACCCGAACCGACCGCCGTCGTAGCGTCCGCAACACCACCTGAGTAAATAGTCACAGCCCCTAAAGCAGAAATATGGGTATTACTGGCATAACCACCCGCAGAAATAATTTCTGAACCACCCGAATTGACGCTAGTGTCAATGCTCGTACCGCCATTATTGATAATTTCAGCACCGCTAATTAATACAGTAGTGTGGCTGGTGACACCCCCTGCGGATACTGTTTCTATGCCACCGCTGTTGACTGTGGCACTAATCGCTGTGCCGTAGACTTGTTGACCGCCGCTTACACCACCGCTGACGACACCTGAACCATAAACTTGGGTGTTACTGGCTACGCCACCATTTGAAACAATTTCTTGTCCACCCACACTGACGGTGGTATTACTGGTTACGCCGCCGCCGCCGTACACAACTTCAGTGCCACCGCTGTTGACTGTGGTGCTATTGGCGGTGCCGTAAACAGATTCAGTACCGCCATTACTGATAACAACACTATTAGCAATACCGCCTGCTGAAATAGTCTTAATGCCACCAGAATTGATAAGAGTGTCGCTAGTAACGCCGCCACTAAATACTGTTTCTGTACCGCCACTATTGACCGTAGTGCTATTGGTCACACCGCCACTGTAAACATTCTCAGCACCGTAACTATTGACTGTGGTGCTATTGGCTGAGCCATAAACATCTTCAATGCCACCGCCGTTGACTGTGGTGTTATTGGCAACACCGCCGCTGTACACATATTCATTACCGCCGTTACTGACTATGGTGTTATTGGCAACACCGCCATTAGTAACAAACTGATTACCGCCATTTAAAGTGCTACTATTAGCTACGCCACCATTAGAAATAGTTTCAATACCGCCACTGTTGACCGTGGTGTTATTGGCAACACCGCCGCTCTCAATATTTTCATTACCGCCGTTACTGACTGTGGTGTTATTGGCAACACCGCCATTAGTAACAATCTCATAACCACCATTACTGACTATGGTGTTATTGGCAACACCGCCGCTGTACACATATTCATTACCGCCGTTACTGACTATGGTGTTATTAGCAACACCGCCGCTCTCAATATTTTCATTACCACCATTACTGACTATGGTGTTATTGGCAACACCGCCGCTATTAATATTCTCATAACCACCATTACTGACTATGGTGTTATAGGCAACACCGCCGCTCTCAATATTTTCATTACCGCCGTTACTGACTGTGGTGCTATTGGCAACACCACCACTAGAAACAAACTCAAAACCACCACTATTGATGTATGTGTTGTTGGTAATACCGCCGCCGTAAACCACCTCAACACCACCACCGTTAACTGTGGTGTTATTAGCGACACCGCCAAAAACAGTCTCATGACCGCCGCTATTGACCGTGGTGCTATTGGCTGTACCGCCACCATAAACGTTGTCAATACCACCACTATTGACAATTGTGCTATTGGCTGTGCCGTAGACATTCATAGCAGTAGCAATACCTGACACAGGTAGCGACATACCTGTCGATGTCACACCCGAACTTATAGTTATATTAATTAAAGGCATTTTTTATTCCTTGAGGTTTTAGTTTTTAATAATTACGTCATATTCACTTTAAGTATGACTTTCAAACAGCACACTTTTTTTCAATAAAACTCGGTAGCCGCTCAATTATAGTCTTAACCGCATCAACAGTAATTAAACGGGTGCATTCAAATTGCCGCTGAGTATTGGCATGACGCGGACACCATAAAAAATCATAATGATTAAAACGTAATCTATTATCATTCCAACAACTATTACAAGCGTGATAATTAATAATGCGATAAGGTGTCGCAAATTCATTAGTCGGATGCGTAAAACCACTAATCATCACCACAGGTATTTCCATTGCCCACGCCAGCCACGATAAACCACTGGATAATCCAATAAAAAACTCAGCATGTTTTAACCAACGCGCCCGTTCCATTAAGGGACGATTACCCGTTTCATCTTCTGCGCCATGCGGTAAATGATTCCAAATGATTCCCCCGCCATGCACAGGCTTTTGGTCAATACAAATAACCCGATAACCATTTTCTTTTAAAAAAAGAATAATATCTCGCCAACCGTTTGGATTATTCCAATATTTACATTGCGTGGTACTTTGCGTGGCAATACACACATAAGGCTCAGCAATAGGACGACTATTATCAGCTAATACCACCCGAGGCGGTTGTTCTGTCGGATCAACGCCTAAAATATAACCCGCAGTACGATGCAAACCCACCAGCCGAAAATCACAAGGCTGATAAATATTAGCGTCATCATCAAAAAATAAACCTAAGCGATAAGTGGCATAAAACTGTTCGGGTTTTACTTGTTCGTGGGTAATAAAACGAATATCAGGATAAGCATTTTCAAATAATGGAATTAACCATTCTGCAATCGCACACGTTAATTGACAATGATGCTGTTGTTGAAATTTAATGGCATAAGGCAACCAGCCCACCGTATCGCCTAACGTGCCAATAGGAAATTGAATTAATACCTGTTGATTATTAGCGCAATACTCATGCGTTAATATTTGATTACCCGATTCCCATACCTCAATACGAAAGCGAATAAAATAACGTTTAGCACTATTAATACTCCCGCCTTCTATGTGCGTTTCATAAACAATATTACCCGTGTCCATATCGGTTAATCTAACCTGCCATTTACCTTGTGTTAATAACACCCGACAGCCATCATTAAAATCAAAACGACTATTTAAGGTCGCGTTTTGGGTGGGCCATTCAGGCGCGGCTCTAAAATTTTGTTTGCCATTATTATTGCTTGTTGCAACTGAGCTATTATCTGAATTTTGATTAAGCAGTGTTTGGCTAGTTTCAGTGGTTGTCATATCGAGGTTTTGTGATGAAATCATAACAATAAGAGGTGATGGTTAATGGAATAAAATAAATGTAACTACCTAGCTTGTATTATCAGAATTAGGATTTTCTATGGTTTTAGGACTACAGGATAAATCCTGTGAATCTTAAAATCCTATAAATCCTGATTCAGACTATAAAATAAATTATATTATAGATAATAATTCAAGTACAATTGCTTTACTATATAAAGTTAGTTTTTAGTTTAGATACAATTATATTATAATGCTTCACAAAATATATTAGAAACATCATGCTTGATTCAATTAAATATTACTTTCTTGTCTGAATCAGGATTCACAGGATTTATTTTGAAAATTATAACTACTTAGCCTTATCGCATTGTCTGAATCAGAATTTTCAAAATGATAGAATTTACAGAATTATTCTGTTAATTTTCTAATTCGGTAAATTCTGATTCAGACATAAGCTTAAGTATTTAAAAATTTATTATATTTGGCAACACATCAATTAATGATTAGGAAATAATATGACCACAAATACCCCCAAACCGCGTTTATTAGTCGTAGACGATGAACCCGATATTCGCCGTTTAGTCAGCGAGATTTTAGAAGACGAAGGTTATCAAGTGACGATGGCAGAAAATGCTAGCGTAGCGCGAGAATTAAAAAAAACCAGCAATCCTGAATTGATTTTATTAGATATATGGATGCCCGACACCGATGGCATCACCTTATTGCGTGAATGGGTGGCAGAAGATAGCTTGCGTTGCCCTGTGATTATGATGTCAGGACATGGCTCAGTAGAAGCGGCGGTGGAAGCTACGCGTTTAGGCGCGTTTGATTTTTTAGAAAAACCGCTGTCGCTGAGCAAATTATTACTGATTGTCGAACGCGCCCTAGAAGCCAGTTCCATGAAATTAGAAAACGCGGGACACCGCCAACCTTCGGTTTTAGATATAGAACCCGTCGGCAAAAGCGCGGTGGTAGCGCGACTCAAAGAACAATTAAAACGCTTAGCCCAACACGATGCGCGATTATTATTAATTGGTGAGGCGGGCGTGGGCAAAGAGTTATATGCGCGTTATTTGCACAACAACAGCTCACACCGCGAAGGCCCTTTTATTGACGTGGCAGTGGGCAGTATTTCACCTGAAAACTCAGCGGTAGAATTTTTTGGCAAAGAACAAGCAGGTAAAGTGTATTTAGGCTTATTAGAACGCGCCCATAAAGGTACGTTGTTTTTGGGTGAAATCAGCGGCATGGACAAACAAACCCAGCTACGTTTGCTCAGTGCTTTAGAATCGAGTTCTTTTTTACGCGTGGGTGGCAGTGAAGCCGTGCGTGTCGATGTGCGTGTAATTGCTTCAACGCGCACCGCTTTAGATGAAGAAGTTAAATCAGGACGCTTTAGACAAGACTTATATTATTTATTAAATGAAGTCACTTTAGATATTCAACCTTTACGCAATCACAGTGAAGACGTACCGAATTTATTAAGTTTTTATGTCGATTATTTTGTCAATCAAGATAAATTACCGTTTAGACGTTTTTCAATGGCGGCGCAAAACTTTTTACGCAATTATTCATGGCGCGGTAATGTGCGTGAATTAAAAAACTTAGTACAACGTTTAATGATTTTAGGCGTAGGTGAAGATATTGAATTAGAAGAAGTCAAAGCCGCTTTAGGTACGGTAATCAGTGATAATTTAAATATTAATAACGTCCCTGATTTTTTTAATTTACCTTTAAAAGAAGCGCGTGACCATTTTGAAAAAGCCTATTTAGAATATCATTTTGAACGCACGGGCGGCAGTGTGGCTAAATTATCAGCGGCAGTGGGTATGGAGCGCACGCATTTATATCGAAAACTGCATTCTTTAAATATTAAACTGTAGTATCGCTTTTAATTAACTGAAGTTGCGCACAAATGTAGGGGCAAAACACACTACCCTTTGGTAACAAGCGTTTGTTATTAAGGGCAAATAATAATTTTCCCCTACATTTGTAACCTTTGCGTAACTTAAGTTACGCAAAAATAATAAAACTGTAGTGGCAAAATATTTTTTGCCCCTTGACAACAAGGGTTTGTTATTGAGGACAAATGTTATTTATCCCTACATTTACAACATCTGCGTAACTTCAGTTAATAATCATCATCACTTTATATAATACTGTGAACCATGATGGATAAAGCTAGGTTGTATTACTTTTATTTATTATTGCTTTTAATAGCGCGAAGTTGAGGATTCTATGTCTTGGTTTATTGTCAATGTGATTAGCGCGTTTTTGTTACCACCGCTAAGTTTATTAATCCCTTTAGTGGGTTGTGCAATTATATTTAAGCGTTATCCTAAACTAGCGCGTGGATTACTTATTGCATCGTTGAGTGTGTTATGGTTATTGGCAACACCTTATTGCGCCGAAGGCTTGCTACATTGCTTGGAAAGCCGTACTACTGCCTTGTCTTTGCCCTTAACAGAGGCAGATGCCATTGTAATTTTAGGCGGCGGCTCATACGTTCACGCGCCCGATTATGAACAGCAAGACACGGTCAGTGAGCAAACGTTAGTGCGTTTGCGTTATGGAGCTAAGTTATACCATCAAACGCAACGGCCTATTTTAGTCACAGGCGGTCGTCCCTTGGGTAATAACAGTTCTGAGGCAGAGCAGATGCGCAAAGTGTTAGAGCAAGAGTTTCAAGTGCCTGTACGTTGGATAGAAGACAGCTCTAATAACACTTTAGAAAATGCCCGTTATAGTTTTCAACGCTTACAAAAAGAACATATCAAAAAAATCTATTTAGTAACCCATGCTAAACATAGTATTCGCGCCGCTGATAGTTTTCGACATGCAGGTTTTGAGGTAATACAAGCCCCCACTGCCTTCACTACCCGTTATCAAACCGATTTACTCAGCTTTTTGCCCTCCGCTTCGGCTTTGCGCGATAGTCGTGATTTTATTCATGAAATAATAGGTTTGCTTTGGTATGGTCAAATCAAAAAATAAACTCAAATAACGCAAATGTAGGGGAAAATCACAATGCCCTTCATAACAAACGATTATTATCAAAGGGCAAATAATAATTTGCCCCTACAATTTTATTATTTTTGCGTAATTTGAATTAATCATTTTTATCCTTGTTTTTTTTAATAAAAACCAATAATGTAACCAGAGCAATAATCAATAATACGCTTAATAAAAAAGGCAGTGCCAATTCTTGTATTAACATCGCCGCCTTATCTAATTGTAATAAACGTTGCCCTATTTTTGAAGAAAAATGCGGTAATGAAATATGTCTAAGTAACATTTTTAGAGGTTGCTTTTTAAAAGAATGCTATTCTATCATGCTTGCGTTTCCCGCAAGCACTCAAAAATTAATTAAGTATGAAAAAACGCCTATTAATCACGCATTGTTTATTTATTTACGCATTAACAGGGTATTGCACTGAAAATTTAATCAGCGACCCTTTTGCCACACATTTATCGAGTCATCATCTTAAGGATTCTTGTCAGCTTAATACTGAAAATAAACAAGCATGGACGCTTATTGATGTGGTCAATCAAGCCTTATGTCATAATCCACAAACCCAACAAGCGTGGGCTAATGCTCGTTTGCAAGCAGAGCAAGTGGCTATTGCTAAATCGGCTTATTTGCCCAGTATTAATTTAAATACATCGCTTTCACAAAGTATGAATTCTTCAAGTAGTAGTTTGCAAGTAACCACTATTAGTAATACTACTTCATCTAAATCAGCGCAACCTGTAGAAAGAATTACCCCTATTATTAATCTGAGTTATTTACTTTATAACTTTGGGGCGCGTGAAGCGCAATTAAAAACCGCACAAAAAACCTTAGAGGCGGCAAATTGGACACATGATGCGCTATTACAAGCAGTGATGTTTTCGGCTATTCAAAGTTATTATCAATTATTTGCCACCCAAGCCGCTACTGAAAGTGCTTTAATTGCAGAAAAATCCAGCACTACAATATTGAATGCCGCGCAAAAACGTCATGAAATCGGTACTAGTGCTTTAGTTGATGTGTTATTAGCACAAACCGCTTTAGCCCAAGCTAAATTAAATACACAAAAAAGCCAAGGTGAGGTGCAAATAGCCAAAGGTAATTTAGCGATTGTATTAGGTTTTGATGCGGATTATTCATTAACGATTACACCGCCACAATTAATAAAACCCGATGCTGAGCAAAACCATTATATTCATGATTTAATTACCCAAGCTAAAAACTTACGTCCTGATTTAGCCGCCGCTGAGGCTAAAATAAAAGCCGCGCAAGCAGGTATTGAAAGCGCGCAAGCGGGACATTTACCGAGTTTATCGTTAGTGGGTAATTACGCTTATAATGTGACCAGCTTACCTAGTCAAACAGAGAGTTGGACAATTGGGATGCAATTGAATATTCCTTTATTTAATGGTTTTAATACCACTTATCAAATACGCAGTGCTAAAGAACAATTAGCCGTGCAACAAGCCAATTATACGCAATTAGAACAATCGGTAAGTTTAGAAGTATGGCAAGCCTATCAATTATTAATGACTGCCTATAATAGTTTTATTAGTAGTGAGGCTTTAGTTGCCAGTGCTGAACAAACTGAAAAAGCCACTTTAGGCCGTTATAACGCAGGGGTTGGGAGTATGATTGATTTATTAAATGCACAAACCAGTTTAGCGGGTGCCAAAATGCAGTTAATTCAAGCGCAATATACTTGGTTAATTCAAAAAGCACAATTAGCCAAAGCCTTAGGGCAATTAGATAGTTCAAGTATTACAGGCTAAATGAATAACTCAAGTTATGCAAACTTAATAGAATGGCGTATTTAAAATAACACAGGAGTACAAAGCTTGCTTTGTACTTTATTGTTTTAGGTCACAAAGCAAGCTTTGTACTCCATTGAACTGCGAATAATAAAACCCAGTCACTACTAGCAATATAAATAATACGGAGGTCAGGCTTTGCCTGACAATCTAACAAGTTCAGGCAAAGCCTGACCTCCATTATTAATCCCTGCCACATTCTTTTATCATTTTATGAAATCCATTATTTTTATTTTCCTTATTATTATTTCAGCCAGTGTTTATTGGTTTTCACCGTGGCATAAAACTCAAAAAGAAGCGAGTTTTAGAGTCGAAAAACTCAGCCGTGGCGATGTTATTAAAAACATTTCTGCTAATGGCACATTAAACCCTGTAGTATTAGTTAATGTGGGAACACAAATTTCAGGAGTTATTAATAAACTCAATGTCGATTTTAATGATAGAGTTCATAAAGACCAAGTATTAGCTGAAATTGACCCTGCGTTAATTAATGCTCAATTAGCACAAAGCCAAGCCAATCTTGCCAGTGCGCAAGCTTCACTTAAATTAGCCCAAGCCAATCACCAAAGAAGTCAACAACTCTATGCTCAAGACTATATTGCCAAAGTAGAATTAGACCAAGCCGAGCAGGTATTAGCGGCGGCAAAAGCCCAAGTGAATGCAGCGCAAGGTTTATTAAAACGTGATGAAACTAATCGTGATTATACTATTATAAAATCCCCTGTTTCAGGCGTTGTAGTATCGCGTAATATCGATATTGGACAAACCGTGGCGGCGAGTTTTCAAACGCCGACTTTATTTACTATTGCTCAAGATTTAAAACAAATGCAAATTGATTCTTCAGTCGCTGAGGCTGATGTTGGTGGGGTGCGTATTGGGCAATTAGTTAATTTTACCGTTGATGCCTATCCCGATAAATTATTTCAAGGCAAAGTGCGCCGAGTGCGTTTAGATTCTAAAGTATTACAAAATGTGGTCACTTATGATGTGGTGATTGAAGTGAATAATCCCGATGAGATTTTATTACCCGGTATGACTGCTTTTGTGAATATCGTGATTGAACAAAAAAGCAATCGTTTAAAATTACCGCTAGCCGCTTTTAAGTTTCATCTTGAAGGGGATGATAATACTAAAACCAATAAGCTTGTTTATAAACGGGTGAATAATCAAGCCATCCCTGTGGCAGTAGAAATCGGGATGCGTGAGGCTAAATATGCTGAATTAATCAGTGGGGATTTAAAAGAAGGTGATGAATTGATTCTTGAAGACTTAAATCAAAGTAAGTCTGATAAAAATAAAGATGCTAATCAAGGTAATTTCCGTGTGAAAGCATTTTAAATGCACCTACAAGATTTTCAAAATCATTTAATTATTATCTAAAATTGCGTAGAGTTTATCAACGTAGGGGCAAATCATATTTGCCCTCTAATAACGAATCGTTGTACAAGGGCGAATATGATTCGCCCCTACACACTCAATATTTTTAATAACTCATTGAATATGAAAGCCCTGTATAATTCACTATCCTTACAAACTATCCAATAATGACGCGTCCATTAATTCAATTAGAAAATTTAAAAAAACAGTATTTAGAAAATGTGCCTATTTTAAAAGGTATTGATTTCAGTATTGCCAGCGGTGAATTTGTCGCCATTATGGGACATTCAGGTTCGGGTAAATCAACCTTAATGAATATTTTAGGTTGTTTAGATACTGCTAGTTCAGGGCATTATTATTTAGAAAATAGAGATACTATTGCTTTAAGCGGTGATGAATTAGCCTTGTTGCGTAATCGTTTAATTGGTTTTGTATTTCAAGGTTTTAATTTATTACAACGCAGTTCCATACTCGATAATGTTGCCTTGCCTTTATTGTATGCAGGTAAAAGCAAAGCAGAGCGACTCGACAAAGCCCAGCAATTATTAAAGCGCGTGGGTTTGGCTAATTTAGGTGAGCGCAGACCTAATCAATTATCAGGCGGACAACAACAGCGTGTCGCCATTGCCAGAGCTTTAGTGACTGATCCTAAACTGATTTTAGCCGATGAACCCACGGGAAATTTAGACACCCATACAGGTGATGAAATTATGAATATTTTTCAAGAACTAAACGACAAGCAACACATCACCATTATTTTAGTCACCCACGAACCCGATATTGCCTGTTGCGCTAAACGTTTAATTCGCGTGGTTGATGGGCAGATTGCGAGCGATAAAAGCACTTTATGATTATTTTTGCTTTATTAGGTGAGGGTTGGCGCGCCATGCACGCTAATCGTCTGCGTTCATTGTTGACCATGCTGGGCATGGTATTTGGCGTGGGCGCGGTCATTATGATGCTTGCCATAGGACAAGGGGCGCAACTTAGCGTTAATCAATCAATTGCTTCAATGGGGAGCAATATTTTTATTGTGCTGTCAGGTTCAACTACGGCTGGCGGGATTCGTCAAGGTTCTGGCTCAGTGCCGACACTGACTTTAGGTGATGCCCAAGCCATTAGTGAATTGCCTGAAATTGCCCAAACCGCGCCCAGTTTGCCCAATAACGCGCAATTAATTTACGCGTCAAACAATTGGAGTACCCAAGTCAGTGGCACAACACCTGCGTTTTTTGAGGTGCGTGAATGGGCGATTGCCTCTGGAGAAGCTTTTAAAAACAGTGACGTGCGTTCGGCAACGCGGGTTTTATTGTTAGGACAAACCGTAGCGCGAAATCTTTTTGGTGATGAAGACCCCGTGGGCAAAACCGTGCGGGTCAAAAACAGTCCATTTTTAGTGTTAGGCGTATTAGCGGCAAAAGGACAGAATTTAGATGGCAGAGACCAAGACGACACCGTATTTGTCCCCATTACTACCGCGCAACGGCAATTATTTGGCAATCAATTTGCGGGTATGATTCGTTTTATTACCGTTAAAGCTAAATCCGCGCAATTAATGAATAGCGCAGAGCAAAGCATGACTGAATTACTTAAAGCCCGACATAAAATTCGTGCAGGACAAGATAATGATTTTTCGATTCGTAATTTAACCTCAGCGGCAATGGCGGCTTCTAATACTACCCAAGCCATGTCAGTGATGCTGGGTGCAATTGCCTCAGTATCATTATTAGTGGGTGGTATTGGTATTATGAATATTATGCTGGTATCTGTCACCGAAAGAACCCGCGAAATTGGCATTCGTATGGCAATTGGTGCGAGAAAGCGCGATATTTTATTTCAGTTTTTATTTGAAGCTATTATGATTTCTTTAGGCGGAAGTTTTATTGGTTCAGTATTAGGGATTGCCAGTGCTTATTTATTCAGTCAATTCAATGAAGCAATGGTAGTAGTAACTTTAGATTCGGTATTATTGGCTTTTGGTGTGGCAGTGGCGGTGGGTATTTTTTTCGGTTTTTATCCTGCAAGAAAAGCCGCTAATTTAAAACCCATTGAAGCGTTGCGTTATCAATAAATCATATCAATACTGTAAGGGTGAATTCATTCGCCCCTACTTTATTGTCAATTAACAATAGGAGTTTTATACAATGAAACCTTTATTACACATACTAAGTTTTATGATTTTAATTGCGACAATTCAAGGCTGTGCTTATTATCCAAGTCCATATATTTACGCGCCGCCTGTGAGTATTGGTATTACTTATCCTAATCCTAATCGGGGTTTTTATTATACGCCGCGCTATTACCCTCGTTATTATAGTCCTATGCCATTTAGAGGTGGTCATCGAGGCTGGGGTGAGCATCATGGTTGGGGTGGACATGGCGGCTGGGGAGGACATGGCTTTCGCTAATTAAGCATTATATTAATCCTTATTATTCATATTCATCGCTATTTGATTGTCACTCCACCCATTTAATGGCTAATTGAATAGCTTGAATTTTAATGCCCATCGTTCAAACAACACTATAATTACCCAATTTGCCATAACTAACAGTATTCAATTATTTATTTCGTATTCACATAAAGATAAAGCCTTTTGTTTTTGTGATGAAATAATAATTATATTAAAACACCTTTTACTAGCCACTATGACCAGCTCACATAATCTCGATACCTTACGTCAACGCGCCACTGCTTTTGCTAAAAGCTATGCCAATGCCCATTATGAAATGGGACAAGCGCAACGCTTTGTTATTTCTTTTTGCGAAATATTCGGTATTAATCACTATCGCTTATTAAATTTTGAAACCCGCGTTAAAAAACTCAGTGGCAGATATGGGCGTATAGATGCTTTTATTCCCAGTTTATTATTAATTGAAATGAAATCCTTAGGCGAGGATTTAGACAAAGCCTATCACCAAGCTACTCAATATTTACATGGTTTAAACGATGAAGAATTGCCACGTTATATATTAGTCAGCGATTTTCAAAACCTACATCTTTATAATCTTGAAAGCCATAGCGAGCCATTAAAAATAAAGCTGTCTGAATTAGCTAATACTATCGAGCATTTTCAATTTTTAGCAGGTTATGAAAAACTCGCTATTGAAAAACAAGAGCGTATTAATAAACACGCCGCCGAAAAAATGGCGGATTTGCACGACGCTATTAAAAATACAGGTTATAGTGGAAAAGATTTAGAAACTTATTTAGTGCGTTTATTATTTTGTTTATTTGCTGATAACACAGGGCTTTTGGGTGAAAACGGTTTATTTTTAAATTATTTACATAATCATACTGAAAGTAATGGCTTAGATTTGCATGGAGCATTACTCGCCTTATTTGATACCTTAAATAAACCCGATGATAATTATTTAGAAAAAGAACCTAATTATACGGGATTAAAACGCGCTAAAAATTTGCCTAGCCATTTAAATACTTTCCCTTATATTAACGGTACGTTATTTGATGGACAATTAGCGTATTGTCAATTTGATGAGCAATTACGCGAAATATTATTTGCATGTGCTAAATTAGATTGGAGCGAAATTAGTCCCGCTATTTTTGGTTCATTATTTCAAGCAATTATGCACTTTGATGATGAGCAGAATCGTAGTAAAACTAAAAAACGCCGTGAATTTGGGGCGCATTACACCAGCGAAGAAAATATTTTAAAAACCATTAATCCATTATTTATGGATGACTTAAAAGCTGAGTTTATTAAATGCGGCACAAATAAAACCAAACTCGCGCAATTTCAGCTTAAATTATCACGTTTGAATTTTTTTGACCCTGCGTGTGGTTGCGGTAATTTCTTAGTTGTGGCTTATAGAGAATTACGTTTATTAGAATTACAAGTCATTAAAGCGCGATGGGGTGATAATCCTGTCGCGCAATTAGATATTGAAACTTTAATTTTATGTAATGTGCATCAATTTCACGGCATTGATATTGATGAAAGCGCGGTGCAAATTGCAACGTTAGCTCTTTGGCTTACCGACCATCAAATGAATTTGCGTGTACAAGAATTAGGTATTTATTATTCGCGTATTCCCTTAATTAAAAAAGCCAATATTGTATGCGCTAATGCCTTGCGTATTGATTGGGAAGAGGTTATTAATCCTAGTGAATGCAGTTTTATTATGGGTAATCCGCCTTTTATTGGTAAAAAAGAACAAACGCTGCAACAAAAAACAGATATTGAACCGCTTATTTCATCTATTAAAGGCGCGGGGGTTTTAGATTATGTCAGTGCATGGTATATAAAAGCAACTTCTTATATTAAATGTAATTATTCTATTTCTGTTGCTTTTGTATCAACCAATAGTATTTGTCAAGGCGAACAAGTTAGTATTCTATGGTCTTATTTATTAATGCAAGGAATAAAAATTTATTTTGCACATCGTACTTTTCGTTGGAATAATGAAGGTAGGGGAGTTGCGGCGGTGCATTGTGTGATTATTGGTTTTGGCTTGAAAGAGACAAATAATTATCGATTATTTAATTATAGCAATATAAAAGGTGAAGCGATTGAAACAAAAGTTTCGCAGATTAATCCTTATTTAGTCGATGCTCCTAGTATTTTTTTAGAAAAGCGGATGACTCCTATTTCTAATAGTCCTAGTATGAATTATGGCAGTATGTCTATTGATAATGGGTACTTAATTCTTTCACAAGAAGATAAAAATCAATTATTAGATGAATCAGAACATAACCAACAATTTATTTTCGATTATATGGGTGGATATGAATTTATTAACAATCAAAAACGCTGGTGTTTATGGTTAGAAAATGTAGAGCCTAGCGCAATAAAATCTAGCCCATTTATTATGAAACGCATTAAACAAGTCCAAGAATTTAGACGAGCCAGCCATAGAGAAACAACGCGAAAACTAGCAGACTATCCAAGCCTATTTGGTGAAAAACGCCAGCCTAAAAATGATTATTTGCTTTTACCTAAAGTATCATCTGAGACTAGATTATATATGCCTATTGGTTTTATTGCACCATCGATTATTGCTAACGGTAGCGCATTAATTGTACCTAATGCAACTAAATACCATTTTGGTGTTTTACAATCAATAATGCACA